>NZ_RKLY01000029.1 GCF_004745525.1 Companilactobacillus suantsaicola | reverse complement strand
AAGACGAAAAACCTCTTTCATTGTTAGTGTCGGAACTCCAATGATAACTGATTTTTACGTCTTGGTGTTTTTTTATTTAGTTTTTCTTAAGGTGGCTAACTTGATTATAAAATTCGCCTGAATTAATTAGTTGTAAATTTATTGAATTTTCAGAAAAATTTCCTTAATATTTATACCAACAAAGACAAGGAGGGATACGATGGGAGAAATGCACAACTTGCGCTGCAGTAAATGTGGCTACGGAATTGAGGCTAATACAGGAATTGGGATGCTTTATTCTGAGGAAAACGTCGTAAATAATTTTTTAGCAGATTTAATCGAAGATTCAAAACTCACCAATCAAGCGAAAACCTTGTTGAAAGAAGGTAACCGGCTAAATGAAAATTACGGTCACGCAATCTATGCCTGCCCAAATGATTTTTATTTGTTCAATAAATTCTATTTCCAACTAGATCCAACTGAATTTGTTCCCCAGTATCCTTGTCCGTACTGCCAAACAACTTTGGAGCGTGTGACCTTTGCCAAAGGAAGTCTTGGTACAACTAAATTGAAATTCATCGAAGAGCCAAAAAAATTTTGGCAGTGTCCCAAGTGCGGCAATGAAGAATTAAACGAAATATCCTATGGAAACTGGGATTAGAGGAGAAATCATGGAAAACTTTACCGTCTACAATGAAACAGTTGACGAATTGCCAATTATCATCGATCTACCACACAGTGGCACTTTTGTACCGGAAACTATCAAATCAAAAATGGTTCCGGGACGAATTCTACCCAACGTCGATTGGTTTTTGCCTGAACTTTATGATTTTCTACCACAAAACGGTTTCACTACACTCCAAAATAACCTTCACCGCTACATCGCTGATCCCAACCGAGACTTGTCGATGACCGACGTAAATGGCGATTATCGTTACGAGATAGTTTACAGCCAGACAACCTTTGGCAAACCAATTTATCAAAATAAGTTAACGGAAGAAGAAATTGAGCAACGAATCACCCAATTTTATCAACCATATCATGCTAAATTACAGGAATTGATCGATCATAAATTAGAGAAATTCGACAAGATTTATCTTTTCGATCTCCACAGTTTTGCCGAATATCCTCACGAAGATGTCAAAACCCAAGACGTCGTTTTAGGCAATCGTTTTGACACAACCTCAAGCACTGCTTTCAGAAAATTTTTAACAGAACAATTAAATCAAAAAGGCTACACCGTCTCCAATAATCATCCCTTCTCAGGTGGCTACATCACACCGCATTACGGAGCCAATAAAAGAGTAAAGTCGATGCAAATCGAATTAGCTTATCATATGTACATCGAGAATCGTTATTTTGGTGAGGAAGAACTCACCGGTGTCGACGTTGGAACCTTTACGACTGCTAAAAATAGTTTACAGAGTTTTTTCATGGAAATTTTAAATTACATTTTGACCAAATAAGAGCTTAGGACATAACATAACTTTCTCCACTTTGTTTTTGTCTCGAAGCACATATGTATTCACCGAGTCTTAATTTAATAAGACTTTGAAATGGAGGATAGGCTTATGGAAAAATATGTAAAAGCTCGAAAGCAAGGAAACTCCATTGTTGTTACGATTCCGAGTAACCTAGATGTAGCACCTGGAACTCAGTATAAAATTGAAAAAAAAGATAATGGCGAATTAATTCTTAAACCCTCAAAAAAAATGGCAACTAGTTTAGACGACCTATTTGAAGATTGGCATGGAAATTATCAGCGTGCGGATGATCTGAATGACTGGGAAAATACAAAACCAGTAGGGGAAGAATTATGGTAAATATGCCTAAAAATGGAGAAATCATTTACATTGATTTCGATCCATCTGCTGGAGCAGAAATACAAAAAAGGAGGCCTGCTGCAGTTGTTAGCAATAATCAGCTGATGGCTACTTTCCCATTTGAGGTTGTCTCTATATCACATGGTAAGTTCAATGGAGTGAGAATGGCTTAAATATTAAAAAATCCCCTTCGTTATAATTATAAAAGGCTACTAACCGATTATAATGCGAAGGGGATTTTTTTATGTCTAAATCAGATGATGTAGGAGTAAAAAGCGGTTATGTTCCAAGTTCTTTACCTTCGAGGGCTTATGTTACAGCCCCATATTTTTATAGCAAGTGAATATTGTTTTCTTCACATTTATCGCGCAGATCCTGTGGCCAAACGGCAGCTTGGACTTCACCAACGTGAGCCTTGCCGAGTAGCAACATACACAAACGAGATTGACCGATACCACCACCGATAGTGTATGGTAACTCACCATTTAGCAACATTTTGTGGAATGGTAAGTTGGCTCGATCTTCTGCGTGGGCAATTTTTAATTGTTCTCTCATTGATTCCTCACTAACACGAATTCCCATACTTGAAATTTCTAGGGCGTGTTGTAGAGGTTCATACCAGAACAAAATATCACCGTTTAATTTCCAGTCGTCATAGTCAGGAGCACGACCGTCGTGGCGTTTGCCGCTCTTCATGGGACCGCCGATTTGCATCAAGAAGACACAGCCGAGTTCTTTACAAATGGCATCTTCACGCTCTTTTGGAGTCTTATCAGGCCAGCGGTCTTCGAGTTCTTGGGTCGTTACGAAGTGAATCTCATCAGGTAGATGATGAACGGATTGAGGAAATTTATACCAAACTTCGTGTTCCATGTGTTTGATAACTTTAAAAATTAATTTAACCGTATCCTCTAAAGTGTGAACGTTTCTTTCATCCTTAGCGATAATTTTTTCCCAATCCCATTGATCGACGTAAATTGAGTGGATGTTGTCGAGATCCTCGTCTTTTCTGATGGCATTCATGTTGGTGTAAATTCCTTCGTGCATGCCAAATTTATAGCGTTTCAAGGCGAGTCGTTTCCACTTAGCTAGGGAATGAACGATTTCGATGGTTTCACCAGGCAAGCCTTTCATAGTAAAGGAAACAGGGGATTCAACACCATTTAGATTATCATTTAGACCCATTCCTTTTTCGACCATCATTGGTGCTGACAGACGTGACAAATTCAATTCTTTGCCGAATTCATCCTGAAAAGTTTCACGAATATATTGAATTGCTCTTTGAGTTTCTTTGACAGATAGTTTGGGATCGTAATCCTTAGGTATGATCAAGTTCATGTTAAATCCTCCATGTTTTTAAATTTGAATGCAAAATAAAAAAGTCTTTCATCCTAGTTATTAAATTAATAATAACTGGGACGAAAGACTTCGCGGTACCACCCAAGTTGCCTAAAAATAGGCCACCTCAATAAGAGCACTAACATGCTCCACCGCTGGTAACGTACCGGTTAACGTCTGCACTTACTTTACGAAATTTCAGCCAGAAACATAAGAAAGTGTTATTCGGAAAATTCATTGACCTACTAGGTTCTCACCAATCCCAGCTCACTGTTGGTATGAAAAATCTTACTCTTCTTTCTTTTCGTTTTTATCTTGTGACACTTATATTAGCATTAAATTTGAAAATGTGAAACAAAAATTTGATAAAATTAAAATTTCAAGTTCACAATTAAAATTAACCTAATGTATAGATTGTGTAAAGATTGACCTTTCGACTGTCTAAATTTGGTGATTTCTTTTAAACTAAAATTGCATAATTCTAAATTGAGGTGCAGTGATGGGAGTCTCTAATATACAGAAGTATAAAATCAGTAAGCACGCCGCAAAACGAATTCAAACTCGCTTTAATATTCCCAAAACAAAAGTAGAAACGTGGACCCACCGGTTTTTGAGTGCAGCAACTTTCTTCAAAAATGAGGATGAGAAAAATGATGAAATACAAATCTTTCGCAGCCAGGATGTATTGATGGTCCTAGATGTTGAAGAATATGTTGTCATAACAGCCTATCCGTACAATCCACTGAATAAAACTAACGGCCTGAATCCAGAAATCTTGAAACTGATCCGCCCATCTCTACAAAAGCTGATCAATGATGAGCGCATCAAGTTACGAGACGATTTAGATGGCAAAATGCTCGACTTACAATTAGCGTATTCAGCTTATCAAAACCACCCGAAAACGGAGAAATTTTTATCCGAGTATGAAAAAATCATTGTAGAAATCACGCAACGAATGGAAGAGTCACAAAAAGTTATCGATGATATTAAAAATCTAACAAAATAAATTGAGACTAAAAAAGTTGTACTAAAGGGAAAAATCCCAATAGTACAACTTTTTTAATTTCCAAGACTAAGCAATACCCATAAGCTGCCAAAGTGGTACGCAAACGAGTAAGCCAATGATGTTCAATAACATGTAACCAATTGATGATTTAGCCATTGCTCCACGTGAAGCCATACTGTCGTTGACGGCAGCACTACCAGTCAAAATAGGAGCGTTCATGTAAGACAATAACCAAACGTTAACACTGGTTGTAACGATGATAGCGATAATTGCGGGGCTGAAACTCATTTGTGAAAAGAATGGTAACAAGCCGATCGTGATCAAAGTACCAGTTGAAATCAAGGAAACAACGACGAACTTGCATAGGTAGATGATGATTGGCAAAACGATCACTGTAATGTATAAGTTGTCGATGATTGGTGAAATTGCTGGAGCCAAAATTTTTCTTAACCAAGTAGTTAAACCGGCTGATTGCATGACGTTACCTAAAGCCATAACGGTACCGATGAAGATAATTGTGTTCCAACTCAAACGAGTCTTGAAATCTTCGGGTGTCAAAACTTTCAAAGCGACTAAGACGCTGACACCGATAATGGCAGTTACAGCAGCGGGGATATGGAAAATTGATTCCAAAATCCAAAAGACGATGGCAATTAAAATTACACCAGCAGTGATTTTTTCATCGCGTGACATCGGACCTAATTCTTGTAGTTGCTTATTGATGAAGTCTCGAGAAACGGGTTTATCATCTTTAGGTTTGAACAAGAAATTCAAGAGGAAATAGCCACCGACTAAGATGACGATTGTCCAAGGAATCATCATCAAAAACCAGTTACCCCAAGTTAATTGAGCTTGAGCTTTGGAAGGCAATAGTCCCTTAAACGCGTAATTTTGCGCTGTGGCACTCAAGAAACTTGCTTCAGTTACGAAGAAGCCCCATAAAGCAGCTAGAAAGATTCCGGAACTGCCTTTGCCAAAAGGTTTGTAGCCTAGAGCGTTACTGATACCTTTGGCAATTGGAGTACTCATGGCAGTTTTAGGATGAGCACTAGGAATCATTGGAGCAATAATTGTACCGGCAGTAAAGAGTGCTAGTGATTGACCTCTAAAATTAGCCGGGAAGAAGGTCATGATTTTCAAAGCGATACGTTTGATCAGACCTGTTTTAGTAGCAGCTGCACCTAAGCCAAGTCCACCGATGATGATCCACATAGTAGTAGTGGAAAAGATTTGGTAGGCGACTTCGAATTTGACTGCTCCTAAAACGACCCAAGAAGATAGCATGAGTAAGCCAGTCGCAAAACTGGGAATAACGTTAAAAATCCAGAAAATATTTGCAGTAACTAATGATGCTAAGACGACCATACCTGCATGAGTTAATCCTTGTGGAGTTGGGATGAAAAAGGCGATGGCAACTCCTAAGATAATTCCAACTATGCCGGCTATTAACTTTTTATGTCTCATAATAGGCGACCTCATTTTTTATTTTTGTAGGATTTCTTGGTTAACTGGAAATTCAGGAACTTTACCATTTGAGAAGTCGATGATAGCTTGAGCGGCACCTAAACCGAGTGCTTGGTTAGCTTCGATAGTTGTTCCGGCCATATGACTAGTCAAAATCGTGTTCTTACTTGTGAAGAGTGGGTTATCAGGAGCTGGAGGTTCAGGGTTGAAGGAATCAATGGCGGCACCAGCGATAACGTCATTATTTAAAGCAGCAGCTAAATCATGTTCGTTGATGATTCCACCGCGAGCTGAATTGATGATGAAGGCTGTCTTTTTCATTGATTGTAATTGTTTTTCAGCAATCATATTTTTAGTTTCGTCGGTCAAAGGCATGTTAATGGAAAGAAAATCAGCGACTGGATAAATGTCTTCTAACTTTTCATAAAGTTTTACCGGTGAATTTTTCAAATATGGATCGTAGCCAACGACGTTCATACCAAAGGCTTGAGCTAATTTAACTAATTCTTGACCAATTTTACCGAGTCCTAGAATAGCTAAAGTCTTGCCTCTTAGTTCGTTACCATTCAATGAGAATTGAGTTGAGAAACCAGGTAGTGAACCGATGGCAGCTAGTTCATCTTTTTTCTCGTGAATCAATTTATTAGAAGTTAAAACTTTCCGACTGAGCAATAACATAGTTGTCATTACGTATTCGGCAACCGCAAAAGCATTGGCACCATTAACTTTAGCTACTAAAATATTTTTCTTAGTAGCTTCGTTTACGTCAACGTTGTTGATACCAGTACCATTACGAGAAATGATCTTCAATTGTTCGCCAGCATCGATGACTTCAGCAGGAAGTTGTGATGAACGCATGATCACTGCATAAGCATCCTTGATCTCTTTTTTCATCGTTTCAACGTCAGTTCCAGCAGAAACGTGAACATCGAAGCCGTTATCTTTCAAAAGTTGAATTCCTTTATCGTCAATCTTTTCACTCAACAAAACTTTTTTCATAAGTTGAATCCTCCCAATTTAAGTTCGTTACTGATGTCACTAAATTTGTTTTCAGGAATAATTATAGTTAATATTTTCACTATCTTACAGTCACGAAATGGACACCAGGTGAACCGATTATTACATACAAAATGATAAAATTGAGGTTAATATGCCAATCATCAATCTTTTACGAAGAAAAAATGTCATAAATAAGTCCAAATAGTTCACCAGGGGTAAATAATTGGACTGTGAATTAGTGAAAATTATAACTACAATGAATTTGAAAATAGTTGCACAAAGTAAATGAATGGAGGAGAAGTAATGAAGATTGTTAGTGTTGATATTATGAAGGTTCCAAGTGCAGATCCTAGTTTCAGTGGAAACGGTCAAGGTTCTAAGGAAGATTGGTGTCCACTAGTAATCAGAATCAACACTGATACTGACATTTGCGGTTTTGGTGAAGCCGGTCTAGCTTATGGAAAAGGTTGGCGTGGTGGCTTCGGGATGTTGCAAGACTTTAGTGAAGTCATTATTGGTGAAGACCCCTTAAATATTGAAAAAATTTGGGATAAGCTTTTCAATACGACTTATTGGGGCATTGCCGGAGGTGTTGTAGTCAACGCAGCTATTAGTGCCATTGATATTGCACTTTGGGATATCAAAGGAAAGTACTACAACACACCAACTTATGAAATTCTCGGTGGCAAGACCAATGATCATTTGCGTGCTTATGCCAGTCAGTTGCAATACAACTGGGGTGAACACATCGACAAATTAAAGTTGATCACGCCACAAGATTACGCACAGGTTACGAAAAAAGTTATGTCTGAAGGCTATGATGCTTTGAAGTTTGACCCCATCATGTTGAGTGACCAACCTGATGGCGGGGGAACTTGGAATACTAAAGGAACAGTTTCGCAACACGTCATTAAGGTAGCTTATGACCGAGTTAAAGCAATGCGTGATGTTGCCGGAGACGATTTAGATATTATTATTGATATGCACGCTAACTCCGATACGACTTCAGCGATAAAAATTGGTCAAGCGTTAGAAGATTTGAATATTCTTTATTATGAAGAACCAGTCAACACCCTCAATCCGGATAATACTTTGGAAGTTTCGCAACACGTTAACATACCAATCGCCGCTGGTGAGCGAGTATTTACTCGTTGGGGCTTTAGAAAGTTCTTCGAAGACCGTTCAATCAAAGTAGCTCAACCAGACCTTTGTTTAGCCGGTGGAATTTCTGAAGCTAAGAAAATTTGTGATATGGCTTATACGTATGACATCAATGCTCAAGTTCACGTTTGTGGAGGACCAATTGCGATTGCGGCCGCTTTACAAGTTGAAGCAGTTATCCCTAATTTCTTAATTCACGAAGTTTACCAACGGGCCATCAATGCAAAAGACCGGGCAACTTGCAAATACGATGATTATCAACCAGTCAACGGCTTTATTGATATTCCTGATCGACCAGGAATCGGCCAAGAATTGAAACCAGAAGTCATTGCTAAATGTAAGAAAGTAACTATTAAATAACGGAGGCTTTTAAAATGAAGGATAAATTTATTTTAGGCGGTTATACAGAAGATAGTTATACGCCACATAATCAATCAGAAGGTATGTACGTCGCCACACTAGATACTGAAAAAAAGCAGATCACCGACATCAGTTTGTTGGCTAAAGTCGACAATCCAGCTTTTTTGAATTATTCAGATACCGACGGTAAGATTGCGACAGTCTTGACGCAAAATGGTAATCAAGGTGGAGTCGGCATCGTTGATGCTAAATCGGGAAAATTAGTTTCAGCTAGTTATTTACCAAAGAAACACGGCTCATATGAAGCCTATGATGCAGCCAAGAATTTGTATTTCTGGAACGAATTGCCATATACCGTTCCTTCATACATCTCAATCGACAGCGAACACAAAGTTTTGTTTGCCGCAAATTACAATACTAACGCCATTCATACTTTTAAAATGAATGATGATTATGAAATTGTCGACAGTCACACTTATCCAATTGAGGGTCACGGTCCATTAGTTGAACAGGATCACGCCCACATTCACTTCGCTAGAGAATTGCCAGATGGCAGATTGATGGTTTGTGGATTAGGTTGTGACAAGTTATTCATCTTTGATATTAACTTTGATACCGCTGAATTGACTTTGAAATCAGCCTTTGAAACTAAACCTGGCTTTGGACCTCGTCAACTAGCTATCGCTAAAAAGACTAATTACGTCTATGTTTTAGGCGAGTTGTCCAGTCGAGTCGGCGTGGTTGAATATCATCCAGAAACTGGTAAATTGGAACGAATCGCTGATTATTCCAATATTCCTGAAGGTTACGTGGGTCACAGTGGTTCTGCCGCAATTAGATTGTCACCAGATGAAAAATTCTTGTACATCTCTAATCGAGGTCACGATTCACTAACGGTTTACAAAGTTTTGGATGGTGGAAAACACTTGGAAAAGATTCAGAATATTAAAACTGAAGGTATTTTCCCACGTGATTTCAGTATTAGTAAGAACGGAGATTTCTTACTCTGCGCCAATCAAAATACCAACGACCTGATTCTTTTTGAACGTGATACTAAGTATGGATATTTGCGAATCGCCCAAAAAGATATCAAACACGATGCTTGTGTGCGGGTGCTTGAAGCGACTGATTTTTTGACAAAATAAAAAGGCTGAAATCATTAAGATTCCATCCTCTTTAAATCAGTAACTAAGTTTACCAATGAAGAATTTTTGTTGTTAGGATTGTAAAGAAACGCCGAAGCATAGTACTTGTTGACCTTATCAGTGATTTTTAGAAACTTGATCATTGGATTTTGTGCGCGTTCCTTATTTAAAAACGGACTTGGGTAAAAGCCGATTCCGTTGTTGGATGCGACCATCATATCACGCTGCTCTAATGAGGAGACCCGATTGATCTGTTCAGGATTCAAAAAGCCGTTGAATTTGTCGAGGAAGACTTCTCTTAAGTAGTACGATTCAGATGAACTGTAGTAAAGGACTTTCATATTATTTATCTCATCTAAACTCACTGAATCTTGCTTACTTAGAGGATTGTTGATACTGACGCCAACCATTAATTCACCTTCAGCTAATTTAATCATTTTTGTGTTTTTATAATCGATTTTTTCACGAGTCAGATTATAAAATGGCGTTACGGCAAAATCGAGACTGTCGCGTTCGAGTAAATGAATCAAACGGATGCCGCTTTCTTCCTTAACTTCTAATTTAATATCAGGATATTTTTTAGTGAAGGGTGCGATGACGGTTTCTAAAATTACGGTTTGATTGAGGGATGAAAAACCGATTCGTAAAGTTGGTGTTGGTGCTTCATTGATAGTTTGTAATTTTGTCACGGAATCGTTGTAAGTATTGACGATATCTTGGGCCGTGACGACAAACTGATTACCAGCTTTATTCAACTGAGTACTGTTCTTTTGCCGTTCAAACAATTGAACCCCTAATTCATTTTCAATCTGATCCATTTGTTTTGAAACAGCTCGTGGAGATAGGAAGAGTTTTTCAGCTGCGGCTTTAAAACTACCGTTTCTTGCGACTGATAAAAAAGTTTTTAGTCGGTTTATTTCCATTATTTCAATCCCCTCACATTGCATTAATACCAATATTATACATGAATAATAAATTTCAAGATTAATTTAAAAGGAGAACAATTATGAGTATTCCAAAAATTGAAAAAATGGATGTATATCCAGTTGCAGGTTATGACAGCATGCTCTTAAATCTATCCGGAGCTCATGGCCCATATTTCACAAGAAACATTGTCATTTTGACAACTGATGAAGGCCAAGTCGGGGTTGGTGAAGTACCTGGTGGACAAAAGATCACCGATACATTGAACCAGGCCAAAAAATTGGTGATTGGAAAATCCATCGGCGAGTACAAAGCTGTTTTACTAAAGATTAAAGAAGACTTCTCTTACTTGGATAAGGGTGGCCGTGGACAACAAACCTTTGATCAAAGAATCATGGTTCACGCTTTAACTGCGATTGAAACTGCCTTTTTGGATCTATTAGGAAAACATCTCCACGTACCAGTTGCGGCTCTTTTGGGTGACGGTCAACAACGTGAAAAAGTCGGTGTTTTAGGTTACTTATTCTATGTTGGGGATGCAAGTAAGACGGATATGCCTTATTTAACTGACGATGACAATTCTAGTGACTGGGGCAAACTTCGTCGAAAACCTGCCATGGATCCTGAATCAATTGTCAAATTGGCCAAGGCTGCCTACGATAAATATGGCTTCAAGACTTTCAAGTTAAAGGGTGGTGTCTTTGATGGTGAAGAAGAAGTTGCTGCCATTAAAGCACTACACGAAGCTTTCCCAGATGCTAAACTTGACCTTGATCCAAACGGTGCTTGGTCATTGAAACAAGCTGTTCACTACGCTGACGAATTGAAAGGAATTTTGCACTACATTGAAGATCCATGTGGCGGTGAAGATGGTTTCTCAGGTCGTGAAATTTTATCTGAGTTCCAACAAATCACTCATATGCCAACAGCAACGAATATGGTTGATACTGACTGGCGTCAAATGTCACATGCGATTGCTTTGAATTCCGTTTCAATTCCACTAGCCGATCCACACTTCTGGACAATGGAAGGTGCAGTTCGAGTAGCTCAATTGTGCAACGAATTCAACTTGAATTGGGGAGTACATTCAAATAACCACTTTGATATCTCACTAGCAATGGTTGCCAACGCTGCCGCCGCCGCTCCAGGACGTGTTTATGACGTTGATACTCACTGGATCTGGCAAGATGGTCAAAACCTCACCAAGAATCCGTATAAAATTGAAAATGGCCAATTGACAGTTCCTAAGACAAACGAAGGACTAGGAGTAGAAATTGATCTTGAAAAGATCAAACAAGCTAACGAATTGTACGTTGAAAAGAATCTCGGTGCCCGTGATGACGCCAAGGCTATGCAATTCTTGATTCCAAATTGGAAGTTTGATCCAAAGAAACCTTCTATGGTTAGATGAAAAAAAGGAACCGCACAATTTAATTGTTGTGTGATTCCTTTTTTTAGTGGATCAATAAGATTACAAAGTTATAAAACAATTTCAAACCATAAAGAATAATAACCGCCCCGCAAACCATGTTGATGATGCGCAAAACTCGAGCGTTAAACTTATCTTTGAATTTGGCGATGACTAGATTTAAGCCGATAAACCAAGTCAGTGAAGCCAAAGCAACTCCGCTGATAAAAATTGAGTAACCACTCACTGGCAATGTGACTTGAAAAGCCCCCAACATCAGTGAGCCGTCGATGATTGCTTGTGGATTGAACCAGATCATGACAAAAGCGGTCGAAATGGTCTTAAACATCGTCAATTCGGTGTCCTTACTGCCAATTTCCGTTGTTTCCGCACGAAATAAGTTAGTTCCCATATAAACGACAATCAAGCTCCCGAAAAGTAAAATGGCCAATTTCAGCCATTCGAACCGTTTCATGATGGCCCCAATACCAAAGAAGCAAGCCACGGATAAAGCAATATCGAAGAACGCTACAAAAAAAGCCGCGACGTACGAACGTTTGCGTGATTGCGTTAATGCATTGTTGATGACAAATAAGTTTGCCAAACCAATAGGCGCCTCAATAGCGAATCCCATAGTCAAACCCTGTAGAAAGATATTCATACTCAAATCCCCTCATTAATCCATTTATAATTTAGACACAATGATGATTATTATATAAGTATCACATTTAAAATCAATCTGGCCATACTATTTATTTTTCAATGTGAGAATAGAATTTCTTTCAATAAAGTTTTGATATGATTTTTCGTTTAGTAATTGACGAAGTTCATCATTTGCGTTTATTAGTTCAATTAGTTCATCCCAATTAGGAATGGGCTCAAATTTATTACTAGCTTTAGGTTTACCCAAGCGATACCACTTAATTATTTTTGTACCAGTCCTGATTTTTGAACTCGAGCTGTTTTCGGTATTATATTTGTTCTTTATTTGCAGTAACTTCACATTGTCCTTATCTTTTATGTAGCAAAAATCAACAGCTGTATAAGATTCACCTGAACACCATATCCAATTTCTAGGCTCTAAAATAGAAGCTAAGTATTCTTCTAAAATACCACCATTTGAATTTTCAGCACTCATGTATAAAAAATGTCCCAACAAAAAGTTTTTCTTGTCTTTATCAGATGCTTTACTCATAGTGGCGTTAACTCTAGTTATTAGAGCATTATCACGTTCCCCAGAAGTTTTCAAGGGCTTTTTTAAATTAGAACTGTACCTATTAAGTAAGAATCTATTTAACCATTTATAGAAATAGAAATAAACTTCATTATCTATCTCCTTTTTTGCTATTGGTAATGGTGTAAACAAGGCAGGATCGTTTTCTAAAGCAAACTTAAAAAGTTTCTCAGCTTTAGATATATAATCGCCTATATTTTGCTTCCCACTATACTCTTTTAGTATATTTTTTTTTGCAGAATTAAAACATTCGGATATTATTTTGTTGTCGACATTTTTATTTGTAATTAAATAATCATTTACGTTAAATTTCTTAATAGCCATTGTAATCACTTCCACTAACTTTCCAATTGATAGTATCAAATTATAGATTATGAAACAAGAGTATGGTACTATTTACGGGTCTAATAAAAGTTTCACGGAGGGAACTATGCTTTTAAGTGTGGATGATGTTGCAAAGAAGTTAGAAATTTCTACCCAATATACTAGAAGGTTAATGAAATCAGGAAGAATATCTGCATTGAGAGAAGGAAATAGTTGGTTTACTACCCAAGATGATTTAAATAAATTTATTAAAAAAGAACGTTTTGTGGTTAATCCTAGTGATAGAAGAAGGAAAAATAAAAATCTTCCTCATGTCATATCACTTTCGTTCTTTACGGGAGCCATGGGATTGGATATTGGAATGTCTAGAGAAGGCTTTTCTCCACTGTTGGCAAGTGAAATAAATAAGGAAGCAAGAGCTACGATCTTAGCTAACAATGAAGATATAGGATTAATAGGCGATATATGGAGTTACTCAGGTGATGAGATAAAGAGGTTTGCAGGGATTCCAGAGAATAGAAAAATAGATGTTATATTTGGCGGCCCACCCTGTCAAGCTTTTTCAACAGCGGGGAAAAGAAAGGGTTTTGAAGATTCTCGTGGTAATGTATTTATTAAGTATATTGAAATAATAGGTGAATTGAAGCCAACATATGCCATTATTGAAAATGTAAGAGGACTTCAGACAACTCCGGCAATATTGGATGATACCAATGGAGAACCAGTTAAAGGGGGAGCGTTATATTATGCTATGAGTAAATTGAAGTCATTTGGATATAGTGTTTCTTTTAATTTATACAACGCTGCTAATTTTGGTGCACCTCAAAAAAGAGAAAGATTTGTAATAATTGCCAAATTAGGTAAAAAAAAGGTTCCCTATTTGACCCCAACTAATTCTGAAAATGGAGATTATGGGTTACCAAAATGGAGAACATTAGGCTCCGCTATCGGAGATATTCAAGATAAAACAATGCATTATGCAAAATTACCTGATAAAAGGAAAAAGTGGTTAAAAAAAATTCCTGAGGGTGGGAATTGGAAATCACTTTCGATTGATGAACAAAAAGAAGCAATGGGCAAAAAATTTTATATGGGTGGAGGTAAAACTGGTTTTTTACGAAGATTGTCATACTCTGAACCAAGTCCTACACTAGTCACTGTCCCCACTATGCCAGCAACAGATTTAGTTCACCCTACAAAAATGAGACCTTTGTCAATAGAAGAATATTCTAGGATTCAAGGTTTTCCAGATGATTGGCTATTTTGTGGAAGCATAACGGAGGTTTACAAACAGATAGGGAACGCTGTTCCAATAAAATTAGGTGAAGCAATAGGAAAAGCTATCAAGAATGATATGGAAAATAAACATGATAGAATTTACAAAGGTTTTCGATATTCAAAATACAAGAATACGTCTGAAGTTGATTTTCCTCAATTATACAAACGTAATAGAGAAAAGGTGCTAAATAAACAAGGTCAATTAACCTTGGATATCTAAAGGTTGAAAGATAAATATATTAAAAAATAACCCCGGCTTGCCGGGGTTTTATTGTATAAAAATAGACATGAAATCACTCACGCCTGTATAATTAAGTCGCCAAAACCAAACATACAAAGGAGTATTCATGTCCACATATATTTTCAGAATTGCTCAAACGTGACCTCCACGGTATTGGAATGTCAAAGAAAACTGAAAAGGTTTACTTCCGCTATTGCGGTCGTCTTATGAATGTAAAAATACTTTATGACATCCTTTGTCGAAGTAAATGGTCGTCAAAAGAGAAATACCTTTATAGTTCAGTAGTTATCTTTAACGTTGACGGTCATGATATTCCGGTTAAGTTAGTTTTTGTAACTAAACGTGGAGATAAAGATAATTATTTGGTTCTGGGTACTACTAAAATGAATTTAAGATATGATCAAATCGTTCAAATGTATGGAAGATGTTGGCAAATTGAGAGTTATTTTAAAGTAGCTAAACAATACCTTCAATTCGATAAAACACAGATTCAAAGTTATGATGGATTTGTGTGGTCATATGGCTGTCGTTTCACTTGCATATGACATTCTGGCTCTAAGTCAAAGGAAAAATATTGACGAGCGAACGCTCGGAGACATCTTTTACGACTATGGAGGAAACTTGCTTAATATCGATATTACGAATGCACTTAATTGGTTAAAGAAGAGTATTAATGGTCTAGCTAGAAAACTGGCCATGGATTCCACCGTATTGGATATGATTTTCAATGAATTTATAAAAGCATTACCTAGTGGCCTTATCAGACTCTTAGATAATGCTTCGTAATATCAAAAATTCTATATTTAATTGTCTTACTTCAACAGTCATGGCGTTTAGGTTCATTTTTGTGCTTTCGACCTTTAGATTATAAAGTATAATTTGGTTAGGAATACTAGATTAAAATAGGGGGGATATATAATGGATTTAGAAAAAGAAGAAACCTTTTCATTTGCACCAAATATTATTACTGAAGTTTTGGGTAGAGACCTTACAGAAAACTACTCAGTTGTGTTATCTGAACAAATAAAGAATGCAAAAGATGCAGGGGCATCTGAGGTGGTAATTGATTTTGGTAATTTTCCAAAAAAAATTGTAATAAAGGATGATGGAAATGGGATAAGTAGTTTAAAAGATACTTGGTTTATCGCGGGGACAAGTGTTAAAAAGGGAAATCATGATATGCTCGGTGGAAAAGGAATAGGACGATTTACTCTATTTGCATTGGGAAAGCGTTTAAAAGTTAAAACTGTAACAGAAAAAAGAATACAAATCTTTGAATTGAACAGTAATGATTTATCTAGTGTAAGTAATGTAGAAAGTTATAGGGTGCCCATAAGTGTTTCTCCTAATAGTGAAGGCGAAGAAAGTGGTACAGAGATAATAATCACAGATATTATTCCAGAAATAATTGATACGGCTCTAATAAGAAGAGACCTTGAAAATTTAGTGTTGGATAGTTCCATCAAGATTAAAATCATTTCAAATGAAGGAAGTCAGGAAAATCTGATTCCTTTCGAGGAGGGAATCAAGTATTCAACCTTAAGAGCAAACTTTACACTGTGTTCTGATAAAAATAAAGACTTGAAACTAAAAAAGGTAGTAAATGTTGGCCTAGGTGATGAAGAAGAATTATTAAGTAATGAAGTATCTGATAAACTGAATAAATTTATTAATAGTGATGATAATATAAACATTATTAAGCACTTTGGTGATTTATCTTTGAAAGTATACCATTTCTATTCTCCTAAAGTTCCAAATGTGTCGAACTTATACGAAAAAGTTGGTAGTCTTAAGAGAAGTGATATTAGAAAGAGGTTCTTGTCATATTCTTTAGGATTTAATATATATAGAAACGAATTTAAAATATTTGGATTTGGATCCAACGATTGGCTGGAATTGGAAAACTCCTCTAGAAATGAGTCAAGTAAGATGTCTAATAAGCAAACGGTTGGAATCATAGAATTATCTAAGGAATCCGAATACATATTACGAGAAACCACTAATAGGGAGGGATTAAAGAAAAACACAAGGAATTTTTTAGTATTTAAAAAGTTGATTCTTCAATTAATTGAAGAAATTAATAAAGAAAGAAAAAATGTTGGAACTGGATTAATTAGTATCCTAAAAAGAAATGCGGGAGTTAATAAAAAAGAAGCGATATCTGATGACATAGATGAGCCTCAAAAAAGATTTTTAAAATCAAAAAATGACCAAAAAAACGATAAAAAAATAAATAATGAAAAAGAAATGGTCAATAAAAGTGGAAATATTAAAGATAGTAATAAAGAAAAAGGTGGCGTTGGAGATCAAGCTAGTAAACAGCACAATAATGAGAAACCGAAAATAGTTTTCAAAAAGAAGCCACAAAAGGCACCTATTAATAAGAATATTGATGTTACTGAATTTGTTGAATATGGTGTTAATGGTAATGGAGAAAGAGTACAATCTAATAATTTGGAATATATATGTTTTGGCGAAAAGTTGGCTAATAATAATTTACAATCCCAAAGTGTACCTCATGAGATAAAAATTACGATTAGAACCGCTGATAAAGAGGCAACAGATATTCTTAATTTGAATATATTTGATCCAGCCAAAGGTTTGGCCTCTAGAAAAGAACTCTTTCCATTAACCGAAAATAAATATTATAAATTTCAATCAGAAGACAGTAATGATGTTACTATTAATTTAATTGAACAGATAAATATTTTGTGGATTGATGGTAAATTTGATTATGTGGTTTCCAGCGCTATGCGACCATTAATTGAAATTGAAGTCAGAAAAGTGATTACAGCAAATCAATCTATAACTAAAGGCATAAAAATTGAAAAAGTGCGATCTGGATTAAATGGCGTAGAAGATATAGTCAATTTTGCATTAGAAGAAAATATAAGAAGAAAAATTCTAAAAGGAATGAATTTATCAAATAATGAAGCAAATAATCTTTTTAATCTGTTGACATATACAGATGATTTTAAAAAGAGTGGTTCCAAGTTTAAAGAAAAATTGGATAGGACTAATCTAGGATCACATGATCCGGAACATGCTATTAATCCTGATAATCTTAAATCTTTAGAGCAAAATATAATAGTTTTTTTGAATATTAGTTCAGCTTTGAGAACTATTTTAGGACAGTAAAGGAATTAAAATATGAAATTAAAAATTATTGATCTTTTTTCTGGTGCTGGAGGGCTAACTGAGGGATTCAGAAATTCAAATTTTAAAATTATAAAGCATGTTGAAATGGATGAATCTGCAAGTGAAACCTTAAGATTAAGGGATATATATTATTACTTAAAAAGAAACAAAAAAAGTAAATTATATTATGAATTTCTCAATGATAATTTATCTGTTGATGATTTGAATAGTAATATTCCTAAAAGGATTTTAGATAATACCATCAATGAAGAAATAAATGAGAGAAATTTAGAGTATATTTTTAAAGAAATCGACACATCAGTGAATGGAAAGATTTCAGGTGTGATTGGAGGCCCACCATGTCAAGCGTATTCTACTATAGGGCGGGCCAGAAATGCGTATAAGAAAAAAACTGATAAGCGTATTTACTTGTATAGATACTACATAGCTTTTTTAAAACGATATAGACCTAGTTTTTTTGTTTTTGAGAATGTTAAGGGCCTATTATCATTTAAAGATAGTGATGACCGGTTACTTTTGCCAAAAATGAAAAAAGAATTTAATGAGGTAGGATATGATTTTAAATTTAATATCGTTAATACAGCTGAGTTTGGAGTTCCTCAAACTAGAGAGAGAATAATAATATTTGGCACGCCTATTAGAGAGAAAAAAAATATTGATAATTTCTTTATATATCTTAATGGTCAAAAGGAACAGTCGGTAGATTTAAAAACTGCATTAGCAGATATGCCATTTTTAAATGCTGGTCAAATAAATAATGAATATACAAAATCTGAAAATAAATATATCAGTAAACACTATAGAAGAGATAAAAATATTCCTTTGACGTTAAATATTGCTAGACCGAATAATGAAAATGATTTAAAGATATATAGATTGGTTGTGAATGCAAAGAATCATGGTAAAAATTTAACTTACGATGAATTAGATCCAAAATTACAGACGCACAAACATACGGATAAGTTTTTGGATCGTTATAAGTCTTTGTCATGGGAAAAGCCATCGTACACCATAGTCGCTCATATAGCCAAGGATGGGCACCATTATATTCATCCTGATATCAATCAAAATAGATCTATAACGGTTAGAGAGGCAGCTAGAATTCAAGGATTTTCAGATGATTTTTATTTTGAAACGTCTAGAACTGAGGCATATAAGCAAATAGGAAATGCGGTTCCTCCGATTTTAAGTGAGAAAATAGCAAGGGCAATTACTAAAATATATAAATAGTATTAAAAGATTATATTAGTGCAATATGCTGTTATTGGAATAGAGCGGATTCAGAATATATTTTTTTATGGGGTCGTGTTTGCAGCAATAATTCACGAGAGACATGCTAATTTGAAATGTAATTATGGGAATAGGAACCTTTGATCGAAAGGATTTTTTGTTAATGCTGTCGGCTTATGTCAGAAGACTAGAGCGAAATATATAAGAGAGTAAGAAACAGAAGATAAATTTAGAGACAGTATAAGTAAAAGAGAATATATTGATCCGTTCAAGAAATAAAATATAACAGATAGCGATTGGCAGTTCTTTGCTAAGGGGGTGTGTGGTGTGGAACTCTCCTAGGGTGGATGTTTACGATCCTTCAGTCAAAAAATGATACAAACCTAAATCCAATTCGTGTTCCAAACGAAGGGTAAATTCAACTAGTTTGGTTGGTTTGCCGTCGGTATTTTCTTCTACGATATCTTTTGCGGTGAGAATCTTTGCTGAGCCCAGGTAGTAGAAATCTTTGCCATCAATTCTATTGTTGTTGGATTTTCTTACGAATAATTGGATCATCCCGAAACTTTTATGTTCTAGAATTTCACGTTCAGTGGTACTGGAAGTTGAACGTCCGCTTTTAGAGAACAGCGGTAAAGTTGAGCGGTCTAGGAAGGTGTTTTTGTAGACTATCTTATTTTGAATCTGCTCAGTTTTCTTTAAGGAAATGAAGACTGGTAGGAAACGACCATCTTCTCTTAGTCCATAGCCACCGATATTTATGTAATTGGGTTCGTGTTCCCAGTTCAACATTTTGATAATATCTGAACGGAAGTATTTTTCACCGATGGTGAATCGATTGTAATAGATTGCTGGATTTTGTTGGACGTCGAAGAGTTTTGCATCTAAGGCATCTTCAAAATATTTTTTAAACGTTGCTGACTGTAACATTTGCTTGAATTCTGAAGAGAATTGCCAGTCGTGGTTGGCGTGATTGGTTAATGAGATATGGCCGTATTTCTTTTGTTTTACTTTGGAGAAATAGGTGAAGTCTAACACGGAAGCCACATTAGTCAGAGTTTCTTCATCGCAAAAAATGCTTTTGGCTTGAAGTGAGGATAGAATTTGCTTGTCGGTTAAGCGGTCCTTGGTCAATAATTTTTTCAAAATCCACGCTTCAACTGGGCGTTTGGAGACGGTGATCTCTGCGGAGATAAATTTTAGATATGAATGTTGTTCTTTAGTAAGTAACTTTGATTGGTCGGATTCAAATTTATTTTGCATATCGTAAATAGTTTTGAATTTCTCGATAATATCGGGTACGTCAACGCTGCCTTTTTGAGCAAAGTCCAATAACATTGGTGAACGTTGGCCGATTTTGTCTTTAAGACTTTGATAAGCGGTTTTGAGGCGACTCATGTCATTTAGACGAGCTTTTGAAACGGCGTCTAGGATACGATTGCGAGCGATTTCTTCAAAATTAATTGTAGAAACGCCGGAGATATTAGGGCTGACAATTTGTTTGATGATCTTCTCTTTGTTACTAGTATGTGTGCGGTCAAAAGCCATTGGAATCAAATAATTTTCATCATAATTACCAATGAAATCTAATACGGTAACAAAATCTTTGTGGGGAAATTTGCGGAGTCCGCGTCCTAATTGTTGGAGAAAAATGATGCTGGATTTTGTAGGTCGCATCATGATGATTTGATTGAGAATCGGGATGTCGACACCTTCGTTAAAAATATCGACGGTAATGATGTATTGCAATTTACCGTCAGTTAATTTGCGAACGGCTTGTTCACGACTTTCAACTGTATCTTCAGCGGAAACAAATTGAGCGTTGATACCTTTATTGCTAAGCTTGACAGCTAATTCCTGTCCTTCAACGATCCGACTAACGAAGATCAAACCATGTACGTCCGCATTTCTTGGACCATAGTAATTAGTTTTGTCGATGATATAGTTGACCCGTTCGTCGGACACTAAGTGTTTCAAACTAGTTTTGTCGTCGATAACTTCACCGTCTTTTTCGTAGTCGATCACGCCAATGTAGTGAAAGGGAACAAGCAAATTGTTGTCCAATGAATCAAGTAATGAAATTTCATAAGCTAAATGATAGTCGAAATATTTGTAGACGTTGGTTCCGTCAGTTCGTTCAGGAGTGGCGGTCATGCCAAGCATAAACTCAGGCTTGTAAAAATTCATCAAGCGCTGGTACATTGACTCTTTTTCACCCAATTGATTTTGGCTGACCCGATGAGCTTCGTCGATGATAATGTAGTCAAAAGCTTGTGCTCCCAGTTGTTCACGAATAGACTTTTTCGAAACCATATTGACCGTCGCAAAGATAAAGCGTGCGGTCATTTCTTTTTGAGTGCCACTGAGAATTCCGTAATCACTGTCGGGACCACCTAAAACTTCTTTAAAACTGGCCATTGCTTTGCGCAAAATCTGTTCGCGGTGAACTACAAATAATAATCTTTTCGGTTGAAATTGCTGAACATCAAAAGCGGCTAAATAAGTTTTACCAGTTCCAGTAGCCGCAACGACTAAGCCTTTTTTAGCATGTTCTTGATTGCGTAAATTTTTCAAGGCCTCTAGTGCAGCTTCTTGCATCTGGTTAGGAACAATTTTATGCGATTTATTACTCTTCTTAGCTCGAAAAGTTGAATAATTTGGCTGCCAGTCTTTGGCATAATCGTCGATCCATGATTGAGTTAGCGGAGTAGCTTGTTGCCAAAGCTGAGCTAGTTTATTTTTGATGTCTTGAATCACGTCACCACGTTCAGTCGAAGTGATTCGTAAATTCCATTCAAAATTCTTTTTTAGTGCATTTTGAGTTAAATTAGAGCTGCCAATTAAGGCACTTTCAAAATTTTTGTGCTTAAAATAATAGGCCTTCGTATGAAATCCAGATTGTTCTAGGATTTTGACATCAAGATTAGGAATTTGTAGTAAATCTTCAAATACTTTAGGATTGTTGAAACCTAAGTAAGTTGAAGTGATAAGTTTTCCATGGACACCGTGAATCGCCAGGTCAGCTAAAGTGCTTTTCAAATCTAATAAGCCGCCCAAAGTAATGAAGGCGACTGCAATTGTAAATGATTCAGAGTTTCTCAACTCATCTTCTAAAGTGTCAAGAACTGTTCCATTTTGGTTGGTGATCAAGGCTGGTTGGTAACGAGCTAATGATTGCGTTGAATTGTCGATAAAACCAAAATTGAGTCCCTGGCTGATTTCAAAATTCGTGTCCATTTGTTTCACTTCCGATTAGTAATTGTTCTAGACAAGTATATCAGAAGCATGATGTACAATGAAAAGTAGAGGAAGTGAATTTTATGAGTCAAAATAAGAACTCCCAAACTAACTACTTCATCATCGATTCTAGCTCCAGTCCCGAACATAATGATGTAGATTTCAAATACTATAGCTATCAAAACCGCAACAATAACCAACTACACGAAGGAGACCGAATAATTTATCGCCGTTCTGGTAGTGCTTCGGAGTGGGGAAATGAATTTTATTTGTATGGAGCCGGTGAATTTGGCGAAGTTGTCGGACAGGATCCAAGGACTGGCAACGATATTGTGACAATAAAACGGCCTTATCTCTTCTCACATCGTCTGATGAAACAAAACCTCCGCACCTTTGATTGGACTTTCCGTAAGTTTAAGGGTAAGTGGTCGAACTTCTTTAACATGAATGGCATTACTCAAATAAATAAAAAAGATTATTTCGGATTATTAAATCGACAAGTCGAGATGTCTAATTTACTGCAACTTTCTGAAAAGGAAGAAGAAATTGCCGTGAAATGTTACCAAGCGGAGAAAAATGAACTTTACTTTATCAATGATGAAGTCAAAGGGGTTAAAACTTATGCTGCCGTTCAAAAATTTTTCGCGGACAAAGTGAAATTCAACTACCGTTATAAATCCGCCGTTGCAGGACCAGTAAATGAAGATGAGCTCGTTGCTACCAGAATAGTACCTTGGGAAAAAGATAAAGAAATTCGTCTCGACCCACGTAACGGTATTTGTTTCACAAAAAAACTTGCTCAGGCTTTTACAGAAGGTTATTTTACCTTCAATGATAACGGTCATATCGTTATATCGCCGGTTAGTTCACCAGATAGTGAAATCAATAAATTATTAAATAAATATCAGAATAGAAAAATTCACATGAATTACCAATATTCACCTAATAAGAAATATTTACAGTACCATCGGGAACACATTTTTCTAAAATAACCCTATTGACGAAAAATGCAGTTGCCTGTATTATAAGTTCAACAACTTTTAATTAAGTCCAGTGAGACTTGGAAAGTGTAATCGCTTATGGGGAAACCCCAACTAACTTTCTTTGTCACACTGGCAAGGGAAGTTTTTTTATATCTTGAATTTTTAATTGGATCCAGTGAGGTCTCAAAGGTTCAGTCTAATAATCAATCTAAGACAAAACTTGAGGGATGCTGGATAAGCATCCCTTTTTCTATATCAAATATTTCGAAAGTTTGGAGAATATTATGAAAAGATATCTAGTTTTTGAAGATGGAACTTATTTTGAAGGTAAAGCGTTCGGAAGTGACGTCGAAACAATCGGTGAGCTTGTGTTCACTACGGGGATGACCGGCTATCAAGAAGCCATCACCGACCAATCTTATAACGGCCAGATCATCAATTTCTGTACACCAATGATTGGAAATTACGGCATTGCTAAGAAGTTCGACGAGTCACCAAAATCGTATATCAAAGGCGTTTTGGCCCGAGAAATTTGTGAAACAGTCGGTAACTATCAAAGTGAAATGACCATCGATGAATTCCTCAAACAAGAGAATATCCCCGGAATTTACGACATTGATACCCGTGCGATCACCTTGAAAATTCGTAAAGCTGGAGCTTTGAAAGCTGCCATCGTCGATAGTTTAAACGCCGGTTTGATCGATGAAATCTCTTCGTGGAAATTAGATGCCAAACAACTCGAAAAAAGTGTCACACCAACTAAACAAACTTTTGAAGGCAGTGGCAAGCATGTTGTCATGCTAGATTATGGCTACAAAAAGAGTATTGTCGACGAATTACAAAAGCGCGGGCTAAAAGTGACCGTCGTACCTGGTAATACAGCCGTCGCTGATATTGAAAATCTTAAACCAGATGGAATTTTATTGAGTAATGGCCCTGGAGATCCAATCGACCACACGGATATTTTAGGAAATATCGTTGAACTAGAAAAAGAGTATCCAGTCTTTGGAATTTGTATGGGACATCAATTGTTATGTCTAGCTAACGGTGCGAAAACTTTCAAGATGAAATTCGGACACCGTGGTTTCAATCATCCTGTAAAAGACTTGGAAACTGGTAAGATTTACTTCACTTCTCAAAATCACGGTTATGCTGTTGATCCAGATTCAGTTGCCCAAACAGATTTGAAAATTACCCAAGTTGAATTGAACGACCAAACCGTTGAAGGGGTAGAACACAAGAAATACAACGCCTTTTCAGTTCAATTCCATCCTGATGCCATGCCCGGACCACACGACGCCGACTTCATTTTCGATAAATTCATTGAAAGACTAAACAAATAGCTGGAGGAACAAATTATGCCAAAGAGAACAGACCTTAAAAAAATTATGATCATCGGTTCAGGTCCTATCATCATTGGACAAGCCGCTGAATTCGATTATTCCGGTACCCAAGCTTGTTTAGCCTTGAAGGAGGAAGGTTACGAAGTTGTTTTGATCAACTCCAACCCCGCAACCATCATGACGGACAAACACATTGCGGATAAAGTATACATTGAACCAATCACACTTGAATTTGTCGAGAAAGTACTAGTTAAAGAACATCCCGATGCAATTTTACCAACCCTTGGCGGTCAAACTGGTTTAAACATGGCCGTTCAATTACAAAAATCAGGTATTTTGGATCAACTAGATATTGAAATTATTG
Organism: Companilactobacillus suantsaicola; assembly: GCF_004745525.1. Taxonomy (GTDB): domain Bacteria; phylum Bacillota; class Bacilli; order Lactobacillales; family Lactobacillaceae; genus Companilactobacillus; species Companilactobacillus suantsaicola. The sequence continues at coordinate 7,869 of NZ_RKLY01000029.1, read as the reverse complement.
GAACTAAATTAAATACCATCAATGAAGCCGAGGATCGTGAAGAGTTCAAGGAATTAATGAACCGCCTCCACGAACCAATTCCTGCTTCAAAGACTGCTTATACATACCAAGATGCTAAAGAATTTACTGATGAAATTGGCTTTCCTGTCATCGTCAGACCTGCTTTTACCATGGGTGGAACTGGTGGCGGAGTTGCCCACAACGTTAAAGAACTGCAAGAAATTGTTGAACGTGGTTTGAAAGTTTCACCATCGACTGAATGTTTGATCGAACAAAGTATCGCCGGTTTCAAAGAAATCGAATTCGAAGTTATGCGTGATAGTGATGACAACGCTTTGGCCGTTTGTGGCATGGAAAATGTTGATCCCGTCGGCATTCATACTGGAGATTCAATCGTTGTGTCACCAATTCAAACGCTGACTGATGCTGAATTCCAAAAATTGCGTGACGTCTCACTCAAAATCATCCGCGCTTTAAAAATTGAAGGTGGCTGTAACGTGCAATTGGCTATCGATACGAAAACTAGCAACTATTACATCATCGAAGTTAACCCTCGTGTCAGCCGTTCTTCAGCACTAGCTTCTAAGGCAACTGGTTATTCAATCGCTAAAATCGCGGCCAAAATAGCTATCGGTTTGACCTTGGATGAAATCACGAATCCCATCACCGGTAAGACTTTTGCCCAGTTTGAACCTGCTTTGGACTACGTCGTTTGCAAAATTCCTCGCTGGCCATTTGATAAGTTCTCAAAAGCTGACCGAACAATTGGTACGCAAATGAAGGCAACTGGTGAAGTTATGGCTTTAGGTCGCAACTTTGAAGAAGCACTTCAAAAGGCTGTTCGTTCACTAGAAATTGACCAACACGATCTCATCATGGATTCACTCAAAGACAAGTCAACTGAAGAACTAGAAGAATACGTTCAAATCCCTAAAGATGACCGTTTATTCTACTTAGCAGAATTATTGCGTCGGGATGTTTCCTATGAAAAAATCAAGCAACTAACGGCTATCAATCCATTCTTCTTAGCCAAAATGAAACGTATTATCAATTTTGAAAAAGAATTGACTAATGGCACACTCACCAAAGAAATTGTTACCGAAGCTAAACGTTTAGGCTATTCCGATAAGACAATCGGTCGCTTGAATAATCTGCCAGAAGACATTATTCGCACATTCAGATTGCAAAACGACATCTTACCAACTTACAAGACCGTTGATACTTGTGCCGGTGAGTTTGAAGCTGAAACACCTTATTTCTATAGCACTTATGAATCTGAAAATGAATCACAAAAGATGTCTGACAAATCAGTTTTGATTTTAGGATCGGGTCCAATCAGAATTGGTCAAGGAATCGAATTTGATTATTCAACGGTACATTGTGTCAATGCCGTTCAACAAATGGGCTACAAAGCGATTGTCATCAACAATAATCCTGAGACAGTTTCAACTGACTATTCAATCGCTGACAAGCTATACTTTGAACCATTAACCTTGGAAGATGTTTTAAATGTCTGTGATTTGGAAAAACCAGTCGGCGCTATTGTTCAATTTGGCGGCCAAACATCAGTCAATTTGGCTCAACCACTAAAAGACAATGGCATCAAGATTCTCGGTACTTCTGTTGACGACATCAATCGTGCTGAAGACCGTGATCTATTCGACCAAATCATCAAGAAACTTGAAATTCCCCAACCAATCGGAGGAACTGCTACTTCAGCTGCAGGTGCTTTAAAAGTTGCTCAAAAAATTGGTTATCCAGTCTTGATTCGCCCAAGTTACGTTTTAGGTGGTCGAGCAATGGAAATCATCAAATCAGATGAAGAATTGAATAAGTACATGAAAGAAGCAGTCCACGTTTCAAACAACCATCCAGTTTTGATTGACAGTTATCTAACTGGTCGTGAATGTGAAATCGATGCGCTAAGTGACGGCGAAAATGTCTTGTTACCAGGAATTATTGAACATATCGAACGTTCTGGAGTTCACTCTGGAGATTCAATGGCTGTTTATCCTCCCCAAAATATTCCCGATTCAGTTCAAGACCAAATCGTCGAATATGCTAAACGACTAGCTAGAGAATTACATTGTGTGGGCATTATGAATATCCAATTCGTTATCCATGACAATCAAGCTTATGTCATCGAAGTAAATCCACGTGCCAGTCGAACAGTACCGTTCTTGAGTAAGGTAACTGGCATCCAAATGGCTAGAATCGCTACAAAATTAATCTTAGGTGCTAACTTCAATACCTTAGGATTAGAACCAGGACTAGCTCCAGAATCACGTTTGATCCATGTCAAAGCACCAACGTTCTCCTTCAATAAATTAAACGACGTCGACAGTGCCTTGGGACCGGAAATGAAATCAACTGGTGAAGTTATGGGCTCAGGTGTCGACTATACTGAAGCCTTGTACAAAGCCTTTGAAGCAACTAATCAACACATCGCCGATGCCGGTAACGTCTTAATCACAGTCAACGATGCCGATAAAAAAGAAGCCTCCAGTTTGGCAAAACGCTTTGAAGACGTCGGTTTCCAAGTTCTCGCAACCAAGGGAACTGCCAAGTACTTCAATAAGTTAGGTATCAGAGCCAAAGTAGTACCAAAAGTTGGTGAAACTGATAAAGATATCATCTACGATATCACTCACAACAAAGTCCAACTATTAGTTAACACAGTCGGTGACAAGCGAACACACACATCTGACGGTTATATCATCAGACAAAATGCCGTCTTGAATTCCGTACCACTATACACATCACTCGATACCGCCGATGCCATCTTGAGAGTTTTGGAAAAGAGATTTATTGGAGTTAACCCATTGTAAAAATCAGAGAGTGAAGTGAGCCTGGGAATTTCCGAGGATTTGCCTAAGACTTGGAGTTGCACGCGTACTTTGCGGGCGAGTCTAAGGCTGTAGCAAACCGGAAGAAATTGGCTCACGTAACTCGTTTTAGTAGAGAGTGGAGCAAGCCGGTTAGACTCAGACAGATAGCCTAATTTCACGAATTGCACACCGAACTTGTGTGTGATTTGGGAAATGTAGCTATATGTCTGAGTCTGGCTTGTGCAACTCGTTTCAAAATAGAGAGTGAAACAACTCGTTTAAATAAAAAAAGTCGTCCAGAAATGAGCGGCTTTTTGTGTCACTTATTAATAATTTCAACTTTACTGCGACCATCGCCAAGCTTCTTGATCAAAACTTGTTGGCCGATGGTTTGTTTCATCGATTCAATGTGGCTGATAACCCCAACCATTCGATTTTGACCGATAGTTTCTAGGGCCGTCATTGATTTTTCTAAAGTTTCATCATCTAAAGAACCAAAACCTTCATCGACAAACAGAGCATCGATTTGCACACCATTTGAAGATGATTGGACAACTTCACTGAGTGACAGTGCAATTGATAGGGCGGCGATAAAAGTTTCCCCACCAGACAATGTGTCAGATGAACGTGATTTGCCAGTTTCATTGTCAAAAATATTGATATCCAAACCGTGGTCACGCATCTTGTCGCTCGGGTCATCAGAAAGTTCAAACGTGTAACGATTGTTGGAAAGCAGATTGATGAAGTGATCGTTGGCATAATTGAGCACCTTTTGCAGATAGTTTTGGACGACATAAGTTTCTAGTTTCAACTTGCTATCGTTGTTGCCTTGGCCGTTGACGATGTTGTACAAGTCAGACAGTTGACTGAATTTCTTGGCAAAGTCACCTTGTTGGGCAACGATTTCTTTGATCCGCTTAAAGTTCTTTTGAGCATCTTCAAAAGTTCGCTTAGCGTTAGCAACTTGTGAAATTAGTTGGTCCTTTTGAGTTTGCAAATTGTTGAGAACTTCTTGCAGACTGGCTAAATCAGGTTGTTCTTTGTCAGCTAAGGCCGTCGATAATTGTTCAATTTCTTTAGTGAGACGAGTTTTTTCCTGTTGATAATTGGAAATTTTAATTTGTAGGGAAGAAAGAAGATTTTCGTTAACCTCAGCAATCCAATCACGCAAAGTTTTAATGTCGTTAGTCTTACTAGTATCAGCAGTTAAGGCAGAATCGACATCTTTTTGTAATTGAGCAATGGAATTTTCTTGCTCAACTAATTGTTTTTCCACATCGTCAATTTGAGTTTTATTGTTGGAATACTTGATTTGACTAGCTTGGGCAGCCTTTTGAGTTTGGTCTAATTGAGTTTGATAGTCTTTGACAGCTTGTTCAAGCTGAGTGATTTCCTTTGAAATTTCTTGGCTAGATCTGTTTTCACTACCGACCTTAGTTAAAGTTTGTTTGAGGTCAGCCTGATTAGCTTGTAGAGCAGATTTTTTTGAAGCTAAATTCAACTTGAATGTATTTTGTTGTTCAACAATTTTTTGAATGTTTTGTTGCAATCGCTCGATTTCAGTAGCCAGTTGGTTAGCGGTGAGTAATTGCCGACTTAGTGTGGCGATTTCTTTATCGAAGACTTGTTTTAAATCGTTCATTGAGAATTCAGTAGGGAAAGTTAGTGAGAATCCACTAGTCAATTTTTGATAAGTATCAGCTAACTCTTGGGTAGCGTTGGTTAAATCAGTTTGGTGAGTGTTTAATTCCTCAGTTGCTTGTTGAATATTTTCATTGAAAGTTTCGACTTCTTTTTGGGCAGAGGCAAACTTATTTTGAGATTGGTCAACTTGTTCCATGGATGCTTTCAATTCGACTTCGTTAGCATCGATTGTCTTGACCATGTGCGAATGATCAGTGGAGCCACAAACGACACAAGGTTCCCCATCGACGAGTTCTTTTTGAAGTTGGGCAATCATTAGAGCTTGACGATGACCTTTTTTCTCTTGAAAATCAGCTTTTGCTAGTTGAAGATTTTGTTGTTTGACTTGCAGCTGGGTCGTTAACTTGTCTAATTGTTTCTGCAAGCGAGTGACTTCTTTTTGAGCATCCAATTGGTGATTTTCAAGTGGCGTCAAAGTTTCAATGAATTGATTTCTTTGGGTAGTTAAATCGTCTTTTTGTTTTTGTAGTTTATCGCCATCGACTAAGGATGATTTCTTAGTTTCAATTTCGGTCGTGACATCTTGCAACTTTTGATCTTGCAAAGCCAGTTTATTTTCTAGTTCGACTAATTCAGGTTTTTGATGGGCAATTTCTTTTTGCAATCTTTCAATGCGTTCAATATCGGGAATTAGGATAGCCAATTGCTTACTTTGGGTAGTTTTTTGATCAAAAAGTTCCTTTTGAGCTGATAGTTCTGCGTTTTTATTTTGGGCAAGTTGATAGTCTTTTTTGGAAATTTCGATTTGAGTTAGTAAAGTATTTTTACGACTAGTAATTTTTTGTAAGTCGGCAGTTTTGCTGTCTAAATCACGAAGCACATCTTTGTAGTTATTAGCCCATTGAAGCTCTAAAACGTGATTTTGATCAGCAGCTATGTCAGACTCTTTGTCGGTAATTTTAGTTTGATAATCTTTTTGGGCAGATTTCAGGTCAGTGAATTGTTTAGCCAAATCTTTGGCCGCTTGTAAATTCTTATCAGCAGTTTGAACTTGTTGATTAATTGCCTGAGATTGTTTTTCAGCAGTTTTAAAATCCGTTTGACGTTTTTCCAAAAAGTTTTCCAACAGAACAATTTTTTGTTCATCGGATTCGTGTTCGAGTTGAGCTTTTTCCGAATCGGTCCAATTAGTGGAATCGAATTGAGCCGCTAAATCAGTGGCGAAGGTCTCATTTTTCTTCTTGTTAGTGGTATAAAGTGCCTTTAATTTAGTGGCAAAGTCAGAGTAAAGTTGTGTACCAAAAATTTTTTTGAGGATAGCTTCTTTAGCATCAGTTTTTGACTTTAAAAATTCGGAGAAATCATTTTGTGGAAGGAGGATGATTTTTTTGAACTGGTCGGCTGATAAATTCAAAATTTCAGAAATCGAAGATCCGACATCACTTGGTTTAGTAGCGATACTGTCAATTTCTGTACCACCAACTTTATCCACAATTGCCAGTTTGGCGGTCGGCTTTTTATTAACCAATTTATCCCCACCACGCTGACTTTTGAGCCATTGTTCCGGACGACGAACTAAGCGATACAAATTGTTGCCTTGTTCAAAATAAAAAGTGACTTCAGTTGCTTGATCACTAGGGGCAAATTGGCTGCGCATTTCTTTAGCATCTCGACCGTCAGTAGTAGTGCTGCCAAATAAAGCAAAAGTCATTGCATCAAAGATGGTTGATTTACCGGCCCCAGTGTCACCGCCAATCAGAAAAATCGGTGCTTCATCCAGTTTGCGGAAGTCGATTATTGAATCGGTGTGCGGGCCAAAGTAGTTCATTTGTAAGTAAATTGGTTTCAAAATTATTTCTCCCTTCCTAAATCAACAAAAATTTTATCCACAATCTGTTTTTGAGTAGCCGATAATTCATTGCCAGTTATACTGTGGAAAAACTGATCAACTGTTGCATCAGGACTCAAATCACTAATGTTTTTAGTGGTTTCAACTTGTTTATCCTGATAAATGTTCTCATAATCCAGTTCTACAACCGTTCCATAGATCTGTTGCAATTGGGCCCGAACGTTGATGTGCTTGCTGCGGTCGAAGTTCTTAACTGTAATAGCGAACCAAGCTTTTTCAAGTGGTTGTTTTTTGTAAAAAACAGGGTCGATCAATGTATCCCAGTCTTCTTGTAAAACAATCAAATCAGTTTGAGGTTTGATTTCCTTGAAGGTGTGGGTAATTTTGTTAGCACTAATTTCAACAATATCGACGCCTTTGCCTTTATTTTTAAGGCGGGCTTCTTTGACATTGAATTTCACTGGACTACCAGAGTAGCGAATTGTTTCACTTGGGGAAGCGAAGCGGGTGTGAATGTGGCCCATCATGACGTAATCAAACATCTTAAATTGATCGGCAGTTAAAGTTGCTAAACCACCGACAGTTGAAGAGGTCTCACTAGTTAATTCTAGTTTGGTATCTTTATTTGGCGTCACGGCAAAGTGGGTGATGAGGATATGTTTCTTAGCTGGATCAAATTTTGCTTGAATATCCTTTAAAACTAAATTCATGGCGTCAGTTATGCTGTGGATACTTTTGGCATCTTCTTCGGACATGCCATTTTGGCGATAATAAGCGCGGACGTCCATTGGGTCGAAGTATGGCAGCATGAAAATTTGTGCTTCGGAAGTTTCGATTGGTGTGAAAGCTTCTTCGACTAAGGTGTTGAGATGAAAATCGGTATAAGCTAGCCAATCACGACCGTAATTCAGACGTTTGGCTCCATCGTGATTGCCAGAAATTGCATAAATCGGTAGGTGGTTGTCGATGTTGATTTCTTTGAACATCTCATTTAAAGCTGTCACAGCATCAACGTTAGGAACGGCTCGATCGTAAATGTCACCAGCGATAACGATGCCATCAACGTGTTCCTCTAAAGCAATTTTTAAAATTTGTTGGAAGGCATATTTTTGTTCTTTTAAAAGTGAGTAACCATTTAGTGTCCGACCAATGTGCCAGTCGGCGGTGTGTAGTAATTTCATGTGATCCCTCCTAGAAGATTTGTTTCTAGTTCCTTTGTACGATTATCTGAGTGGTTTAGCAATACTAAATTACGAAAAAGTTTTGGTGAAGTATGTCGTCCTCCGCAACAAACTCGATTTTGGGCTGGAACGTGGTGGGCACGACTTGAAACTACCGCAAAGTGCGCGGCATTTCCAAGCTCGACCTTTCACTAAATGCTAAAGCATTAAGAGAAATTTCACCACTGAGCCCAAATCGAGTTTGTTGCTCCGTAAGCAGTAAATAACCGACCGTATTCTCTCGGTCCACAATAAGCGATATGATTACCTCATCAAAATAAATGGTGAGGTATTTTTAATGGACGAAAAGCCGGATATTGTAAAAGTT
>NZ_RKLY01000028.1 GCF_004745525.1 Companilactobacillus suantsaicola | reverse complement strand
AGACGAAAAACCTCTTTCATTGTTAGTGTCGGAACTCCAATGATAACTGATTTTTACGTCTTGGTGTTTTTTTATTTAGTTTTTCTTAAGGTGGCTAACTTGATTATAAAATTCGCCTTGGTTCTTTTTTGTGAAAATTTAATAAAAATTCGATTAAAAGTGTAATTGAGGTAACAAGGTTCTGACTAAGTGAATCAGATTTTGTATTTCTTTTGAATTGGGAATCTTTGCATTAATTAAATAGTATTTGATCGAATAATCTTTTGATAGCTGTTGAAACGGTACAATTGTACCTTCGATTGACTTTTTACAAATGATTGATTGACCGATTCCCAAAGTAACAAGTCGACTGGTTAAATTACTGTCATTAACTTTTAGAATTTTTTTAGGTTTTATTTTATTTTCAGAAAAGTATTTATCAGTATATTCACGCTGAATGGAACCTGAACGCCCAAGTATCCAAACTGGATTATTTATATCTCCAGCGTGGACCAGAGCATCGTTGGCAAAGGGAAGCTGTTCTACATCCCTTGATGTGAACGGTCTTTCAACCAAACCAAAATCCAATTCGTGCTTGGTTATTGAGTCAAGAATTGTTTCAGAGTCTTGAACGATGATTTCAAAATCAAAGTGTTTGTTTCTTTTTTCTAAACTATTAATTAACTGCGGCATGATATAAATTGCATTCATTGGAGATACCCCAATGGAACAGCAAATGTGATTGTTAGAATGTTTTTTTACTAAATGGTTAAGTGAGGACTCCCAACCATTTAGTAATAATTGTGAGTCTCGATAAAATCTATTGGCATTTTCAGTTGGAATCAAGCCTTTATTGCCATTTCGCTTAAAAAAAGTTACGCCAAGTTCCTTTTCTAGTTGTTTGATTTGTATTGAGACGCTGGGTTGCGTGACATATAATTCTTTGGCCGCTTTAGTAATACTCCTATACTCGTAAACTTTTTGGAATGTGATAATGCTTCTGAACATTGACTATTCACCTTCATAAAATTTATTTATGTATTCATTTATAAATAAAATATCATATTATCATTGTGAATAAAAGTTCAAATTATAGGCCTTGATATAAGGCAATATAAAGTATCAAAGTGTATATAAAATAAAAGAATCACAATCGAAAAATGATGATTATGCTCCTTATGAGACTTACAATTAAATTTATTTATGTTTAAATGGTTCTTGTAAGCGCATACGAAATTTACTAGTAAATGAACTATCTTTCAGTGGGGAGGTTAAATCATGTTCAAAGATGACATGAAAAAGGCTGGCTTAAACCCGATACAACCGATTATTGGGATAGCATTGTTCATTTTGGCAGTAATCTGGGCCTTGTATTTAAATACACAAGCAAATAAACTTCCGTTAGCTTTATTTGCTGGGTTAATGATAGGTTACTCGTTAACTAGATCGAGATTTGGTTTTGCCGGTGGCATTAAAAGAGTTTTTTATCGTGGTGAAGCTAGTTTGACAAATGCATTATTAATAATGTTTGCAATAACGGCAATTGTTAATATCGGAATTCAATGGTTTGCCGCAAGTAAAGGCGCATTGCCTGCTTGGCTAGTGACAAATGATACGCAGTCAATAATTCCTGGTACGCAAAATGTGAGACTTGGAAATATTTCGACAGCTTTGGGTGGATTTTTGTTTGGTATTGGAATGATGCTCGCCGGAGGATGTGCAAGTGGTACATTAACAGATTTCGGTGAAGGAGAAGGTCATTCGTGGATTGCATTACCGTTCTTTGTTCTATTTGCCGCACCCGGTCAAAAATTAGGATATGATTTGGATCAAACATCATTTGGTAAAATTGGTATTAAAGGTTGGCTTCCAGATTATGTTGGCTATGGTGGAGCTATAGCTATTACCTTGTTGATATTCTTGGGATTATATTACATCGCTAAACAATATGAAAATCATAAGAAAGAAATAGGAATGTACTCATTTCCAAAATCAGATTATCTAGATTTTGAAAAACCATTACCAGAAACAAAAGAATCCGTTAAACCATTTTCATGGAGAACATATCATAAATTCTTTGTTGAAAGATGGAGTTTTCTCACAGGGGCAGTTGGTATTGCAATAGGAGCTATCTTTGTATTAGTAACTACAGGGAAAGCTTGGGGAGTCACGACAGCCTTTGTCTCTTTAGATCAAAAATTTTTCCAATTGTTTGGAGTTCAATTTACTTCTCCGGCATTTGACGAAACGGCTAAAGCAATGCAAGGAAGCCTTTTGGTTGATGGGGGGACGATTAGAAACATTGGATTAGTTTTAGGAGCATTTATCGCCTTTCTAATGGCTGGTCGTTTTAAAATGAACTTCAATTTTTCAAAAATGGATATGTTAATTTATGGATTTGGTGGTGCATTGATGGGCTTAGGTAGTAGATGTGCTCGTGGATGTAATATTGGTGCACTGTATTCAGCCATTTGTAACTTTTCCATTCATGGATACATATTCATGCTTTTCTTGGTATTAGGTGGGATGTTTGGAATTAAAGTATTCTCAGGAAAAGTTGATATTTTGCCAAAGTATGTTATTTCAAATTAATATAAATTTTAAGTGAGGGATATATGATGGAAAATAAAAAAATCGTTGTAGTAGGTGGAGTAGCTGGAGGAGCATCAGCTGCCGCCAGAGCACGTAGATTAGACGAATTTGCTGATATTACTATGTTTGAAAAGGGACCTAACGTTTCATTTTCAAATTGTTCATTGCCATATCATTTGAGCGGAATGATTCCAAACGCTGACGATATTGTCTTGATGAATCCTGAGCAATTCAAACACCAATATAATATTGATGCTCAAGTTAATTCTGAAGTCATCAATGTTGATACAGATAAAAAAGTTGTTGACGTTAAAGATACTAATTCAGGTGATGTCAAAGAAGTTGAATATGATGAATTAATTCTTTCCCCAGGTGCCGATCCAATTATGCCAAAGAGCATCGTGGGAATTGAACGTGGAAATGTCTTTTCAGTTAGAAACGTAGTCGATATTAAACGTATTCAAGGCTATATTGATGATAACAATGTTACTGATATTGCGGTTATCGGTGGTGGCTTCATCGGACTCGAAGTTTGTGAAAACTTAGCTTCCGCTGGTAAAAATGTTTCATTAGTTGAAGCGGCAGATCATGTGTTGGCTACGGTTGATGAAGATTTTGCTCAAATCGTTCATAAAGAACTTTTCGACCACGGGGTAAATGTAGTTTTAGGTGACGGCCTAGCAGAAATCACAGATGATAGTATCAAGTTAGGATCTGGAAAAGAAGTTAAAGTTCAAATGGTTATCGTTGCCATCGGTGTTAAACCATCAACCAAATTGGCTGAAAAGATTGGCTGTAAGATTGGCCTAACTGGTGGAATTCAAGTTGATCATCACTATGAAACAAGTATTCCTAACGTTTATGCTGTGGGGGATGCAATTGAAGTAAGTAATATGTTAACTCGCAAGAAAACTAGATTGGCTTTAGCCTTCCCAGCACAGATGCAAGCTCGTGATGCGATTGATCACATGTATGGCAGAACTACAAAAAATCCTGGTGTAATCGGCTCACAAGCCATTCATATTTTTGATTTGAATATTGCTTCTACTGGTTTAACGGAAAAGGAATGTGTTAAAAATGGAATCGACTATCGTGTAGCAACAGTTATTCCTAAGAGTAGAGTTGGTTTGATGCCAAATGCTACGCCATTGCACGTTAAATTGATTTTTGGATATCCAAATGGAGAACTTCTGGGGGGACAAGCTTTAGGCAAATCAGATGTCGACAAACAAATGGATATTGTAGCAACGATGATTTCAATGCATGGAAATATTTCTGATTTAACTCACTTAGAACTTTGCTACTCTCCTTGGTTTAGTACAGCTAAGAATGCTGTTAACATGGCAAGTCTTGTAGCTGAAAACATTTTAAATGATGAATACAAAGAAGTCCAAGCTCGTGACGTTCGTCAATTAGTTGAAAATGGTGCCTTCATTGTTGATGCTCGTGAACCACAAGAATATGCAGAAAGCCATATTAATGGTGCAGTCAATATCCCATTGAGCCAGTTTAGAGAACGTCTGGATGAAATTCCAACCGACAAACCAGTATATGTGCACTGTTTATCAGGTCAACGTAGTTACAATATGGTACGTGCTTTAAATAATCGTGGTTACAGTAATGTTTATAACATTAGTGGATCATATCTAGAAATTTGTGAATACGAATACTTTAAAGATCAAACAACTGATCGCAAACCAATTGTGAATGGTTATCGTTTCGATCTCTTGTAAAAATAGGAGTTGTGGAAATGAAAAAAAGGTCACTAACTATTTCTGTTTGGACTTTCATATTAATTATCTGGTTTATAGTGACTAATGCAGGATGGGTATCCCCCATCCTATTTCCATCCCCACAGGAAGTCTTTAAAACTTTCGTTGGTATTATTACCCACGGGTACAACAATATTCCTTTCTGGGAACATTTAGGAATTACGTTGTTTAGGTTATTTTCGGCGATAGTTTTGGCAATTCTGACGGCAGTTCCGTTAGGATTATTGTCTGGAATGTCAGAAACTTTCAATGCCATCGTTGATTCCTTGATTCAGTTTTATCGTCCAATTCCACCACTGGCATACTACACGATTTTAATTTTGTGGCTAGGAATCGGTGAAACTTCCAAAATTGTTTTACTTTATTTAGCAGCTTTTGCACCAATTTATTTAGCCTGTGTTGAAGGGGTCAAACACATCAATAGTGATTATATTTTGAGTGCAAAATCTTTAGGGGCCAACAAGTGGTCAGTTTTCAAATGGGTAATTTTTCCTGGAGCATTGCCAGATATATTTACCGGAATCAGAACCGCCATGGGAGTATCTTTTTCAACGTTGGTAGCTGCTGAAATGGTGGCTTCGACTTCGGGAATTGGCTGGATGGTCATTGATGCTTCGAAGTATTTGAAGAGTAGTGTGATGTTTTTAGGGATTTTCATTTTAGGTGGCTTAGGATTGTTATTAGATTTTATTTTGCAAAAAATTGAACAAAAGTGGATTTTTTGGAAAGGTAAAAGCTGATGAAAAAAAATAAGCTGATATTAATTTTGTCCCTGTTTTTGTTTTTGACCGCTTGCAGTAGTGGCAAAAGTAGTGGCGATGAGATTAAAATAGGCATCCTAAATACACCTAATGATGTTGCCGTAGCTAGAAATTTAAATTACTTTCAAAAAGAATTTCCTCATCAAAAATTGCAGTTCATCACCTTTGATTCCGGAGTTGATGCCAATAAAGCCTTGATGTCAGGCGGAGTCGATTTTGCCACGATGGGAGACACTAATGGGATTGTAGCTTTAACGGCTGAAATTCCTGTGAAATTACTGTGGATCAATGAAATTTGTGGAAGCAATGAACAGCTAATAGTCAAAAAGAAATCACGCATCAAGTCTATCCAGGATTTGAAAGGTAAGAAAATTGCTACACCATTCGCATCCACATCGCACTACAGCTTGATGATTGCTTTAAAAAAATATCACTTAGAAAATAAAGTGACAATTTTAGATATGGATACACAAAATATTGTGGCTGCTTGGAAAAGAGGCAATATCGATGCAGCATACACTTGGCAACCAACCTTGACTCAATTACAAAGTGATGGGAAAACGCTGTTAGATAGTTCAGATTTAGCTAATTGGGGCTATTCCACGGGAAATGTTACTTTAGTCAGGGAACAGTTTTTAAAGAATCGTCCTGAAGATGTTAAAAAATTTGTCAAAGTATTATCCAAGGCTCACGATTTAAGAAAATCTAATTATCAATTGGCAGTTAAGGCAGCTGCAAAACAAACTGGTATCAGTAAGAGTGATGCGGATAAACAAATGGAAGGTACAGACTGGATTTCGTTAGATCAAGAGTATTCAACTGATTATTTGGGCAATAAGGATTCAGTTGGACAATTTGTTAAGGAAATGCAGACGGCGGGGGAGTTCATGTATGGTCAGCAAACCATTAGTTATCCGCCAAAACTTGCAGAATTCAATAAATTTACTTATAGATTTGGTGGTGAAAAATTTTGGAAACGCTGATTAAGGCTAATAATCTTTCGATTAAATATCCCAATACAACCGAAAATGTAATCGATAAGACTGATTTTGAAATCTGCGATAATGAAATTTTTGTCTTGGTTGGGCCATCAGGTTGTGGGAAAAGTACAATTTTACAAGCAGTGGCCGGGTTCATACCAGCTGACGGGGACTTATCGATGAGTGGGCAGAAAATCACCGAGCCGGATTGGAATCGTGGGGTAGTTTTTCAAAATTCGTCACTTTACCCTTGGTTTACGGTTGAAAAAAATATTGGCTTTGGTTTAAAAGCTCGTGGGTTTTCTCCAGAAAAAATTCACCAGCGGGTTGATTATTTGTTAGACATCATCGGATTAAGTGAACAGAGAAAATCGAAAACCTTTGAATTATCTGGGGGGATGAAGCAAAGAGTCGCAATTGCTAGAGTTTTAGCAAACAAATCAGAACTTCTCTTGATGGATGAACCATTTGGAGCTTTAGATGCATTTACAAGATTTAGAATGCAACAATTGATTTTGGATATTTGGCAAAAAGAGAAAACTAGTATTTTTATGATCACTCACGATTTGAATGAAGCAATTCGCTGTGGCAGTAGAATTGCAGTTATGAATAATCATGATAAAAAAATTATCCAAACCTTTTCCAACCAATTTCAAGGTATCGACGTTGAAAATATTGATGACTTTGATATTGAAAAGAAAATTGATAAATTCCGGAGTCAAATACTGAATTTGATTAATAGTTAAGGATAGAATAGAACATTCTAAAACAACGAGAGCGGGACATGGTCAACTCTCGAGCATTAAGGCAAATAAGCCCAGGTAATCGCACTTTGATTACCTGGGCTTATTTGTTTTAAGTTGAAACGAGTTACACAAGCCAGACTCAGCCATATAGCTACATTCCCCAAATCACACGCAAGATCGGCGTGCAATTCGTGGAATTAGGCTATCTGTCTGAGTCTAAGCGGGCTTGTTTCACTCTCTTTAAGCTAAAGTTTATTTGGAGTTCGATTGAGGAAATGTTTAGCACCGTCAATAACGTGGAAATAAGTTGCCAGCTTGAACATATCAGTATTGATACTCTTCAAAAATGGCCATTCCCGTAGTGATCCTCGGATAACAGAATTGTTTTGCTCAATGAATTCTTGGCTGACTTTTTGTGGTTGATCTTTGAAGCCGCCTGATTGATATAGATAGTTGGCAAAGTCGTAAAAAGTTTTGGCGGTTAAAGGATCATTAATGTTTTCACGCAACAATTTTGTCCGTAATCTAACGAAACTCAAAGTATTGCGGACCACTTGTGTACTGCTGCCGGAGCTTGATAGATAGGCAAATAATTGTTCAAAAAAGTTTTGATAGGCGTGAATCTCAGAACTGTTTAAATAAGCTCGGGGATGTTTTTCAACCGGATATTTCCAGTTGCTGAGATTGTATTCCCACTTTTGACCGATCCAAATCGTGAAGGGAAGTTCGTAAAAGACTTGAGTCATGTCTTGTTCAAAACTCTCATTGATAATTTCAGAATAATCATGTGGTAAGAGATGATTGATCTGACGTCTTAATTCTGGGGTCAAAGTTTTCATATCATCTTTATCATCGGTTAAAGTAAATAATTTTTTCCACACATCTTCGCTAAATAAAGTTGGTTTGACTCGTTGAACTAGTTTTAAATTTAAAGGAGCTGAATTTAAAGTATAGCCGGCATCAAAATAATTATCCATTAATTGCAAAGTCTGCACGAAATGACCACCAAGTGAGTGTCCAATTCCGTAGATCAATGAATCGGGAGCAATTTTAGTTTCGATAAAACGCATGAAGTCTTGAGCAACGTACAATTGATCCAGACTTTTGTCGTTTCCAATTAAAATAGCGTTGACGTTGTAATCCCAATCTTTATAAGTTTCAAGAATTGCTTTTTCAAAACGCTTACTTCGAGATGTTTCTGTGTAGTCGACATTGACCTCAGTGCCCTTAAAAGTCACGTAGCACTCCTTTACATTGTCAATCGATATTTCATAAGCGATACCTGAAAAACCGCATTCAGCTGCTTCTGGAAAGAGATCACGAGCATCAAATGAGCGGATATAGTCGGGCATTCGATGAATGTGATTGTAAATCAGAAAGCGAAGGTAGTTTTCAGGTTTGAATTCTTGATACAAATAGCGGTCATAATCGAATTGCAGTAATTTAGTTCGAAAATCGTTATCTTGCAACAGTTCTCCAGCTTGATAGGGAGCTTTGCGAATCTCTAATGGCAAAAGTTGGTGAATCAATAAAATGACATAAATTTGGTTCAGATAACCGTGACACAAATTTAGATTTTCATCCTCAATTTTTTCGATCAACTGTTTAAGTTTATTGATTTTCCGATTTCTCGAAGGTCGAGTCAAATGCTGCTTGGTGTGATTTTGATCAATATTTTTCAGTTTCAAAGCTTTGTCAATCATCTGGGGATGAATCATTTTGTCGTATTCAAATTCCGGGGCACGAAAATCAATTACTTGGTTCAATAATAAATTAGTTAAGCGTGTTTTTTCCTTGTTTAGATACGAATAACTGAAATTGAGTCGTTTATTTTTAGGGAGTAATTCCTTACTATCTTCCTTGTTGAATGTTAATGGTAAATTGGTATGGGCGCGAAAATTCAATAAATCAAGTTGATCATAAACTTGGTTTAAACGGTTTAGGGTGCTCAAAAGTTTCATAAAATCACCTCATTGTATTTTCATTCTAACAAATTGTTGACGCATAAGAAATTAGAAACCGTTTTTATTTCACAATTGTGATACTTCACATTTGTGTTATATCACAAACGTGCTATAATATAGTTGTGGAGGTAAGAGATATGCAAATAGATATCAAATCATACTTGGAAGACAATCATTTAACGATTTATGTAATCTCGAAGAAAAGCGGGTATGGTTATACGACTCTGCATAAATCTTTTAATAAGAAACAATCCTCCGCCACATCACTTAATTTGCGCGATATAGAAGCAATTGCCAAAGCGCAGGATACGGAAATGTGGAAAGTTCTGCGTGAATTGGAGTTGCATTATCTAAAATGAGGAGGGCTTTATATGGCAAGATCATTTTGGGACAACGATCCATTTAACGATAATATGGACGACATTTTCAGAAGTTTAATGAATCAACAAAATGGCAATTCACGGGCTAAATATTATGTGAACGGTCATGAGTTGACTCCAGAAGAATTAGCAAAATATCAAGAGGCAAGAACAATAGGACAAAATATTCCAATTACAGAAAATACTAAAGATAAAAAGGGTACTATTTTAGAAAAACTCGGTCGTAATTTGACTAAGGAAGCTCAAGACAACTTACTTGATCCGGTTATTGGTCGTGATAAAGAAATTCAAGAAACAGCCGAAGTTTTAAGTCGGAGAACCAAGAACAATCCAATATTAGTAGGTGACGCTGGTGTTGGTAAGACTGCGGTAGTCGAAGGTTTAGCTCAAGCAATCGTCAAAGGCGACGTACCTGAAGCCATCAAGGATAAACAAATTATTTCAATTGACCTTTCTTCACTTGAAGCCGGGACACAATATCGTGGTTCCTTTGAAGAAAATATTCAAAACTTGTTGAAAGAAGTTAAAAAAGCCGGTAACGTAATTCTCTTCTTTGATGAGATTCACCAAATCATTGGTGCCGGATCATCAGGTTCAGATTCTGGTAGTAAGGGTTTAGCTGATATTATCAAGCCAGCTTTGAGCCGTGGTGAAATTTCAATTATTGGTGCGACAACTCAAGATGAGTATCGTAATACCATTATGAAAGATGCCGCTTTAGCTAGAAGATTCAATGATGTAACCATCAATGAACCAAGCAAGGAAGCAACTTTGGCAATCTTGAAAGGGTTGCGTAAAGCATATGAAAATCATCACCATGTCAAATTACCAGACGATGTTTTAAAGGCTGCGGTGGATTATTCAGTTCAATACATTCCGCAAAGATCATTGCCGGACAAAGCAATTGACCTGATCGATATGACGGCTGCTCACTTGGCCGCAAAGAATCCGGTAACTGATAAAGTTAGTCTGGAAAAGGATTTGAAACAATCAGAAAAAGATAAGGAAGCCGCTGCTCAAAAAGAAGATTACGAAAAAGCAGCCACATTAAAGAAACACATTGAAGAAGTTCAAGCAAAACTCAACCATGGGGATGAAAATCCTGATGAACCGGTTGCTAAAATCAATGACATTGCTCAATCCGTTCAAAGATTGACTGGTGTACCAGTTTCCCAAATGGGTGCCAGTGATATCGAACGTCTCAAGACAATGGGACAGAGATTAAAGAGTAAGGTTATTGGTCAAAACGAAGCGGTCGATATGGTTGTTCGGGCTATTCGTCGTAATCGGGCTGGCTTTGATGACGGCAATCGCCCAATCGGTAGTTTCTTATTCGTCGGACCAACTGGTGTCGGTAAAACCGAACTAGTAAAACAATTAGCTAAAGACATGTTTGGCAGAAAAGATGCCATCGTTCGTTTGGATATGAGTGAGTATTCTGATCTAACAGCTGTATCCAAATTGATCGGTACTTCAGCTGGATATGTTGGTTATGAAGACAATGGGAATACTTTGACGGAAAAGGTTCGTCGTAATCCATATTCCATCGTTTTATTAGATGAAATTGAAAAAGCCAATCCACAAGTTCTAACTTTGCTTTTACAAGTAATGGATGATGGACGTTTGACTGATGGTCAAGGTAACGTTGTCGATTTCAAGAATACAATTATTATCGCTACATCTAATGCTGGTTTTGGCAACAAGGCTACTGAAGATGAAAAGCTGATGGACAAGTTAGCACCATACTTCAAACCTGAATTTCTCAATCGATTCAATGGCATCGTGGAATTCACTCATTTGTCAAAAGATGATTTAAATCAAATCGTTGACTTGATGTTAAATGACGTCAATACAAACTTAGCTAAGAAGCAAATCACTTTGAAAGTAACTCCTGAAGCTAAGGAATGGTTGATCGATGAAGGCTACGATGAAGCTATGGGTGCAAGACCATTACGTCGAGTTATCGAACAACAAATCAGAGATAAAGTTGCGGAATTTTATCTCGATCACTTAGATGTTAAGAATTTACAAGCTGATTTGGTTGATGGAACGATTAAAATTTCTGAAGCCAAATAAGAATAGAAATGACCGTTACAAAAATTGTAACGGTCATTTTTTTTGGTTTTAATTGAAACGAGTTACACAAGAGCAACTCCCTCCGAGATAACAAAATTTCAGGAATCACTCGCAAAGTGCGACGAGCAATTCCAGAAATTACGTTATCCTCCGGGAGCTGAGCGCTCTTGTTCCACTCTCTAATTGAATCGACGATCCATAACAAAGGCACGACCGTATTCAGCGGGTGTGACTTCTAAAAAGTTTAACGATTTATAGAAGTTTAACGTCTTTTCTTCAGGATCAGTAATCAGTACGGTTTGTCCAATGTTTTGGTAGCCCTTTAAAAATTTATTAACTAAGTTAGTGCCGATTTTTTGTCCCTGATAAGCTGGATCAACTAAAATATCCTGGATGTAAAGAATAGTCTTACTATCAGTAATTCCACGACATAGACCAATTAGCTTTTTACCACTGGTTGCCCAGAGTACAACAGAATTATTAAGAGCTTCAATTGTCGTTTGAGGCTGTTGTGTGTAGGCGAGCCAACCAACACTTTGGTATAGGTTTAGGATTTGTTTAGAGTCAATAAAATTTGGTTTTTGGAATGTGTAATCTATCATAATAATTCGTCCTTTTATTTAAAGTCTGGCATGATAGATTAATTACGACGTTTTGTCACTTCGGTCATCTTCTTTCACTTAATGTAAATTCAGCTTTTTAAGCCAGTTCTTAATATTGCTGTTGTCCAAGGTTCCTTGAGCTTGTACAGATCCATTGTCTAAGACAATAATTTGGTCAGCATTTTGAAAAAGCCGTTGATCAAATTGGTGAGTGACCGTAATCCAGCCAGATTTTAAATTGATCAAAATTTGGCTGATGTCGTGGGCAGTTTTCGGGTCTAATCCTGTCAGTGGCTCATCAAAAATATTAAACATCGTCTGTCTTAATAAAACTCGCCCGAGTACAATTCGCCGTTTTTCTCCGCCTGAGAAATTATTATTTTGAGAAATTAGATTATCAACCGATGCGTATTTTTCTAGTCCAACTATTTTAAGAACGTTAAGCAATTCTTGATTCGATATCTTATTTGAATATAACGATAGATTATCTTTTAGACTGTTAGAAAATAGATAACTATCTTGCTCTAATAGACTGAGATTTTGCACAATTTCAGATAAATTGTAACGATATAACGGTCGATTATTTATTAGAATTTCACCCTCAAAACTGGTCTGACTTACCGGAAGATTGATGAGAGTTGACTTGCCACTGCCGCTTTTTCCTACTAATAAATAGTGCTTGTCGGAATCAAAATTTAACTGAATATTTTTTAGGATTTCCTTTTGGCTAACAGCATATGAAACATTTTCGTAATTGAGTGATTTCAATTTGGCAAGTTTGAGTGATTGAGATTTCTCGGTAGAAGCCTTTGTTTGTTCAGTTATTTTTGTGGCGGCCTCTTTACCACCGATAACGTCACCGATTAATCCGGAAGCAGATTGAATTGGTTGAGAAATGAAAATCATCAATTGAGAAAAGGCTACTAATTGTCCTAAGGTAATCGATTTTTGAAGGACGAAGTAAATACCTACTACCCATGTTCCCAGGTACAAGAAGTCATCTAACAACTGGCTAACGCCACCGATTTGTTTACGGGTCAATTGATCTTTATTCTGACTTTTTAAAAGTTTTTGATTTTGTTGCTGAAAAATGTGCGTTAATTTTGTTTGGAGGTTAAAGAGTTGAATTGTTCTCAAACCGTTAGTGAAATCTTGCAAGTAGTTAGTGTATTTTTTAGAAACTGCGATTAAATGGTGCTTATTGTCTTTTAGATTCTTCTGTTTGTAAAAAGGTAAGAGGAGTCCTGGCAAACATAGCAGGATAATAAGAAAACTTAATAGTGGTTTGATCATCAGTGATAGTGAGATGGCAATAATGAATTGACAAACTTGTTTATAGCAATTGATGCTTCCTTGTAAATAATCGGATCTCAAGATGTCAGTTGTTGCGGTAAAGTCATTGTAATAATCAGTTGTAATTTTTTTAACATCATGACCAATCCCAGTTTTTTGTAAGAACATCGCTGACAGTAATTTGTTTTTAGTGATACTTAGTATTTCGTTTAAGGTTGTTTGTTCCAAGTAAGCGGACAAAAAATAAATTAGTGCGTCAACCAAGATGTAGATCAGCACGAGTAAAACCAAATTCAAATAGGATAAGGAACTTTTTCCAGTGGCTGTATCAGTGATCAGTTGCAATAAGTATGATACGGAGATTTCGACAGCTGATGCTACAGGGATTAGGAATAATAATAGAAGGGATTTGGACTTCGTCAGCTTGAAAAAGTGGAATAACAAATGGCTTCGCCTCTTTTAAATTATAAACATTTTAATTTGATTATACATTTAATAATTATTTTTAAAAGCGAATTCGTTAATTACTCAGAAGTTTCTTTGTGCTTGCTGTAGTAACTTTGGATAAATTTCTTCTGTTTGAAAATCAGTTGAATTAAGAATATACAGGCGGTGATTAAAGCCAGATTTGCGATAATTTGGAAATAATAACTGTCACTGATAACAGAGCCCTTTAACAATTTTAAAATTAATTCAAAATCGAAGAAGATAGCTATCACGCAAAGTAGGTTAGTGAAAGGTATGAAATTTGATCCAAAGAGATGATAGATCTTTTCCTCCAAGTCGAAATGTAAGTCACATAGATCAGCCATGTTTTCGATTTTTAATTTTTTGGAATCATCGCCAAATAAGAATGAAAATTTAGTATTTTGATTACGCATTGATAAATATATCTGGAATAAGAAGCTCAGAATCAGTAGTAGGCTAGTCGTAATGAACAGCAATTTAATTGTTGTCAGCATAATTGTCTCCAATGATTTATTTCTTTATCAATTATGCCGAAAGTAATTGTAAAGTGATACCGATTTTTACGAAAGAACGTTCCCAAAGATATTTAATTTTCAAATAGAGAATTTCTAAAGTCCGTTTAATTACTATTAAAATATTTTTTTATGTAAATAATGTTCGTGTGAGTCTACTTTTGAGAAAAATGGCTAATAATTCAGATAAAATGGTCTTGAATTGCTTAATTTTACTATTTGATAAAAATATTTATGTACATATACGAACTATTTTGAAAATTTTTATATAAATGTTTCTATTTCTCTTGAAAAATGCTTCATCTTTTGCAATACTAGATGAGTTCCAAAGAGATTATTTGGTAAGGGGCGTTTATATTGGATTCATTAAATAATCGAGGAAATTTGAGCTTTTTTGAGCGCTTATTTCATCTCGAAGAAGCACAAACGAATGTTAAACGAGAATTATTAGCCGGTTTAACAACTTTCGTTTCGATGGCTTATATTTTATTCGTCAATCCTCAAGTTTTGGGAGACTCAGGGATGGACAAAGGAGCTTTATTTTCAGCTACAGCACTGACAGCGGTAGTTGGTTCAGTTTTGATGGGAATCTTGGCCAACTATCCGATTGCGATTGCACCAGGATTAGGTGACAATGCTTTCTTCAGTTATTCAGTTGTTATTGCAATGGGAATTCCTTGGCAAACAGCTATGGCCGGAGTCTTTATGGCCAGTTTGATTTTCTTAGTTGTTTCATTACTTAAACTCAGAGAAATTGTTATTAATGCAATTCCAAAAGACCTGAAATTGGCAGTGGCATCAGGATTGGGAATCTTTATTGCCTTTGTTGGTTTACAAGGTGGGGGCTTGATTACTTCAAGCAAATCATCATTAGTTGCGATTGGTTCATTTACTAATCCAACAACACTTTTAACGATTGTAGGCTTGTTAGTTACCGCTATTTTAATGGCACGTAAAATTCCTGGGGCAATTTTCATCGGGATGGTTTTCACAACGATTGCGGGACTAGTAACCAAGTTGATTCCAGCACCAGCTCATATTGTTTCGGCGATTCCAAGCTTGAAACCTACTTTTGGCGTTGGTGTCGCACATTTAGGTGACATTAAGCAACCACAACTTTGGGCAGTAGTAATTATTTTCTTATTAGTTGCTTTCTTTGATACTGCTGGTACATTGATCGGTTTAGCCGAACAAGTTGATGTGATGCAAGATGAGAACGGTAAGATGCCACGTATTGGTCACGCTTTGATGGCTGACTCAATTTCAATGGTTAGTGGGGCTGTGTTTGGAACGACTCCTCCTACTGCTTACGTTGAGTCATCTGCCGGTATTGCTGTGGGTGGTAGAACTGGTTTAACATCCGTGACAGTTGGTGTTTTATTTGCACTATCAATGTTTTTCTCACCATTGTTAACTGTCGTTACAAGTAACGTAACGGCTCCTGTACTAATCATCGTTGGTACACTAATGGCTCAATCGATGCGGGGAATTCAATGGGATAGGTTTGAAATTGCGCTACCAGCATTCTTGACCATCGTTGGTATGCCACTAACTTATAATATTTCCTACGGTATCGCTTTTGGATTCTTAGTTTATCCAATTACAATGCTTGCCGCCGGAAAGAGAAAAGAGATCAATCCAATTATGTACGGATTGTTCGTCGTCTTCGTTATTCTGCTATATATTATTAACATTTTGCCAAAAGCTAGTTTGGCATAAAAAAATCCAAGTGTCTGTTTTCGCAGATACTTGGATTTTTTTTGATTATTTAAATAATGAAATAGCAAAATTTGGTTCATAAACTGATGAGTTAGCAAGTTCTTGTTGTAAGAAACTATCCTTTGAAATTGAACCACCTAAAGGAATCCATTCATTGTTAGAAACTTGGGCGAAGTAGTAACCTGCGCTGTTTTGAACCGCAGCGGATAGTTTCCAAGAAGTTCCAGCTGGTAATGATCTAGTCATTGAATTAGTAGCGGTGTTATACAATTGAGTATTCTGTGTCAAAGTAATAGTTGCAGCACCTTTACCAAAGAGAGAAGTATTTTTATCTTCAGTGGCTAGAATCCATTCGTTAGTAGCAACTTGGTAGAAATCATGTCCGTTGATAGCTTTTTCTTGAGAAACTTTCCAAGCAGATCCGGCAGGTAAGGTACGGCCCGTGTTGACACCTTGACTGTTGTAGATTGCTGAGTTGGTTCTTAAAGTGATGGTTTTTAAAACAGTCGTTGGAGCAGTAGTAGTTGTTGTAGAACTTTCAGTGACAAAGTCTAATCCTTTGATCCACTCATTAGTAGCGACACGGTAATAAGGATAGGAGTTAATAATCTTTGTTTGATCAACATGCCAAGCAGATCCAGCTGGGAGCGTAATTCCCAGACTTACACCATTAGCATTAACGACTGGTGCAGCCGTACTGCCGACAGTCTTAGTTTCATTGACGTTTGAGATTTCTTGGCTGACAGGATTAAGCAGTTTACCATTTTGCGTGATATCCATAGCTGTAGCGTTGATGTATTGATTTGTTGCGACTTGATAATATGGATTGCCGTTGATTAAGATTCTTTGGCCTAATTTCCAAGAAGTGTAATTGCCAAAGACAGCATTAGGAATGAGATTTCCCTTGGCATCAACGGCCATTGCTCCACCGTGTCTAATTGTTCCAATTAATTGTGAGGTCTGAGTAGTTGGCTGTCCACCGCTGATACTCAAAGCTGTGGCGTTGACATATTGGTTAGTAGCGACTTGGTAATAAGTATTACCATTAATTGAAATTTCAGGTCCTAATTTCCAAGAAGTGTAGTTATCTAAGATAGCTCCAGGTACGAAATTGCCATTGGCATCGACCGCTTGAGTACCACCGCGTTTAACGGTTCCAATCAGTTGTGTTGTGGCAGCTTGGACTGGTTGATTTATTGATAAATTATTGAGCACGCTCGGTGCCATTAAAATTGCTAAAGTAGAAGCTAAAACGATTTTTTTCTTGTTCATTTTTCAAATCCCCTATTTTTTCGTTCACTTTAAAGATAGTTCATTAATGGATAATCGCTTTAAAGGTTTTGATTTATTAAGAAAAATTTAAAGAACATTACCATTGCTATTGTGCTTATTTTGTTATACTGTATTAGTGTACTAATACAGATGGGAGGTAAAATGATGCACTTTGTCGACAACATACCGATTTATTTACAAATAAAAGACATTTTAAATCGAAGAATTATTAGCAATGAATATGAATTAGGATCTCAATTGCCCTCTGTACGCCAGTTAGCGGTTCAGTTTTCTGCAAATTCTAATACCGTTCAAAAAGCACTTAAAGAAATGACCGATGAACATATTATTACGCCACGACGTGGTAAGGGAAACTTCATCACATCAGATGAGGAGATTATTGCCGAAATGAAAGAACACATCGTTACCGAAATGTTTGATACGACCTATGAAAAATTACGTTCATTAAATATGAATGATCAAGAAATTGTGGCTAGCTTCAATAGCTACGTTAAGAAAAGGGATGAAAAGAATGAGTAAGTTACTCGAGATAAAGGACCTTAATTATAAGAAAAATAATAAAGTCATCCTATCAGATGTCAATTTATCACTAGATAAAGGAAAAATTGTTGGTCTATTGGGTGAGAATGGGGCCGGTAAGACAACTTTGATACGCTTGATTGTTGGAGTCAATGCTATCAAAGAAGGCGTTATAACGGTTGATGGTGCAGTGAAAAAAGTTGACATTAAACAAAATGTCAGCATGACCGATCACTTAGCTGGATTTCCACGGGGAACAAAATTGAGTGATATCGAAAAATTCTACCAAAACGTTTATCCTGATTTTTCAACTAAGAAGTTTAGCGAGATTTCAAATTATTTAGGGTTAGACATGACTAAGAGAATTGCTGGTCTTTCAACAGGAACCTTGGGTAAATTAGTTATCGCCTTAACTCTTTCCCGAGAAACGAAATTGTATTTGTTAGATGAACCGTTGAGTGGTATCGACAGTATGACCCGGAAGAAAATTATCAGCAGTATCATTCGTTGGAAGAGCGATGATTCAACGATTTTAATCAGTGACCACTATGTGACGGAGATTGCTAGTCTGCTCGACGATGTTGTGATTATTAAAGATCAGACTATTTATGAAGTTAGTTCAGTTGAAGATATCCAAGAGAAATATCATCTGGGAATCGAAGATTACTACGAAAAAGTTTACGAAGGGGGTCTGCCAAATGAGTAATTTAATGGGATTAAGTAAGAACTTATTCATGGAAAAATTTAAACTGATGAATCTGACGTTGGGAATTGATGTTTTGGCCGTAATCGTTTCAGCCATCATGTACTGGGTCAGCGGCGGATTTCATTTTGAGATGAAGTATTTGCTTGATTTATTTCTAATTAGCATGTCAATCATGAATCTGGTCAGTTTCATTTTATTAGCTAATAAAAATGAACACATTTTTACTAGTAACAATTACCGTCTGTTGCCAATTACTGACACAAAATTGTATTTTAGCAATTTACTAACAACCTTCTTAGCCTTTGTATATTTACAAGTGGTTAGTCAAATTATTTCAGGAATTCTTTATTGGATCAGTGGTGCGGATATTGGTGATGTACGACTGGATGAAATACCACATTTAGTAGGCTTCGTGGCTTCATTAGCGTTACTATTAATCATCATCACTTTGATGCTGTATAGCGCTATAACGGTGATCCATTTCTTAACTAACTGGATCAAAGGAGTTTTGCCGTTCAAATCACAAAAATGGTTCAATTTCATTCTTTATCTAGTCGTGATTTGGATTGCCTTGGCCATCTTTAATGGTCTAACAGTCAATATTTTCCGTGGTCTCAATTACTACGATTTGTTCAATGCTTCAAGCATGGAGCGACTAAATCAAGTACTGTTGATTTCTTCAGGAATATTCTTTGTTTGGATCGTAATTTTTTCATTATTCAATATTTATTTATTAAAGCGCTGGGTAGAAACAATTCGCTAAAAAAAACAAATGGGATGGTTCAACATGAGTAATGTCTTGAACGTAAGTAAGTCTTTACTTAGTACTAAATTTAAACGCATCAATCAAGTTTTATTAATGACAATCGTTGGAATTTTGAGCGTGATGGTCGTCAGCATATTTAAGCAAGGCCAAAGTTTACAAGGATTCATAGTGCTGATAGGTATTGTCGCGTATATTTTCGGACTAATTGTTTTAGTTAAAGAAAATGAGACAGTAATCGTATCTAATCAGTATCGACTAATTCCAATCACCACTAAGCGGCTGTATTTGAGTAATTTGATTACGACCATTGTGATCTATTTTTATTTCAGTTTAGCGCAGTCGATCATCTTACTAGCCTCGCTATATTATTACATGACTAAGTATAGTTTTAGACACGTCATTATTGATGATAATACCCACGTGGTGTTGTTAATACAGAATCTTATTTTAATCATTTTGAGTGTTTTAGTAGTTTTTGTCGTAAGTACTTTGATTCATTTGGGATTGCAAGCCTTCGACAACTTTTTTGCAATTAAAAACCAAAAAGTTATGACCGGAGTTTTTAATCTATTAATGACGATTTTTACAATTGGAATGTCGTACTTATTGGCAATTCAAATGGCTCAAGTGGGAATTAATCGTTATCTTAACGTTACAAGTGATAACTTTTTAAGAACCTGTTTACTGGAAATTTCCGGTATTGTAATTGTGTTACTTATTAATCTTCATTTACTAGAGAATCAAGTAGAAACGGAGAAATAACAAGTATAAAGAAGGGATTGTATGGATTTCAACCGTGAGTTTTATAAAGTAAAAATCTTTTGGCTAGGGCTTTTAGGAATCAGTTTTTTACGAGTATTTCCATGGCAGAATGTTTGTACAACCAAGGGAATAATCTTCCTAATTATCATCGTTGTGGGAATTGTTCTTGTTTTAAAATCGCTGTTCAATTTTACAAGATATTTTTCTTGAGTTTAATTGTATTGGATTCCGTCTTCCGCACAATCCCTGTGATGGACTGGAACGCGGCCGGCACTATTTTGAGCTTTTTCAAGCCCGGAAAAATCTCAAAACTAGGCCTTATTCTAAGCAATAAATTGCTAAGATTAATATGGCGGCTGAGCCATCACAGGGATTGTGCTCCAGACTAAATAGAGGGTTTTATTTAAATCTAAAAAATAAATAAAGAAGCTGGACTAATGCTACTTGCATTAATACAGCTTCTTTTTAAGTTTGATGATATTTTTTTTCATTAATATCAGAAGATGGACAAAATGGTTCTGCTAAGAAAGAATCATCAAACGGCACAATTAGTAAACCTAAAAAAGATTAGTCTTTGTATTTAGCTAGTGTGAAGACTACTTTATCTTTGTTATGCAATTTCTTTTTATCTGCGGAAACATTAACTTGTTTTTTGTTAACGGTGAATGTCCAATAGATCTTCTTTTTGTTGTTTTGCTTGTGACCATCGATTGCTGAAATGAAACCACCTTTGTCGGTAACTTTCCAACCCTTTTTCAAACCTTTAGTTACGGTTGAACCTTTTTTCAACTTGATAGTCTTTTTGGCAATTTTCTTTTTGTTCTTTTTTAGAACGTAAGTCACTTTGATAGTTTTCGTTGACTTAGCTTGAACTGTGGTAGTAGTTGCAGGGGCAAATACTCCTAGTAACATGATGAATGACAATAAAAATGCTGTGAATTTTTTCATAACTTCCTCCTCGTTTATACAACGATTTCAATTATAGCAAAAATTAAATGGATTGAATCAAATAGATTTTTTTCGTTTATACGTTAAAATAGGAATATTGATAATAAAGGTGGTGATTAAAATGAATTCGTTGGCTTTGAATTTTTTTAAGCGGACTAATAGCGTTACGGTCTTCATTTATTTACTTGCGGTCATTTTAATCGCCTTGTTATTTAAGCAGATTTTTTTGTCGGTTGCGACGTTGATTGCTTTGTTGTTAATGTCGATTTTAGTTCGTCGGGAAAAGTTTTTCACTTATATAAAGTTTTCTTGCGTAATCTTTATAGTCACGGTCATTTTTAATTTAATTTTGAATCAACGTGGTAATAACGTCTTATGGTCGACATCCTTTTTGAAGATTACAACTGAATCTGTTAACAATGGGATAACTTTTGGTTTGTCGTTTGTTAATTTATTATGGGCCTTTTATTTGTATGATGCCTTGATTCGAGTAAAAACGGTTTTCGAATTATTGGCGAGTGTCTTCAAAAGTATTGCAATTATTTTTATACTGACAATTCAATTCATTCCGAAAATCGTCAATATCTTTTCAGAAACTAAAGCAATTCAGAAGTTTCGAACTCAAAAAAAGGCTACTGGAATTAAATCTTCAATGGATTTGACAGAAAATGTTTTGAATAAAGCGATTGCTAATTTTATGAACGTTTCCGATACCTTGATTTTAAGAGGTTTTCATAGTTGTCAAAAACGATTAGGGAAGGTCGAATTCAAACAGATCGATTGGCAAATTATAACGATCATTGGTTTGATTTTAGTTTCTGATGGAATTCTTTTTCAGACAGGAAATATCAAATTTATTGCATTAACGAATATTTTCTTAATTTTATTACCAATTTTAACAGGAGGAATCAATCGATTATGGTGGAAATTTTACGGTTCGAAGACTACAGTTTCCGATACAACAACAGTCAAAAATTATCGCTAGATAAGATTGATCTTTCAGTTAAAAAAGGCGATTTTATTGTCTTGATCGGTCAAACTGGGAGTGGAAAAAGTACCCTTTTAAAGCAGCTCTTGCAGGATTTAGTTGTTGGCTCCGTTGTTAGTGGGCGCTTAGTGACTGATTTGAAGCTAGACAATCATAATTTTGCTTATGTTTCTCAATTTGTCGATAATCAAATGATTATGGAAACTCCTCGTGACGAGTTGAAGTTTGTTTTGGACAATCAAGGCCTTGATGAAAATCAGAGTCAGATGCGAATTACGGAAATCGCTAGTTACTTAGGGATAGTTGGTTTGTTGGATCTTGATGAGAAACATTTGTCAGGTGGTCAAAAACAGTTGATCAATTTAGCCAGTGCTTTGATTTTGAAACCACAAGTATTGTTATTAGATGAGCCAACCTCGCAACTTGATCCGATTGCCTCAGAAAAATTGATGCAGATGATCAAAAAGATAAACGATGAATTAAATATCACGGTTTTATTAGTTGAACATGAAATAGATCATGCCATTGGAATAGCAAATCGACTATTGGTTATGGATTCAGGTCGCCTAATACTGGATGAATTTGTGCGTGACGGCTTGCAAAAAATTTACACGTTGCCAAAGTTTAAAAATTATCTGACCCAAGTTGACCGTTTAGCAATGGAACTAAATTTGTCCACTGATTTACCATTGAGTAATAAAAAAATTGGGCAACTCGTTAGTCAAAATATGGATTTGGTGCTTAGAACAAATGTCCCATCACGCACTGGTGGTGAGGTGATCTTGCAGGCTAAGAAAATTAGTTTTCGGTTTGATTTCAACGGTCGGCAGATTATCGATAATGTCAATTTGAATCTAAAATCTGGCCAATCCTTTTGTGTCGTAGGTCCAAATGGGATGGGGAAGACTACTCTCTTAAAAATATTGACGCAACAGTTAAAACAACAAGCTGGTCAATTAAAATTCGCCGGTAAAAAAATTAAGGACGATTTTTATCAAAAAGTTTTCGTCTTGCCACAAAATCCGGCCATTTTATTCATGAAGGAAACCGTCTCTGAAGAACTGACTTATCAAATTGAGCATTATCAATCTAAGATGTCTTTGGCTGAAGTGCTACAAAAATTTTCATTAACTGGTTTAGAGCAGACCAGTCCATACGACCTCAGTGGTGGTCAACAAGAATTTTTAGCCTTAGCCCTGGGATTTATCAAACAACCGCAACTGTTATTTCTCGATGAACCGACTAAAGGCCTAGATCCAAACAAGCGTATCGAATTGGGACAAATGTTAAATGAGTATCAAAAAAATGGCGGAACGATTTTTGTTAATAGTCACGATTTGCTATTTGCCGCTGAATATTTTGATTTTGTCGCAATGATGTTTGATGGCAAACTCAGTCAATTCATGACACCACGGACCTTTTTTAAAGATAAATTCTTTTACACAACTGAAATCAATAGGGCTTTGCGAGATTCATTCCCGGAAGCCTTAACTTGGGAGGATGTTTTAAAACGTGAATCATAAATCTATTTCTTTATTAATTTTATCGGTTTTAATTTTGATACTGATGGGAACTTTTTCCAGTCAAAATTATTTACTATTTTCATTTGTCTTTTTAGTCTTAACCTTAGGCGTCTATTTCTGGAAGTTTGAAAAGTCAGCTCATACTTCAAGAGAAATCGTCTTTATAGCAATTATTTGTGCGTTAGCGGTAGTTGGTCGAATAATATTTTCAGCGATTCCTTCGGTTAAACCAGAGTTATTCATTTTGATTTTAGGAGCTATCGTCAGCGGTCCAGAAACTGGCTTTTTAATGGGGACTATCATTGCGTTGACTTCTAACATGTATTTCGGACAAGGCGCCTGGACTCCTTGGCAGATGTTTGCTTTGGGAGTAATCGGTTTAATCTCGGGATTGATGAGTAATCACCAACCTAAAACTTGGCAATTAGTTATTTGGGGCTTTTTAACCGGTTTTATCATGGGTTGGATCATGGATGTCTATTACATCATCGGTTTTGTCAATCCGATCACAGTTAAGAGTATCTTGACCTCAATTGCGGCTAGTTTCTATTTCGATTTTGTCCATGCTATCTTTACTGGTGTGTTAGTGTTGCTGGTTGGGCAGCGTTGGATTAAATTGTTTGGCAGTTATAAAAATAAATATGATTTGTTTAAAGAATAGTTGTGGTTCTTTTTGAAGAGTAGTGGTAAAGTGCCGTCTTCCGTAACAGCTCTGGGAAACGCTGGAACGCTCTGGGCACAACTTGGAGCCAATTCCAAAAGCGGGAATTGTCTTCAAGATTGGCCTTCCACTAGGCGCTGAAAGCGCCAAGAGGAATTTCAGGGCTGAGCATTTCCCAGAGCTGTTACTCCAGACTAAATTCCATTTTTTTGCGGTTATTTCCGTGAATTCTGACATGTATACAAATCTATTCAGAACAATCAATGAACTGTTTTATAGTCTGTATACGTTATAACGCTTAATTATTTTAATTAATATAAGGTAAAAAATAGAGGATATTACTAATACTGCAACATTCTGCAATATAGTAATATCCTCTTTCTTTGTTCAGTAGTTCTTAATTTGACGTACGAGGCACAATAGCCTATTAAAATACAAGTTCTAGCTCAGAATAGAATTAGTGTTCCTAAATGAACGGTACGCAAATACAAAATCGGCTTTGCTATGGAGGACGGCACGCTTCATCAACACCCCAAAGAGATCAAACTCTATTTAGTTCTCATAGTAGCGAGCTTTTTCCATTTCCCAGTACTTTTTGTCATTGTCGTTGATTTCTCGTAAAACGTGGCAAGGATTGCCGACTGCTACGACGTTATCGGGGATGTCTTTAGTTACAACTGAACCTGATCCGATGACGACATTGTTGCCGATTTTAACGTTGGGATTGATAACGACGTTTCCACCGACCCAAACATTATCACCAATTTCGATTGGTTTACCGTATTCTAAATACTCATTTCTAATTGCCGCATCGATTGGATGACCGGCGGTATAAAGTCCGACACGTGGTCCGAACATTACGTTATCGCCGATTTTGACGTTAGCAATGTCTAAAATGATACATTCGTAGTTTGAATAAAAGTTTTCACCCACTTCAGTATTACAGCCATAGTCGGTATAGAATGGCGGAGTGATCGAAGGCAAATTCTTGCCGGTCTTTTTGAATAGTTCTTTTAAGATTTCCTTGCGGCGCTTGCCTTGTTCTTCAGTCGTTTGATTGTATTCACGGAGCAATTTTTTAGCTTTTAAAAAATCTTTTTTTAGTTCGGGATCGTTAGCGACGTATAAATCTCCGGCCAACATTTTTTCTTTTTGTGAACGCATATTTATTCCTCTTTATAAAATTGATAGTTCAAGAATAACAATTTTTCTTTAAAAAAATACCCATTTTTAAAAGCAAATGGGTACAAAATTTATTATCTGAAAACTGGTTTACTGTTACGATATTTGATATCTTCAACACCATCTAAAACGTTGCTGTAACGGGCTGCAGCAAAGAAATAATCGGATAGGCGATTGATGAATTTCAGGACATAATCGTTGATGGGTTCTTCTTGCATCAAGGCGACGATTAACCGTTCTGCTCGACGAGTAACGGTTCTTGCCAAATGTAAGTTGGAAGCTGTTTTGGACCCGCCGGGGAGGATAAAGACTTGAGTTGCTGGGACTTTACTAGTGTATTCGTCGATTTTTTTCTCGAGCCAGTCGACAGCTTTTTTATCTTCGGTGAAGATGAAGTCATGTTTCTTGTCAGTTGGTGAGACGGCTAAATCGGTTCCACAATCGAATAATAATTGTTGAATCTCAGTTAATTCTTCGGTTAAAACTTTATTTTCATCGGACAAATTAGCTATCACGACTCCGACTAGAGAGTTTAGTTCATCAATTGTTCCGTAGGATTCGATGCGGGGTGCTGACTTGTATAATACGTCATTTCCAATGATTCTGGTCTTACCTTTGTCACCAGTTCTAGTATAAATTCTCATGTTGTTGCTCCTTTTAGTAATATTTTCACAATTGCTAACCATGGCAATCTCTTCTGCTTGTATGTATAATCAAATACTGTAAGCGTGAACATTGTCAATTTGGAGGAAAGCTTATGAATGATAGTTTAACACTACAATTAATCGGGGAGTTCATCGGTACGATGATTTTGATTTTATTAGGTGACGGCGTTGTGGCAGCTGTCAGTCTAAAGAAATCAAAAGCTGAAGGCGCTGGTTGGATTGCAATTGCTTTAGGATGGGGGTTAGCGGTCACTTTAGGTGTTTACTGCTCAGCCTTTTTAAGTCCAGCACATTTGAATCCAGCAGTCACTTTGGGTATGGCCATTGCCGGTGTGTTTAATTGGAGTTATGTAGTTCCATATATTATCGCCCAAACTTTGGGCGCAATCGTTGGTGCAATTTTAGTTTGGATCAATTACTTGCCACATTGGAAGGAAACTGAAGATTCTAACGCTATTTTAGGAGTTTTCGCTACTGGACCAGCAATTAGAAATTATCCAATGAACTTTATCAGTGAATTCATTGGAACTTTCGTGTTAGTCTTTGCATTATTAGCCTTTACTAGAGGTGAATTTACCCAAGGTTTAAATCCAATCGTCGTTGGTCTTTTGATTACAGCGATAGGTTTTTCACTCGGTGGGACAACTGGTTATGCCATCAATCCGGCTCGAGATCTCGGACCAAGAATCGCTCATCAAATCTTACCAATTGCTAACAAGGGTGATTCGGATTGGGCATACAGCTGGGTACCAATTCTTGGACCAATGGCTGGTGGTGCAGTTGGGGCTTTTGTCTATTTATTAATTCCATAGTATCTTGTGAATAAAAAATCCAAAATTCATTGCGAATTTTGGATTTTTTTTATATGTTGAAAATTTCTTCAAGATGGTGCAAAACACCTTGCTGGTTATTATCAACAGTTTTATAAGGAGCGGTTTTTAAAACAATTGGACTAGCATTGTCCATCGCCACACCGTGACCTACAAAACTTAACATTTCCAGGTCGTTGCCGCCATCCCCAAAGGCACACATTTCTTCAGGTTTAATATTGAGTTTTTCACCTAAATAATTCAAACCGGTGGCTTTATTGATGTCAGTCTGAATAATATCAATGTCGCCATGACCACTAGTAACAATCGATACTTCGTCGCCAATGCCATTCTGTAGTAGCTGCATGTACTTTTCAGTTTCCGTAACTGGACAGTTGACCGAGAACTTTAAAATTTTGTCGTCGATTTCTTCAGTACTGGAAACTTTTTTAGTTCTTGGGAAATAGAAACTAGTCGTTTCAAAAAATCTCTGTGGAGCTGATTCTAAGACGTAAGCCGATTTTTGACCACAGACGACGTATTGGATATTGGAAGTTTCAGCCAATACTTTTAGAATCCTAGTAACTAAGTCATCTGGGAAATGCCAAGCTTGAAAAATTTCCGAATGGCTCGCCACAAAAGCTCCGTTTTCAGCAACGAAAAGTGTCTTAGGATAGTCTTTGAAGAAATTCTTCAGCTGATAATACTGGTTTCCACTAGCAGAGACAAAATAGATTCCGTTGTCAGTCATATATTGTGAAATCTGTTTGAATCTTTCGTTATCAAAATGCTTTGTATCGTCTAAAAAAGTTGCGTCCATGTCAGTGGCTACTAATTTTATCGTCATACTGAGTCCTCGCTATACATAATTTTTTCGGTATTGAAAAGGAGTTGTGCCTTTCCAATTTTTGAAGTTACGAACAAAGGATTTTGTGCTGGAAAAGCCGCATTCAATAGCAATACAGTCGATATTGCGATCCGTGTTGAGCAGCTTTTTTTGTGCCATCAGCAATCTTACGGTAGTGATGTACTTGTTGATTGGCATTTGAACAGCTTGATGAAACTGTAAATTTAAAGTTGTTACGGAAGTATTGAGCCGTTTAGCTAAAATCGTGCCATTTAAATTTTCCGCGTAGTTGGTGTTGATGGTACTCAAAGCCTTGTCGATCAGACTCTCGTTGACCAGAGTATCCGAAGTGATCTGTCGGGAAAAGTTTTTCAAAAATAGAGCGATCAAAATGTATAAATGCCCTGTTAGATTCAGATTATCACTATCAGTCTTTGGTTCTTGCAACAATTGAATCATGATCCGCAGTTGTTTTTCAATTTCTTGATAGGGGATGAGCTGGCTTAGTTGCGCAGGACGCCCATGCAGTGAAAAGTGAATTTGGTCGATATTAGGATAGATTTGTTTGAGAAAATCATAGTCGATCAAAAGACAAAACTCGAAGACATTTTTGACACTCTCAAATTGCGCTTCATGGATATCACGCGAATTGATCAACCAAATGTCGCCTTTATGATAGGTGAAAGTTGCATTGTTATCCCGTATCTTTAAAACATTATCAGACACTAAAAAGCCTAATTCTAGACTTTGGTGCCAGTGAGGCGGGACGTGTTTAATATCTTTGCCATCGTGAAAATAATATTTGAAGGGTAGTTTGGGAGTTGTTTGAACGATTTCGTATTTAATCGTCAAAGACTAATTTGTCCAATGCTTTAGCAATTCCGTCATTGTCATTAGTGTCAGTGACGTAGTTTGCGTGCTCTTTAGCGAGATCAGAACCATTACCCATGCAGACGGCGTGACCGACATAATCAAACATAGGCAAGTCATTTTGTTCATCACCAAAGGCCATGACTTGTTCTGGTTTCAAACCTAGAATTTCGGTTAATTTTTCTAATCCGCTACCCTTATTAGCTGTTGAGTTCATGATTTCGATGAAGTTGGCACCTGCACGGACGACATAATATTCGTTAGAGAATTCTGTCTTTAGAGGTGCTTCAAATTGATCTAATTCAGGCTTTTCACCGACAACAGCGACTTTAGTAATTTCAAAATCATCCGCAAAATCTTCTGGTGTTCTGACGTAAATACCGGCTTGGTTTTCCCAGGCCTGAATGACCGCAAAGCGATTAATATCTTTATCGGCAGTGTAAACACGGCTTTGATCATCTAAAAAGTAATAAGGCATTTTATGATCAGTCACGTATTTTACAATTCTTTTAAAACCAGTATTATTGATAGCTTTTTTAGCCAAAACCTTACCAGAAACGGTTTCGACCAAAGCACCGTTATAAGTGATCACGTATTGATCATCACCAGTGATTTCAAGTTCTTTTAAGTAAGGACTTACTCCAGCTAAAGGACGACCTGAACAGAGAACTACTTTAATTCCTTGGTCTAAGGCTTTATCTAGTGCTAATTTAGTCGATGGGGCAATCTTACTTTCGGAAGTTAATAAAGTATCATCAATATCTAATGCAATTAATTTAATATCCATTTCCAACCTCTTTTTAAACTTAGTTAATTAAGATAAGGATATTGTACCAAATAGGTAAAGCGTTTTCAATTAGAACTTAAAATTTCAAAGTAATCATTTTTCCCAATTGTGGCTAATCCTAGTAAATAATCCTGCTGAAAATTTCGATTGAAATCTAGTCGGTAATTTTGATGTAATGGCAGATTACGGTGCAAGGTCTGGATGATCTGGGTGATTTGAAAAGCGCTGAAATTTAATTCGTCGATGTAAACAGTCACGAGATTAGGATTTAGAAAAGCAATAATATTTTGTAAATGATCGGTGATCTGTTGTTGAATTTCTGAATTTTGGTTGATTGAACTATAAACAATTTCCCCGGCTAAGCCGTCGGCTCCGGTAATTAATTGGTTGTTGATGACAATCCCGACTCCAGGACCGAAATCTTTTGGAAAATAAATCCCAACCGCCGAGTTTTGATTTTGCTTTAATTGTGTGGCAGAACCTAAAGTAGCAGCGTTGACGTCATTGATAATGATTGAGTCAACCTCGGTACTTATTTTAAGAGCCTTAGATAAATTAATACCCTCTAGGATGGAAACATCACTTAGTTGCATGATGTCCTCCATTTCATCCCCAGAAACGCCAACGATTAATTTGTAAGGCTTATTTGATTGTGTTTGTTCTTTAATGAAATTCAAAATTTCAGAGATTGAATCGATTTTTTTTCTTAGAGTCGCTTTTTGTAGCGTTTCACCCGACAAATCAGTTAAAGAGTAGTCGACAATAATTTCAGAATTAACTTGTGAGATTTGAATTAGACCGAGATTGACATTTTTATAATTGATTTGATAAATCTTAGCCCGGCGACCACGAGTATTAATAAAATTGAGATCAATTAAATTATTCTGAGATAAAACATCTATTAATTTATTGATACTGACAACACTCAAATTAGTCATTTCTGATAATTGTTTTGCAGAGAGAGCTCCGTTTGTGTCGAGTAGTTGTAAAACAGTCAAAAGGTTTCTCTGACGGCGTGAAAACTGGTTCTCTAGTGTCAAGGCGACACCTCCTTTTTATAATTATATTGAGTAAACCTAAACTTGGTCAACTTTAGAATAATAATTCAGATTCAATAAAAATATTTATTATATTTTAGTTTATAGGATGTTTAAACAAGAAGTATAATAATCGTAGTATAAATAAAGGATGGCTCGATTATGATAAATAACGATTATAATATTGAATTAAGTCGACTTAACCAAATTGAATCAGTAGATATTCCTCATTTAAAAAATGTTTCGATGATTGTTAAGGACCGTGTCGATTCACATTCATATGACCCAATCGTTTGGGATCATTTGAAGAATTTAAGTGATGAGCCACATTTATCAAACGATTTATTGGAATTAAGAAGTGGAACGAAACCAGCTGATGTTCCCAATATTCCTTATTTGAATATTCAAATTGATATTGAATCCAGTAACAAATTAGGTAGAAATGTTCGATATTTAAGAATTTATCGCAACAATGATGATATTTCAACGCAAAAAGCAGTCGTCTATATTCACGGTGGTGCCTATTACGGTGGCAGTGCAGAAGATACTTTGCCATTTTTGAAATTATTAGCTACTAAATTTAATGGAATCATTTACAGTGTTGATTACGGCCTAGCTCCAGAAAAACCTTATCCTGCTGGAATTGAAGATTGTTTGTCAGTAGTGATGGATGTAGTCAAGAAACATTCCCAAATCTCTTTAGCAGGGGATTCTGCTGGTGCGGCCATGGCTTTAGGTGTCAGTCAGATGTGTCACAATATGGGTATCTGTGAAATTTATAAACATGTTTTATATTATCCGACCGTTGTTCATGGCTCAGATTACGAAGGTGCACTGTGGAACGATCACTTGATTCCAATTAATCCAGAACAAAAACAAGTTTTGCATAATAATTATACTCAGTTTAAACAATTAGATCAGATTATGACTAAATATTATCTGGCGGGTCAAAATTTTGACTTGGAAGCACCAATTTTATCACCAATGTACGCTGATCCATTAACCTTTAAGAAAGTCTTAGTCATGACCGGAGAATTTGATCCGTTCCGTTTACAAGATGAAGCTTTCGTTCAAAAAGTAGGTATGGCGGGATGCTTGGCCAAGTATATTCGTTATGGTGGTTTAGCTCATGCATTCTTGAATTATACGGGACGCATTCCAGCAGTGGAAGATTCGATTCAAGAATTTGCGGACTTTTTAAATTAATATTTAAACACGAAGACCCCTCTATCACGATTGGTTAAATCCAATTGGAATAGAAGGGCCTTTTTATTTGCTTACTCTTGGGCTGTTTCATCTAACATGTTTTGCATGTTCTTTAATTTCTTAATTTCAAAATTCCAAGTACTTACTAGCACTAAGACTGAACCTGTCCAAGCTAGTGGGTTGGCCATAGCAGCTCCGTAAAAACCGAAGAAGCGAATCAAAACTAAACCAGCAAAAACTCTCATCAGTAATTCGGCTACACCCGCAATAGTAGGGGCTTTTTGATTGCCCAAACCTTGCAGAGTATATCTGACGATAAAGAGAATCGATAAAATGAAATAAGTTGAACCATTGAAATAGTAGTAAATTTGAATCAAGTTCAAAACGGCGGTTTCACTGCCATTCATGAATAAGTGTGAAATTGAACGTCCAAATAAGATCAAAAAGACACCGATGATCAAACTGGACAAGACTGAAACTAAGATTCCGTCTTTAACACCTTTAAGAATTCGATTGTACTTTCGTGCTCCCATATTTTGGGCGGTAAAGTTAACCAATGCTAGGCCAAAACTAAAGGCTGGTAAAGTGGCGATTTGTTCAACTCTTCCGGCAACCGTATAAGCAGCAACCGCATTGGCACCTAAAGTATTCAACATGAACTGCAAGATGATTGAACCAATAGCGATGATTGAAGATTGAAATCCCATTGGTAAACTAATTTTTAACAGTTCTTTGATTTCTTCCATATCAATTCGAAAATCGCTTTTGGATAAAATTAAGTATGGAATGTGCTTACGAATATAGAAGTAGAGAATTACAAAGGTGATCGTTTGGGCAACAACTGTCGCCAAACCAGCACCGGCAACTCCCATCTTTAAATATAGAATGAAGACTAGTTCCAATAAAATATTGAGAACTGTACTTACAATTAGGAAAAACAAAGGAACTCGAGAATCTCCTAGAGCTCGCATAGTATTTCCCAGAAAATCAAAACCTACAAAAGAAAAAATTCCTGCAAAAATTATTTCCAAAAAGATAAATGAATCATGCAACAATACTTTTGGTGTTTGCATGACAACTAGAAGTGGATAAGCGACTAGTAAAGCTAAAGCTGTAAATACAACAATAATGAACAACGAAATAATTATTCCAGATGCGAAACTTTTTCTAACGCCATCTTCATCATTAGCTCCATATTTTCTAGCAGTCAAAATGGTTAAACCACTAGTCATACCTTGAGCAAAACCAATTACTAATCCTGTTAACCCCCCAGTTGCACCAACACTTGCTAAAGCATTGACGCTGATAGTTTTTCCAACAATTAAGGTATCGATAAAGCTGTAAAATTGTTGGAAAAAGTTACCTAATAGTAAAGGAATAGTATACAGAAAAATTACTTTTATAGGTCTGCCATTTGTCAGATCTATCATAGTATTTTTATCCCCTTTATAAAGATTAAGAATATTCTATCATTATTATTTTCGTTAGTAAGGGAACTGAGTAAAATTCAGTTATTTTTTTGGTGACTTGTCACTAGAAGGCGAGTAGTATGCCATCTTTCAGGGCAAATGAGGCTTCCGTAGAACTTAGAAATGAAGTTCATTTGTAAGCAGTAAATAACCGACCGTATTGATTTTCTGATTTCTTTCAGAACGCAAAAACACCCGACTTTCTTTCCAGAAAGTCGAGTGCT
>NZ_RKLY01000027.1 GCF_004745525.1 Companilactobacillus suantsaicola | reverse complement strand
CAACGAAGAATTTTGGGGTGAGGTCGCTTAAAAAGTTATATTATTTGAGCCAAGAAAATGTCAACTTGACAAGGACGAGTGCATTCCAGTCCATCACAGGGCTTGTGCGGAAGACGGCATCCTAAACCACCAACAATATAAAAGAAAACTGTTGTATTTTAAACCTCGTTCCATTTTTTTTGCGTGATTTCTGTTAGAATATTCAGAGATAAAAAAATTTCAAGGTGAGAATAAAAATGAAGCGAATAACGAATATTTTTAACGAAGGTGCCTTAGACTTACTGGCAAATGCCGGAGTCGCGATACCGTATTTCTTCTGTTTGACTTTGTATAATCAGAATAAAAGTGTCTTTGCTTATGCGTTACCATTTCTGATGCTCTATACTTTTAGGGCTTTAGGGATGTTGATGACAACTTTTATCACATTGCCGGCTTCAACGATGCTTGCAATGTCCAGTTTTTTTGGCGTTATAGGTTCGTTATGTATCTTAGGAGCTGGTAATCCGGTTTTTGGTGTTATCGGTGGAATCTTGTTAGGCCTGGCATCTAGCTGGATCTGGCCTTACTATTTGACGGTCCGTTCTCGGGGAAAGATGGATAAAGAGTTTAAGTTTAACCGGATGCACTTATTGTCGGTCGTTTTGACTTTGATTTTGCTTTTGGTAGTTGAGTTGATCGCTACTAAGACAAAATTGTTGAGTTTGTCGTTTGTTTTATTGGCTTTTCTATTTTTTGCAGCGATGGTCGGCGGCATGACGATCACACATCGTTTGACGTTCTATCAAGGAATTGAGACGAAACAAAAATTTCGGATAAATTCTTTATTCAGTTTAATTGTGCTAGCCAGTTTAGTGATGATGGTCTTTATAATTCGTTATTCCAGACTTCAAGCTGTTTCAAAGACTTTTGATTTGTTGATTGGTGTGGCTGCCATTATGCTATTTTTGTTCTTGGCTTATTATCAAATTGATATTCATAAGAAAATCTTTCCGGTTAGTTTGATGGCTATCAATCGTGGTGTCGTAATGAATTTCGTGATGCTGTATGCGATTTTTGATAGTACAGTTCGCTTTGGTTTTAATTCATTGATGTTGATCTATGCGATTTATTTAATTGGTTTTGAATTAGGTCCAATTATTTTGAAGAAGTATCAATCTTTACGTTATCCATTGTTGTTGATTGGACTGTTGTTAACTTTGATTAATTTCACGTATTTCGTTGGTTTGTTCCTATGTGCAGTCTTTGTGGGAACGGATAATAGAATCTTAAATGATGCCCTTTATAGCAATCCTGACCTAGATTCTGAGCGAACTTTCTTGATTAAGTATCAATTGTCTTGTGTTGGAAATGTTTCCCAACAACTAGTTTATATGACAACAATTTACTTTATTAGTTACTTTACTAATGTCAATGCTTTAGGCTTTTTCAATAACTTAGCTGATGGACCAACTAATGGTGTCTTGTATTCAGTTCATATTTTTATTACGACAATTGTTTTCATATATGCGGCAGTGACATTTTACTTTGCCCGTGAAAAAGAATAAGCATTACAACGCTACATTTTTTTAAAAATTTTTGTAATTGCACAAAATGAAAGGTTATTTTGTTAGATAATATAACGGTGTTTTGTGAAATATCAAAGTGATAATTTCTCAAAAAAATAAAATAGACTACTATATATAGTATAAATGTGTTATATAGCACAATATATTGTATTTAGTAGTCTTATTTTTTTATAATTTACCTTGTACAATATTATTATTGGAAATTATTTTTGAAATGGTGGGAGTATGAATGGAAACCGTCTTGAAGCAATTAAAAGCTATTCCAGTTGAAAAAAAGGGTGGAACGCTTACTAAATTTTATGCCTATAAAATTACTTTTATTTTGGATAAGTTACAATTGTCAGAAACTTCAAAACAAGCTGTTCAAGAGGCACTTGTTGCAGAATTTTGTGACCACGAATTAATCAAAACTAGTCAATTGCATCAATTTATTTTGGAGCAATTAACTACTATATCGCCAGCTGCTGCCCAAAAGTATCAGACTCATTTTCTAGCTGATCAAGATCGTTTTGAGAGAGCTACTAACGTTCAATTAAATATCGAAAAGTTATTTAGTCGCAACGAAACAGTGGTCCATGAAAATGCTAATAAGGATAGTAATATTTTTAATACTCAACGTGATTTAGAAGCCGGTGTAGCTAGTCGGGCTATGGGGTTAAAAATGTTACCCGATCTAGTTGCTAAAGCTCATTTACGCGGTGATATTCATTGGCATGACTTAGATTATTCACCAGTGACACCAGAGACTAATTGTTGTCTGATTGATTTTGATGAAATGCTCAGTAATGGATTTAAAATTGGCAATGCCTGGGTAGCTTCCCCTAAATCAATTCAAACGGCTACCGCACAGATGTCACAAATTATCGCCAATGTTGCTTCATTACAGTACGGAGGATGCTCCGCTAATCGAATCGATCAATTGTTGGCACCATATGCTCAATTGAATTATCAAAAACATTTAGCCGATGCTAAAAAATGGATTGTCGAAGACAAGCAAGTAGAATTTGCTAAAGAAAAGACTAAAAAAGATATTTATGATGCCATGCAGGCCTTAGAATACGAAATTAATACTTTGTATTCTTCACAAGGACAGACGCCATTTACAACGATTAACTTTGGTTTAGGAACTAGTTGGATTGAAAGACAGATTCAAAAATCCATTTTAGAAATTAGAATAAAAGGTTTAGGAAAAGAGCATCGGACAGCTATTTTTCCAAAATTGACCTTCACAATTAAACGTGGCTTAAATTTGAATCCTGACGATCCTAATTACGACATTAAAGAATTGGCCTTGGAATGTTCTACTAAGAGAATGTATCCTGATTTATTGATGTATGACAAAATTAAAGAATTAACGGGTAGTTTTAAGACACCAATGGGT
The DNA here is from genome assembly GCF_004745525.1 of Companilactobacillus suantsaicola. Lineage (GTDB taxonomy): Bacteria > Bacillota > Bacilli > Lactobacillales > Lactobacillaceae > Companilactobacillus > Companilactobacillus suantsaicola. The sequence continues at coordinate 31,116 of NZ_RKLY01000027.1, read as the reverse complement.
TGTCGCTCGTTTTTACAAGGTTGGAAAGATGAAACTGGCAAAGAAGTCAATTCTGGTCGAATGAATTTAGGCGTTGTAACGGTCAATTTACCAAGAATTGCCTTAGAAGCTCAAGGAGATATGGAGTTATTCTGGGAAATCTTTGAAGAGAAGATGAATATTTGTCATCAAGCTTTAGAATACCGAATTGAAAGAACTAAGCAGGCAAAGCCTGAAAATGCACCGTTATTGTATATGTATGGAGCATTTGGCAAGCGTTTGAAGAAGACTGATTCAGTTGATGAACTGTTTAAAAACGAGCGTGCGACTGTTTCATTAGGTTACATTGGTTTGTATGAAGTTTGCACAGCCTTCTTTGGTGATCGCTGGGAAAATAATCAGACGGCTCATGCTTTCGCTGAAAAAATCACTAAAGCGTTGCATGATAAATGTCAGATGTGGGCTAAAGCTAGTGGTTATCACTATAGTTTGTACTCGACGCCGGCGGAATCGTTGACGGATACTTTTTGTCGTGATGATTTAGAGAAATTTGGGGCAATTCCTGATATTACACAAAAGGAATACTATACTAATAGCTTCCATTACGATGTCAGAAAGCATCCCAATCCCTTTGAAAAACTTTCCTTTGAAGAAGTCTTTCCAAAGTATGCTTCTGGCGGTTTCATCCATTACTGCGAATATCCTAATTTACGTCAAAATCCTAAGGCACTTGAGGCAGTTTGGGACTGGGCTTATGATCATGTAGGTTATTTAGGAACTAATACTTCGATCGACCAGTGTTTTAAGTGTGGTTTCAAAGGTGAATTTAATGCCACGGCAAGAGGATTCGTCTGTCCAAGCTGTGGTAATCATGATCCACAATTCTGTGATGTGGTTAAGAGAACTTGTGGTTATTTAGGAAATCCTCAACAAAGACCGATGATTCATGGTCGGCACGTGGAAATTGCTTCTCGAAAAAAGAATTTAACTCCGGAGATGATAAAGAATGCCGCAGAATATGAGAAAACCAAACAATCCGACTCCCAAAGAATGGTTAAGCGCGGATTACAGTCTTAAAAAGTATGCTGACTACAAACCATTCAATTTTGTCGATGGGGAAGGCATTCGCTGTAGTTTATACGTTTCGGGATGTTTGTTTAAGTGTCCAGGGTGTTATAACGTCGCCGCCCAGAGTTTCAATTATGGCAAGCCATACACGAAACAATTAGAAGATCAAATCATTGACGATTTGAGCCAAAGTTACGTGCAAGGATTGACTTTGTTAGGCGGAGAACCATTTTTGAATACTGATGTTTGCTTATCACTTTGTCGACGTGTTCGTCAGGAATTCGGCCATGAAAAGGATATTTGGTCGTGGACTGGTTACACGTGGGATGAGATGATGCAGGAATCAAGTGATAAATTAGAGTTGTTGTCCTTACTTGATATTTTAGTCGATGGCCGTTTTATGCTTGATAAAAAGGATTTATCGTTACAATTTCGAGGCTCATCTAATCAAAGAATCATTGATGTACCAAAATCTTTAGCAAGTGGCAACGTTATAATATGGGATAAATTAATTAAATAAAGAAGGCTGTACTAATAGATTTTTCTTCTATTATGTACAGCTTTTTTAGTATCATTATTCAGCTCATCACAGAGCTTGTGCGGAGGACGGCAAGTCTAGGATGAAAACTAATTGATAATTATCCCGATTTAGGAAAATTAGGATAGTTAAAATCAATAAAAGTCTACTGATGTAGCTGTTTTTTAAAAGAAAGTAAAATGACAATTAAATAAGAATCATTCCAATTTATGTCTCAAAAGACTTCTTTTCCTAACCTGAACAAGGTATAATTATCGTAATAAGATAAATGGGAAGGTTGTGATTTCATGAACTCCGATAAAATTAAATTGTACGGAACCTTAACGATTGGTTTTCTTGCTGCAATGTTGGAATTTGTTTTCCACTTGCCTCAGTATGCACAATTAATTATCAGCGTTCTGGGATTATTATTAGCATTGATTATGTTTGTCGACATGATCAAGGTTTTAAAGTCGGGAAATTTTGGAATTGATTTATTGGCTATCACAGCAATTGTCGCAACGATAGTTTTAGGTCAATATTGGGCCGGTTGGATCGTATTATTGATGCTAACCGGTGGCGATACCTTGGAAGAATTCGCTGCGAACAAAGCTAAAAGTGAGTTAAAGTCACTTTTGGATAACACGCCATCACAAGCACATCTAATTGATGATTCAGAGATCAAAGACATTGATATCGATGATGTTAAAGTGGGTGATACATTATTAGTTCGTCCTAAAGAACAAGTTCCAGTCGATGGGATCGTTTTTGAAGGAAGTTCGGAAATTGATGAATCATCACTGACGGGAGAATCAGTTCCAGTCAATGTTGTCAAAGACTCTCATGTCATGTCTGGCTCAATCAATGGTGACAATCCTTTTAAAATTAAGGCTGAGAAAGTGGCTGCCGATTCAGAATACCAAGCTATTGTTAAGTTGGTCAAAGAATCAGAAACTCATCCAGCTAAATTCGTTCGTTTGGCTGACCGTTATGCTGTACCATTTACTTTGATTGCATATATCATTGCGGGAGTTGCCTGGTACGTTTCAAAGGATCCCGTTCGAGTTGCCCAAGTTTTAGTTGTAGCTTCACCTTGTCCACTAATTTTGGCGGCTCCAATTGCCTTTGTCTCAGGGATGAGTCGGACGAGTCGAAACGGTATTATTATCAAATCTGGTACAGCACTAGAGAAACTCAATTCAGCTCAAACAGTTGCGTTCGATAAAACAGGTACCATCACAAAAGGTAAGTTGGTAGTCGACGAACTCCTTGTGCCAACTAATTTTGACCAAAACCAAGTTATTGCTTATGCAGCTAGTTTGGAACAGAATTCTAGCCACGTTATGGCCAAGGCAATTGTTGACTATGCGATTGAAAAAAAGATTCCTTTCGAAAAAGCCGAAAATTTAAAAGAAATTACTGCTCAAGGAATTCAGGGTACGATCAATAGCCACGATGTTAAAGTTGGCCAAGCAGAATTCGTAACGACACAGGAAGTTCCTGAAGTGACTGGTTCGGGAGTTTATATTTCAATCGATGGTCAATACGCCGGCGTGTATAGCCTCTTAGACCAAATTCGTCCTGAATCTAAATCAACGATTCAAAAATTAAAGGATTTCGGTATCAAAAACATTTTAATGATTTCTGGCGATAAAAAAGAAGCAACCGAAATGGTTGCTTCAAAAGTTGGTATCACACAAGCTTTTCCATCTAGTTTGCCGGCTGATAAAGTTAAAATTATCAATAATTTACCTAAAGAATTCCATCCGACTGTGATGGTTGGGGATGGTGTCAATGATGCGCCTGCACTAGCTTTAGCTGATGTTGGTATTGCGATGGGATACAAAGGTGCCAATGCTGCCAGTGAATCAGCCGACGCGGTTATTTTGCAAGATGATCTTAGCAAAGTTTCGACGGCCGTAAAAATAGCCCACGATACCATGAAAGTTGCCAAAGAAGCCGTGTTGATTGGAATCTTCATTTGTATCGCCTTGATGCTGGTGGCAGCTTTTGGATTGATACCAACAATCATCGGTGCGATGTTACAAGAAGTAGTCGATACGGTAGCCATCCTTTATGCTCTTCGTGCTAGAAGTGACAAATTATAACCAACCGTAAGTATCTAAATTCATATCACGCTTGGGTAATTTGGAAACATAAGGATTACCCTCAACAATAAAACGCATATTTTTTGAAGTCCAAGGCTCCTTATTCTTCACGCCAATTCGTGGTGTGGCTAGAATATTTTTCGGAGTTTGGACTTTTTTTTCGGAAAAAATAAAGTTATTGTCATTTAATTTAGTCCCTGACAAAGCTTTGTTCTCAATACCAAAGGCAGACATCCATTTAGCAGGTCCATTAGTGACGTCAAAACCAGTCTTTTTACGATTCTGTTCCATGAGCTCTAAACCATCAAGCGGCTGTAGAGCGCGAATTAAGATACCATTTGGCGTGCCGGCTTTTTGAATACTAATATCCATATCTAACCAACTGTGGATCGAATAAATATAAATTGTTCCACCAGATTGATAGAGTGGGTCGTTTGCATCAGTGTGTCGACCATTGTAACTGTGAGCCGCCATATCGATTGGTCCTAAATAAGCTTCAGTTTCCACAATAATTCCTGAAAATTTACCTTTTTCAGAATTATAGGTGAAAGTATGACCCAACATATCCTGCGCTAAATCCATTGTTTCCGCGCTTTCGAAGTACTTTTGAATATCCAAAATAAAAAATCCTCCTGTTTTTTCAAAAAAAGTTAAAAAAAAGCTTGCTACACTCTTATTATTATTGTATTATATTTCTTGTGCTTGAGAGAGCAAAACATAAATAAATATTTATGACCCGTTGGTCAAGTGGTTAAGACACCGCCCTTTCACGGCGGTAACATGAGTTCAAATCTCGTACGGGTCATTTTGGAGGATTAGCTCAGCTGGGAGAGCATCTGCCTTACAAGCAGGAGGTCACAGGTTCGATCCCTGTATCCTCCATTCCAAAAACGTTAAGCATCTAACTTTGTTAGGTGCTTTTTTTGTGTTTTTTAATAAAATGATGACAGGAAGGTAAGTGTGGTTTTTAGGAGCTAGTTTATGGTCACGAACTTTATTATAAAATATGCTAGGATGGCGATTATTGAAGTTCCCGCAAGAAAAAGTACTAGAATATTTTTATTACTTTTTTTCGAAGTGATTGTTTTCAAAAATAAATGGATCATTAAAAACATAAGTAATAGTAGGGAAAATATATGCATGATAATTCCTCCGTGTTTTTATTCAAAAAAAGTATATCAAATATTTGCAAAGAAAATTGTAAATATTGAATTTAATTTTAGATTTGCAAAATAAGAAGGTCGTACTAACTAAAAAATCTAGTTAGTACGACCTTGGAATAGTTGATATAAATATAAATAATGCTTGAAACTAGATGATCAAAATAATATTTCCCACAATCCGATAAAACAAGTTTGGCTCTGAAAACCCATGATACCTTTTCAGTAAAGACATTAATAAAACAAATACCACGATAACAATCGCCGTGATCAAATTAATATACTTTAAAGCAAACAAGATCAAAGCCAAAACAGACAAGGCACCAATTTGAATATAGTCAGTAATTTTTCCTTCAAAATAATTGATCAAAACGCTAGCTAAGTTTATCAAAAGCAGTGGTACAACAAAGTTAATTGAGATAAAATGCATATAGGTAAACGCTAACGCAATTGACATGAAACTTGGTACGACAAAGTTCTCAATCAAGGGACGATAGTTTTGATAATTATCTGGCAAGTACTTGACTAAGTATAGGAAGACTAATTGTGCAAAGATCAAAATGATGACAAATTTGTTGAGTGAACTGAGTGATAAAATGGCAACAATTAGATAAATGACACTATATAAGATGTGAAAGTACCTATTAGGATTGAGTTGTAGGATGTAATCCTTATAAAGTGCAACCATCGCCACCATAATGATCAAGAAGCCGTTGATTGAATAGTTATGAAGATCATTTACAAAAATAAAGATAAATGGAAATATGTGATAGCTTATAAATTCCATGAAAGATATTAATAATTTTTTAGATTTTAAATTGGTCATGAGTACTCCTCTGGTTTATAAAATCATATTAATGTAGAAAAAGTTTAACGTCAATTACAGTTTTTTTATGAAAACATCTCTGTTTTGTGTTAACCTGTTAAGAGGTTCCTGATGGGATCCTTTTTTGCGAGGAGAAGCCCTGTAACCGAAAAGGTGGAAAGAAAACATGTCAAAAAATTATTTATTTACTTCTGAATCAGTTTCAGAAGGACATCCAGATAAAGTTGCTGATCAAATAAGTGATGCAATTCTCGATGCTATTTTAGCAAAGGATAAAGATGCACGTGTTGCGTGCGAAACAACCGTTACAACTGGTTTAGTACTAGTTGTGGGAGAAATATCAACTACCGCATATGTTGATATTCAAAGCGTCGTTCGTAAGACCATTACGGATATTGGCTACGATGGCACTAATCCAGGATTTGATGGTAATAGTTGTGCCGTATTGGTAGCACTAGATGAACAATCTCCTGATATTGCCCAAGGTGTAAATGACGCGCTTGAAAAACGTGATAACTTAAAGGACGTCGACCCATTGGATCAAATCGGTGCCGGTGATCAAGGTTTTGTTTTCGGTTTCGCTACTAATGAAACTAAAGAATTCATGCCATTACCAATTTCTCTAGCTCATAAGTTGATGAGAAAAACCGCTGAAGTTAGAAAGAATGGTACGATTCCTTACTTAATGCCAGATGCAAAATCTCAAGTTACCATCGAATATGATGGAAATGATCATCCAGTACGTGTTGATACAATTGTTTTGAGTACTCAACACAAAGCTGACGCAAGCTTAGACCAAGTTAAAAAAGACATCAAGAAATATGTTATTGATGAAGTTGTTCCAAGCAACATGATGGATGACAACACAAAGATTCTAATCAATCCTACTGGTCGCTTTGTTATTGGTGGACCAGAAGGAGATTCCGGTTTAACTGGACGTAAAGTTATCGTTGACACATACGGTGGCTTTGCTCGTCACGGTGGTGGTGCCTTTTCAGGTAAAGATGCTACTAAAGTTGACCGTTCAGCTAGTTACGCCGCTAGATACATCGCTAAAAACCTTGTTGCAGCAGGTGTGGCTGAAAAAATGGAAATCCAAATTGCTTATGCCATTGGTGTAGCAAGACCAGTATCAATTCACGTTGATACTTTTGGTACTAGTGATTATTCAGAAGAGCAAATTGTTGACTGTATCAAACAATTTTTCGACTTACGTCCACTAGGTATCATCAAAATGTTGGATCTACAAAGACCAATTTATAAGAAGACGGCCGCATATGGTCACTTCGGACGTACAGATATCGATTTACCATGGGAAAAACTTGATAAAGTTAATGATATTAAGAGTTTCTTGAAAATTTAGTCGGTGATTACAGAGGCGTTCCTTAAAGGCAAACTTTTTGGAAACGTCTCTTTTTTTATGGGAGGGTTTATTTATATGGAACAAAAGAATCAATCAAATGTAGTCATTGTTACAATTGCGGTCTTTATCGCAACCTTTATGACAGCTATTGAAGGGACAATCGTCTCGACAGCCATGCCAACGATAATTGGAAGTCTGCATGGAGTCAGTCTGATGAATTGGGTTTTCTCAATTTACTTATTAATGACTGCAGTTGCGACACCGATTTACGGAAAATTATCCGATATTGTCGGACGTAAACCAGTTTTGATGATTGGTTTAGTTTTGTTTGTCATCGGATCGACGTTGTGCGCTATGTCAAATTCAATGTTGACGCTAATTTTAGCTCGGGTGGTTCAAGGAATTGGTTCAGGGGCGATTCAACCACTGACTTTTACAATTATCGCGGACATTTATCCCCTTGAAAAAAGAGCCAAAGTTTTAGGATTTAATGGGTCCGCATGGGGAATTGCAGCAATTATTGCTCCTTTATTAGGTGGTTTTATCGTTGAACAATTAAGCTGGCACTGGGTTTTCTTGATCAATTTACCAGTTGGATTGTTGACGATGGGCTTAATCTGGTTCTTCTTTAAGGAAGAAAAACGTGAACATGAGAAATTAAGCATCGATTATACCGGAACAGTTTTATTGATTTTCGTCTTGTTGCCTTTGATGTTAGCATTACAAAATATCGGTAGTGGCAAAGCAATTTTGACCGTAGTATTAATATTGGTGTCACTCATTTCAATTTTCTTGTTTATTAAGACAGAAAAAAGAGTTAAAGACCCAATTTTGCCATTGGAATTATTTAAGAATAAAACTTTCGTTATTCAGAACTTATTAGCATTGATCGTCAGTGGTTTCTTGATTGGCTTTGAAGCCTACATTCCTACTTGGATGCAAGGAATTCTCGGACTTAGTCCTTCAATGGGAGGATTCGCCGTTACACCAAGTTCAATTGTTTGGATTTTCGGATCATTCTGGGCTGGAACCTTAATCAAAAAAATGGCTCCGAATAGAGTCATTTACATTAGTTTATTTTTCTTAGCAATTGCTAATGGCTTGTTATTAATGGCTGGACCAACAACACCATTTATTTATTTCTGTAGTTTGGCCGCTGTCGCCGGTTTAGGATTTGGTTTAACGATCACAACGACAACCGTAACGGCACAGACCGTTGTTGAACCAGAAAATGTTGGGGTAGCAACTAGTTTCAATACTTTATTGAGAACTATTGGTCAATCAATGATGGTTTCAGTTTACGGAATCATTTTGAATACTGCTTTAGCCAAAGGTGCAGCAGAAAATAAGAATATTTCAGTCGATATGATGAATAAGCTGATTGATCCACAAACGGCTAATTCGTTGCCACATGAGCTTTTGCCCAAAATGCGACAAATTCTTTTTTCTGGATTGCACAATATTTACGTCGCTTCTCTTGTATTATTAGTGTTGGGTTTAATTTTGAATGCCTTTGAGCTGAAGAATAGAAAGATTCTTGGCTCTGAACAATAGAGTATTAAAGGTTAGGATAGTAGCTGCTAAAGTATATCCACCTAACACATCACTCGGATAGTGAACGCCGAGAAAAATTCGACTGAAGCCGACTAAAACTACCGCGATTATTGCAAGGATACTGATGATAAATTTGATTGAAGTTTTCTTTATAATGAAGAAACTGATAATTAGAAGTGAGATGTATAACGCAAACGAGCTGGCTGAATGCCCACTAGGGTAACTGAAGCCACCTGCATAAACATAATGGTGATGACTTGGTCGAGGTCGATCCATTATGTTTTTTATTAGGCTATTTAAGAGCGCAACAACGACTTTATTCAATACTAAAAATATTCCAGCATAATAATATTTTTTACAAATTAAAATTATAAAAAATATAGTCGCCAGTAATATTGTAGGAATTGTGTCACCCATGTTTGTAATCGGTTTAAAAATATTAAGGGACCAATCGTTGTGGTGATAAAATTGTTGAATCAGTGCTTGATCAAAAGATGTAATGAGCTTTGTTTTTAAGGCAACGTTCGCCGTCCAAAAGACGAAGAATAATGCCAAAAAGATATCCAAAATGGATAATTTTTGAGTTATTTTCATAATTTTTAATCTCTCTATTGTTTAAGTTTTTGTTAAGAAATATAATAAAGTATAAAGATTTTGAGGGAGAGCAAAATACTTATGGTTATTACACGTCGAGAAAGAAAAAGCGAAGACAGTCGCTTGACTAGATTAAATAATAAAAAAATAAAGAATGCAAACTTCCGCAAAAACATGACCATTTTGGGTTCTAGTATGTTTGTCGGAGCAACCGTAGTTGAGATTGCCGATATTGCTGCTCCAACTCCAGTTAAAGCTGAGGCATTATCTGTAAATAATTTATTGTCTCAAAATTCAGTAATTACTAAACAAATTACCTCTAAAGGTGCAGGTGACCAACAGTTCTTGGACTATATTGGTAATTCAGCACGTAAATTAGCTTCAAACAATGACTTGTACGCTTCGGTCATGATTGCCCAAGCAATGATTGAAAGTGGCTGGGGTACTAGTGGTTTAGCGAGTGCACCTAATTACAATCTCTTTGGTATTAAGGGTGAGTATGATGGTCAATCTGTTAATATGGGTACCCAAGAAGATGATGGAACTGGTAATTTGTATTCAATCAGTTCCAACTTTAGGAAGTATCCATCATATAAGGAGTCACTTGAAGATTACGTTTCCTTGTTAAGAGGCGGAACAACTGGCAATTCACAATTGTACGCCGGAGCTTGGAAGAGTAACACAACTTCTTATAAAGATGCTACAAAATTTTTGACTGGCCGTTATGCGACCGATACGACTTATGCTGATAAGTTAAACAGTTTGATTGAAAAGTACAATTTGACCCAGTTTGATACTGATACAACTAGTAAGGATAAAACTTACACGGTTGCTCAAGGGGACACTTTGCAATCAATCGCGGATAAATTTAATATTTCACTTGAAGATTTAATGAGTATTAATAATTTAAAGACTAATAATTATATTTATCCTGGTAAAACTTTAATTATTACTCAAATTATTGGTGCTGATGGTAATCCATTGTCACAATCAACGACGTCTACAAATGATAACAATACGATTATGGTCAATACTTCTGCTGTTAAAGAAGATACTGGCAGTGTCGGGGATGCTTATGAAGATTCACAAGCACCAGTGGTTGTTCAAGACGAACGTAATGGCGTTAAGAAATATGATCCAAGTGAAAATACTGATACGATCAATGTCCAAAACGATTACGATAAAGCCCAAGAACCTCAGTCTGTAACGGTTCAAGATGGTGATACATTGGAGTCGATTGCTAATAGTGCTGGAACAACAGTTGACAATTTAAAGAAGTTAAATAACTTAAATTCAGATTTATTGGTTGTCGGAACTACATTATTGGTATAGAATACTAATCAATGGAAGTAGTAGATTTTAGGAAGACTGTTAAGAAAGCGCATGGGGATGTGAATGCGTAGCTTCTTATTTTCGAACTCGTCCACTTATCATAGTTGCCGAAACTAAGTAAGTAACTACATCTAATCCGTGTTAAGGATTTCAAGAGTCGTACTTATTTAGTGCGGAACTTAGGTGGTAACGCGATAACTCGTCCTATGATTTTATAATCATAGGACTTTTTTTGTATAGGAGGAGAATTTATGTACAATCACAATACCGTTGAAAAGAAATGGCAAAAGTATTGGAAGGAACACGATACTTTTAAGACTACTAATGATCCCAAGAAGAAGAACTTTTATGCCTTAGATATGTTCCCATATCCATCAGGCCAAGGACTTCACGTGGGACATCCTGAAGGATATACAGCTACTGATATCATTGCTCGTATGAAACGTGCTCAAGGATACAATGTTTTGCATCCAATGGGTTTTGATGCCTTTGGACTACCAGCTGAACAATATGCTCTAAACACTGGACACACGCCAGCCGACTTCACTGAGAAGAATATTCAAAACTTCAAACGTCAAATCAATTCACTTGGTTTCTCATATGATTGGGACCGTGAAGTTCAAACAACTGATCCTAAGTTCTACAAATGGACACAATGGATCTTTGAACAAATGTATAAAAAAGGTTTGGCTTATGAAGCAGAAGTTCCCGTTAACTGGTCACCAGATTTAGGAACAGTTGTTGCTAACGAAGAGATCATCGACGGAAAAACTGAACGTGGTGGTTTCCCAGTTATTAGAAAGCCAATGCGTCAATGGATGCTCAAGATCACAGCTTATGCTGACCGTTTGATCGATGATTTGGATGACATCGACTGGCCTGAAAGTATCAAGGAAATGCAAAGAAACTGGATCGGTCGTTCAGTTGGTGCTCAAATCACATTCCCATTAGTTGGCCATGAGCAAAAAGTTAACATCTTTACAACTAGACCGGATACAGCCTTTGGTGTGCAATACATGGTGCTTGCTCCAGAACACGAGTTAGTTGATCAAATCACAACTCCTGAACAAAAAGCTGCTGTGGATGCATATAAAGAAGAAGTGTCACACAAGTCTGATTTGGATAGAACTGACTTAAACGATGAAAAGACTGGTGTCTTCACTGGTGCATATGCTATTAACCCAGTAAACGGTGAAAAGATCCCCGTTTGGATCTCTGATTATGTTCTAGTAACTTATGGTACCGGTGCTGTAATGGCCGTTCCAGCCCATGATGATCGTGATTTTGCCTTCGCTAAGAAATTTGATTTACCAATGAAACAAGTTATCGAAGGAAATCTTGATGATGGTGCAATTACTGGTGACGGTAAGCACATCAATTCTGATTTTCTTGACGGCTTGAACAAGGAAGATGCCATCAATCGAATGGTTGAATACCTTGAAGATAAGGGTATTGGTGAAAAGAAAGTTAACTACCGTTTGCGTGATTGGGTTTTCTCTCGTCAAAGATATTGGGGTGAACCAATTCCTGTCATCCATTGGGAAGATGGTACAACTTCACTAGTTCCTGAAGATGAATTACCACTTAAATTGCCAGAAGATGATGACATCAAGCCATCTGGTACTGGTGAAAGCCCATTAGCTAACTTGACTGACTGGGTCAATGTAGTTGATAAAAATGGTCGTAAAGGTCGTCGTGAGACTAACACAATGCCACAATGGGCCGGTTCATCATGGTACTACTTGAGATACATTGATCCACATAACGATGAAAAACTTGCTGACTACGATCTATTGAAACAATGGTTGCCAGTTGATCTTTATATCGGTGGTGCAGAACACGCTGTACTTCACTTACTCTATGCACGTTTCTGGCACAAGGTGCTTTACGATCTAGGGGTCGTTCCAACTAAGGAACCATTCCAAAAACTCTTTAACCAAGGGATGATTCTTGGTAAAGGTCACGAGAAAATGTCTAAATCAAAGGGTAACGTTGTTAACCCTGACGATGTCGTTGAACAATATGGTGCCGATACGTTAAGAACTTATGAAATGTTCATGGGACCACTTGATGCCTCAATCGCCTGGTCAGAAAATGGACTTTCTGGTTCAAGCAAGTTCTTGGATCGTGTTTGGAATCTCTTCATCAATGATGATGATTACTCAACGCTTCGTGATGGCTTCTTGAGTGATGAAAACGACGGTAAGCTTGATAAAATTTACAATCAAACCGTTAAGAAAGTTACTGAAGATTATGATGCATTGCACTTCAATACTGCAATTTCACAAATGATGGTCTTCGTTAACGAAGCTCATAAAGTTGATACGATGCCAAAAGCTTATGCTGAAGGGTTAGTTAAATTACTTGCACCAATCGCTCCACATATGATGGAAGAACTTTGGAACAAGTTTGGTCATTCAGAATCAATTTCTTATGCTGCTTGGCCAACATTCGATGAAAGTAAGTTAGTATCTGATACAGTTGAAATCATCGTGCAAGTTAATGGTAAACTTCGTGATAAATTAGAAGTTGCTACAGGTACAGCCAAAGATGAGTTAGAGAAATTAGCTACAAGCGATGAAAAAGTTCAAAAATTCATTGAAGGTAAAAATATCGTCAAAGTAATCGTTATTCCTAACAAGATTGTTAATATCGTTGTTAAATAGTAACGCAACAAAAAAAGGCTTCGGAAATTTTTCCGAGGCCTTTTTGGTTGAATAATTAAACTATCTGAACATTAAAGGGTGAGGGCTGATACGTGTGTGTAAATGAATAATTGCATGAAACTACTTTTTGTTTTAATAAAATATTTTATGGTCTAAATATCCAACGAATATTATTTTACCATGTGAAACCAATCGTTAGTAGCGAATAAATTGGCAATTTGTCTAATTAAATTTTTTTTGGCATAGAAATAATTTGCAATTTCAGGAATTTAAGAGTAATTTAAATTTTTTAAGATGAATACTTTGCTATAATTGAGAAGATAGTTTTTAAGGTGGTGCATGTTTTGGGCGTAAATAAGAGCCATGATGATGAAGTTATGCCAGTTTTAAATCCAGAATCGTCATCTCAAGATACAATGCTGAAGGGTTCAGCATGGATGACAGCTGGTAGTATTTTCTCTCGAATATTAGGAGCAATCTATATTATTCCTTGGATGGCCTGGATGGGGTCAGATTATCCAGCCGCTAATGCGTTGTTTGCTAAGGGATATAATATTTATAGTCTCTTTTTAATTGTTTCAACGGCAGGAATTCCTGGAGCAATTTCTAAGCAAATTTCTCACTACAATGCTCTCGATCAATATTCAACTGGTAATAAGTTGTTTAAGCATGGTTTAAAGATCATGACCTTTATGGGTGTTTTGTTTGGAGCAATCATGTTTTTTGGGGCACCGCTGTTAGCAACATTATTTACTGACGGTGATCCAAGAAGTATTCCGGTTATTAAATCTTTGGCGGTAGCCGTTTTGATTATTCCAATCTTGAGTATTCTAAGAGGATACTTGCAAGGTTATTCAGATATGGCTCCGTCAGCGATTTCGCAATTTATCGAGCAAATAGCTCGTGTGATTTATATGTTGATTGCAACTTATTTAATTATGGTTGTAAATAAGGGTAGTTATATCAATGCGGTTGTTCAATCAACTTTTGCGGCTTTTATCGGGGCGGCAGTTGCTATCGGTATTTTAATTTTAGCAATTTTGAAAAAGTTACCACGGCTGCGTCAGTTGTCACGCAATGGTAAACCGACCGAGAATGTTAATGAGAAAAACTTTACTCGTGAAATTTTTGAACAAGCGGTTCCATTTATTATCTTGGATGCGGGTATAACATTCTTTAATTTGTTTGACCAATCTACTTTTAATCAATTTATGAGAATGTTTGTAAATGCGACGTCAGCTCAACTAGATAATTATTATTCACTCTTTGGCTTCCAAGCTAATAAGTTGATTATGATTATCGTTTCCTTGTCCAGTGCGATGGCAGTTACTGCGGTACCGATTTTATCGGGCTTATATTCTAAGGGAAATAAAGGGAAGATTGAAGATCAAATTTCAAATACTTTGGAACTCTTTTTCTTCATTATGATTCCAGCTTCTCTAGGGATGTATGCAGTGGCTCAGCCATTGTGGACAACATTTTATCGTTATGATTCACTTGGTATTTTAATGCTCCAATTTTCATCGGTGATTTCAATTTTGCTAGGCCTGTTTACTGTTTTATCCGCGGTCTTGCAAGCTTTGTATCGTAATAGATTAGCCATCAAATACTTCATTTATGGCTTCATCGCCAAGGTGGTTGTACAACTGCCGATGATTGGAATTTTCCATGAATTCGGACCATTGGTTGCAACTAGTATCGGTATGGGAGTAGTTTCTTGGCTAATGTTGAGAGAATTACATTCAATCTATCCATTTGATACAGGCCGAATTTCACGTCGTATCAGTGGTATCATCTTGTTCTCATTGATCATGTTCGTTTCAGTCATGATCGTCAACTGGGTAGTTTTCCACTTCGTCGGCAATTCCGATCGTGTCATCAGTATGGTAGCGTTAGTCTTTGAAGCAGGACTCGGTGGTGTGATTTATGGCTACTTAGTTTTGAAGACTTCACTAGCTGATAAAATCGTCGGTTCAAAAGTAGACCGAATCAGAAAACTGTTAAGAATGAAATAAGAGAGCGAAATAGGATATAACCAACTCTCGAATATTGAGGTAAATAGACCGTGGTAATCGTTTTTTTTGATTACCACGGTCTATTTGTTTTTAAAAAAATTGCTATATTATGTTTCACTCTCTTGTTGAAACGAGTTACACAAGAGCAACTCCCTCCGAGATAACAAAATTTCAGAAATCACTCGCAAAGTGCAACGAGCAATTCCTGAAATTACGTTATCCTCCGGGAGCTGACCGCTCTTGTTCCACTCTCTTGTTGAAACGAGTTACACAAGCCAGACTCAGCCATATAGCTACATTCCCCAAATCACACACAAGATCGGTGTGCAATTCGTGGAATTAGGCTATCTGTCTGAGTCTAAGCGGGCTTGTTCCACTCTCTTATTATTTTTGACTGAATTTAGCCATATACTTCGGTAGTTTTTCAATTATCTTTGAAGGTAAGACGACATAATTTTTTTCATTTAAATCATCAGCAATCAGACTGTGAATCAAAAGGGCACTGGAGATGGTTTTAATTGAAAAGCCAAATTGGCCAATGAAACCGGCTAAGATACCAGTTAAGGTGTCACCCATGCCGCCAGTCGCCATACCTGGATTACCAGCTTGGATTTGGAGGATTTTATCTTGATAGTAGATTTCTGACAAATGTTTTTTCAAAATCAAAATTGCTTTAGGATTAAGTTCTCTTAATTTAGCTTGACTATTTTCAGGAGTTTGTTGAGCAATTGGTAACTGTGATAATCTTTGCCATTCGCCTTGATGTGGTGTCAAAACTAGATTAGCTTCAGATTGCAACAAGAGGTCGGTTTCAGCAATTATTGTGAGTGCCGATGCATCTAAAATAATAGTTTGTTCAGCATTGGTATTTGTTAAAACGGCTTTGACAAGCCCTTTAGCAACTGAAGACGTTCCTAAGCCTGGTCCAATAGCAATGACATTGCTATTTTGAATAGCTAACTGTAAGTCTTTTTTACTATGATAATCAATAGTCATTGCCTCAGGAATTTTGACGTTAATAGCGGTAAACTTTTCGGGCGTGGTGGCAACGGTCACTAAACCAGCACCACTGTGAACAGCAGCACTACTGCAAAGAATAGCAGCTCCACCAAAATGAGTCGATCCTGCAATAATCAGGATTTTCCCATAGTTTCCTTTATACGATTGTGGATCTCGAGGTGTGATCACTTGACTTAATACGACTTTATTTACTTTTTCCATTGCAAGAACCTCCAATTGTAGTATCATTTTAATTGTAATCTATTTTTGTAAAAAAGTATTGCCGTTGTGGCGGAACTGGCAGACGCGCAGTGTTCAGGTCGCTGTATGGTTTCCATGTGCGGGTTCGAATCCCGCCAACGGCATAAAAAGAGCGGGACAGGACATGGTCAACTCTCGAGCATTAAGGCAAATAGCTCTGTGGTAATTGAACTTCGATTACCACAGAGCTATTTGTTTTAAGCGGAAAGAGTTATGTCCTGTTCCGCGTTTACGCTGCAAATTTAGAAGTAAGGGTAGTTACGTCCCAAACTTTTTTTGAATTGAATTAGAAATCTTTTTCACCTAAAGCATGTTGAGCGGCAACATTTAAGATACTCCATTGTCTGTCAAAACCAGGTTGGAAGAAGAAGTCAGCATCGGCTAGATCTTCAACTGTTAGTTTGTGTTGAATAGCGAGTGCTAAGACGTTTCCTTGAGCAGTGACATCATAAGTAGAAAGAATGGCTCCACCTAAAAGAACGTGTGAACTTGGATTGAAGAATAGTTGGACGTAAACTTCAGGATTATTCTTACCTGCTGGAACATAAGCTGGTCTGAGGCTTCCTGAATAGAAGGAAGATTTAATGTCAACATTTGATCTCTTGGCTGTGAAGCTATTGAGTCCACTTTCAGCAAAGTGATAGTCGAAGACACTCAAAGCAGAACTACCTACGACACCGCTAAATGGTAGGGCAGGATTCTTTTCAAATAGGTGCTTAACAACGTATCTAGCTTCACGACGAACAACTGTAGCTAAAGCGATTGGTACGTGATTGTCAGCCGGAATTGAATATGCAAGTGTGGCATCACCGATAGCATAAACATCTGGCAAATTAGTTTGGAGATACTCGTTAGTCTTGATCCAGCCACGGTCATCCAAATCAACTGTACCTTTTAACCAGTCGGTATTTGGTTGTACACCGGCAGCTTGAATGACTAAGTCGCTAGGATATTCGGCAGTATCAGTTTTAACGCCAGTAACAGCTTTGTCACCAGTATAGGCTGCAATTTTAGCACCAGTAACAACCTTAACGCCTTTTTCTTCAAGGTGTTTTTGAAGGATATCTGTCATTTCGGAATCGAGATAAGTTCCTAAAGGACGATCCAAAACATCAATTAAAGTGACATTTTTACCAGCTTTGACACTAGCTTCAGCGGCTTCGATACCGATGTAACCAGCGCCAACGACGGTAATATTTTTAACAGCTGCATCTTCTAATTTAGACTTGATTTTAGTTGCCCAGTCAAAGCCTCTCATTAAGAAGACATTTTCTAAATCAGCTCCAGCAACGGGAAGTGACTTAGGTGTGACTCCAGAACTTAGAATCAATTTGTCGTAAGGATAATCTTGACTTGAGTTATCAGTAGTATCGATAACTGTGACAGTCTTTTTATCAGCATTGATCTTGGTAACTTGATGGTTGTTCAAAATTGCTACGTTTTTATTCTCTGCAAAATCATCAGGACTGAAATTGCGAACATCGTTCACGTCTGTGACACTGTTTTCTAGATATAATTCCATACCACAGGACATGAATGAAACGAAATCTCCAGCCTCGAATAATTTAATATCAACATCTCTATAGCGCTTCAATAATTCCAAAATTGATTGATGGCCACCGTGAGATGCTCCGACGATTACTACTCTTGTCTTTGACATAAAATAACCTCCATCTGTTCTTAATAAGAATCATTACAATCTAAGAATAGCTCTAAATGAAATCACTGTCAAACCATATGTTAGTTGACATATGTAAATAAATTAGTTTTAACTAAAAACAATTTTTGAGAGAACCTTACTGAGTGATTTAGGAGACATAGCTAAATTTTCTTGCTTCAAAAGATTGTCGATTTCCTCTTTAATAGCCTGATTTTGTAACTCTTTTAAGTACTGAAAACCAGCAATTGTTAAGCCATTTAATTTGATCAAAGTAACGTATTTAAGCGGACTAACTACACCTGAAACAATGTTGTCATCAATCATACTAACTAAAGTGTTCTGCATGTCACGAATCAAAATTTGATTGTTATTGTCACTAGCGATGTAGTCTTTAACCTTTTGATAACTTTGTGAGTCGTCAAGCAGTTCTTGGAAATCTTTAGGATTTTTTTCAGCCATGATTTCTAAGATCATTTTGTACATGTCGAAATAATTCATCATACACAACCTTTCTTATTTACTTATCTTCATTATATTATCAGTTAACAATTATTGGGAAAAAATTAAGCTATTCATAAATTACGCAAAATATGCTATTTGTATATCGCACTTTTCCAAAATATTTGCAAAAATTACCTAGAAAACCCCATAATTGAAGTAATAAAGATAGGAGATTTTTATTATGATTAAAGAATTTAAGGATTTTATTAGTCGCGGCAATGTCTTAGACTTGGCAGTTGGTGTTATCATGGGGGCCGC
Organism: Companilactobacillus suantsaicola; assembly: GCF_004745525.1. GTDB lineage: Bacteria > Bacillota > Bacilli > Lactobacillales > Lactobacillaceae > Companilactobacillus > Companilactobacillus suantsaicola. The sequence goes on along the minus strand of NZ_RKLY01000027.1, from coordinate 12,255 downwards.
TTTCACCTCAATCGTACAATCGTTGGTAAGCAACTTGATCAATCCTTTGATTGGTCTGTTCTTGGGAAAAATTAATTTGAGCAATTTGGCTTTTAAAGTGGGCGACGCAACGTTCAAATACGGAACTTTTATCGAATCGATCATCAACTTTTTAATTATCGCTTTTGTAGTTTTCTTGTTAGTTAAAGTTATGAACAAAATCATCAAGACCCGTCAAGAAGAAGTTGAAGAGGAAGAAGACGACAAGCAAGAAGAAATGATCATGTACCTAAAGAAAATTTCTGAATTGTTGGATGAGAAAAAAAGAAACTAGTCGTTGTTAGTTTTGTTACTTATTTCGAGTAATTTAAAAAGCTGTACTAATGAAATTTACTCATTAGTACAGCTTTTTTGTGTGTCCACTTGAACTCTAACAAATTTAATCAATTAGTTATTCATTAATTATTCAATAGAATCGACAGTTTGCCAAGTCCAGTGGCTGACATAAGTACCCATAGAACCGCCGTTTGTTGAATTAAAACTTAATTGTAACTTTTTAAGGATCTGATCAGTAAAGTCAGTTGAATATTGCCAATCAGAAGTGTTCTTGCCATTCGTTTCACCAATTATAAAGTTATGGCTATCAACTAATTTTTTATCCCAATAAGCGGTGTGACCAATTGATTCTTTTTCGAGCCGGTATTCGTCTTCATCTTCGCCATCAGGATCTACGCCGGTATCGTGGTGAGTATTCTCTTCCAACTTGTAGAATGTATCCATCGAAAGGCTGACCGCAACGGGGCCAGAATTTTTTTGTCTAAAGTCATCAAGAATAACTCGACCAGCATCTATTTTTGGACTAGCTAGTGAACTTCCATTGGGGGTGACAGCGACTGTTCCTAAGTCAATTTCCTCAGGAGCCGATAATTTCAAGCCACCAGGTTGGTGTTGGAAGTAGAATTCCTCTGTTCCGGTCAAATTCTTGTCGTCAGTAATTGTGAAAGTCAATTTGTGTAATTTGAAGTCGTTGCAATCACTGATTGATAATTCATCTAAATTCCAATCAACCATTGCCCCAAGTTTGTCATTTTTCAAATCTTTGAAAATAACTTTTTTAGTTGGATCATTGTCGAGAGTGTAAGAAATCTCTTTAATTTCTTTACTATCCTTATCCGTCCAATAACCAGATAGTTCTAAGTCAGTATCCATTGGATCGTGGGGGCTTTTTTGATTGGATTGTGGAGTCGTTATGATAAATTGAGGTGCTTCAGTTGATTCCCTGATAAAACGAATGTAATGGGTCTTAACGGGTGAACGATTCCCTTCAGCATCTTCCATGTAAAAGCGGATAACGTGAGTACCTTTATCTAAATTCTTTAAGTTGATCTTTTGATTTTCAATCTCATGATGTCTTCCGTTGAAAGCATCGTCAGAAGACTGATCGGTGTTAAAGAGGATTTGGTAATCTTCGTCTTTGTCGCTGTCAATCGAGTAGTGCATTGTCGCTTTAGTACTGTCATAATCGTACCAGCTACCAGTTAATGGGAGTGCAGAAGCATCAGTTGGTAATAGTTGAGGATCATCTTCAGTTCCATGGAGGTCTAATTCGATTACAGGATTAAAAGTTGTTCCTCGAACGTCAGTTTGAGAAACGTATTGTAAAGTAGTAGCTTTACCTATTGGCAAATCAATCATCGTTGTACGCATTGTTAGACCTGAATCCCATTGACTATAAAATTTATTATTATTAATAGCTTTCATACCCAAACGAGTTCCGGCAGCGCTGGAGTCATCAGTGTCGCCTCGATCATTTAAATCTTCAAAAGCGTTGAATAACTTTGAATGGACGTAAGGAGATTTATATTGGTCCTTTTTCTTATCATAGAAGTTAGTTGGTGGGTTGAAAATTCCTGGATTAAAACGATTTTTCCCACCTTTCCAAGGATAATATCTTTCCGTCAAGGGGATTAATCCAATCAAGCCGGGATTGTAGGCAAAACCTTTATAAGCTTTGTAAGATTTGGCGGTTGAACGAGCAGCCCAGGCGTTAGGACCATCGGGATTATTGACATAAACACTATGTCTGACTTGGTTATCACCAGATTGGATGTACATACCACGCTTTTTTCCTAGGGTTTTCATAGGGACATAATTACCAATTCGCTTACGATTTTTGTCGGTGATTTCACGACCATCTTTATTTAGCGAAAAATCTTGATTGGAGAAACCAACGAATTTAGTAAAGTAATAATTACCTGTGTTTTTAAAGGTGATTTTCGTTACTACTCGACCCATATCGTTGAAACTTTGTTTGATGGTAGTTGTTATTTCTGGGTTGGGATGGTTTTTCTTGGGAACATAAAAAGCCCTTTGTTTGTAAACCATTTTTTGTTCTTCAAGCCCAGTTTGTGGGTTAGTTCGATAGTAAAATTTTGGTGTTTCCGGCAACCCGTAAGCTTCCCCTAGGATATCTGGTCCGGAAACTCCTGGTACACCTTTTCCGTCGGTTGGAATAACGTAGTTGTATAAATTGTTAGAAATAAAATTTCTAGGGGAACCTTTAGATTTATCTTCAATTCCACGTTGAGAAATTCCCATATTGATAATTTCACTTGCATCGTAATCTTCTTCTTGGTGATCTCCGTAATGAGAAGTGTAGATGTGATTTCCGTCAGCTTTTGGTCCATCAAGAATTTTGCTGTTAGGTTCAGAGTAGAGAATTGCTGAGTTGGCAGCCGTTAAACTATTATTACGACTGTTTCCTTTAGTCGCGTATGATTCGCTAATTGAGGCCCGAGAAATGGCCATGTTGTAATCGCCAAAATAAAGTAGCGGTCTGGTACTACTGCCGTCGGAATGTTCAAGGATTGGTCCTTCACTGACTTTTAAAAATTCAGAGAAGACCCAACAAGTTTCGTTAGAATCATCACCAGTTTGAGTGGCAACATTACTTTTATTTTCGATTTTGTTTAAATCATAATCAAAAATCTTTTCACTGTCAGATTTTAAGATGGTCAGAGTAAAAGGCTTTTCGTTATTTGTCAAAAGTCTAAAAGAAAGTCCATCGGGTTTATCTAGTTTTAATTTGAATTCATTTTGCTCAGCGTTACTGTCGATTTTGTCTTCGCCAAGTTCATTTTTCAAAGCGTCTAAGTCAATGACTTTGTCTTCACTAGTTTTAACGATTAATTCTTTTTCAGCTTCTAAAATGTAACTAATGACAATTTCGTTATTATTTTTGTGCTGAAAAATTTGAGAAATGTCAGCGGTAGTTACTTTTTCTTCTTGTGCTTTGATCGTGGTAGTTTTTGCACATGAAAATAAGATGCACAAGAAAAGTATGCATAGTAAGATTTTTTTTCGTTTCATAAATTACTCCCTCAAAACATGATTTGGTAATCTTATCATTACGATAATTTTTTTATAGTTCATAATTTTGAAGTTGATTTGTTATGAAATGACGTGCGAAATATTAAGAATTACATGATTTTTATTAAAATAGATTAGATAAATCAGGTTAGTAAATAGGGAAAATAAAATAAGTGATTACGATAAATTAATATCATAATCACTTATTATGTTTAATCGGTAATTCAACCACGAACTCACTACCTTGGGGTAAGTTGTCACGTACACTGATATTACCATGATGATTTTCAACGATTTGTTTAGCAATAGCCAAGCCTAAGCCGTGTCCACCACTACTTTGATTGCGTGATTTGTCCACCCGATAAAACCGACCAAAAACTTTTTCCTTATCGGAGTCCTTTATACCGACACCGGTATCGGCAATGATCAACTGATACTTGCCATTAACAAGCTGATCATAGATTCTGATGGTGCCATTTTTTGGGGTATATTTAGTGGCATTGTCGAGCAAGATGATTAACAATTGCTTGATCTTATCACGATCCAAATACAAAGTGGGATGATAATTGAGACTAATTTGGAAGACCTTATTTTGTGAGTTGATAATATCTTTGAAGGGGATGATCGGGTCTTTTAAGAAGATTTTTGGATCAGTGGATTCAAAATTTAACTGCGTTGTCGCATTGTCGAAACGGGCCAAGTCAAGGAGATTATTGGTCAATGAGTTCAAGCGGTTGACTTCATCGAGTGACACGGAGATTGACTCGGCTTCATCGATAATTTTCTTATTTGGCTTCGTTAACATGTATTCCAATTTTCCTTGAATGATGGTCAAAGGTGTTCGTAATTCATGGGCAGCATCGTTAACAAATTCCGTTTGTTGTTTCCAAGAACGTACAATTGGTAGCATGTTAATTCTTGCTAGAAAATAAGAAATTACTAAAGCAATCACCCAAAAGACGAAGAAGGTAATGGCAAGAATCTTTTCGAAATTCTCCATTGTTTGAATCTGCGTGTCGATGTTTTGCATGATCAAAACATAATTTCCGGCATACATCGGATTATTATTATTCTTGGAAACTTTTATTAAAATTGAACGGAAGTTCATATTCTTTATGACGATAGTTTGTTTCTTGTTAAGATTTTTTTTATTAAATTTTATATTCTTGAGAATTGAATAACGATTACCCAAACTAGATTTATTTAATAACTTACCTTTTTGATTGAATACTAAAATGGATGCTTGAAAGGGAGCCTTAGGTGTAGGTTCCTTTTTTTTGTACTGAGGATTAGGACCTTGTGGACCGGGATCATCGTGATGCATATTTGGCTGCTTTTTTACGGATGCAACTTCTGATTTCATTTCTTTATCAATACTTTTGTAAGTTGAACTTTGAAAGGAATTAAAAATAATTAAGCCAAGAGTCAAAAACAAAATCGCAAACGAGGCCATGATTGAAAGAAATAATATAAATTGTTGCCGACGGGTAATGGTGCTTTGTTTAGATTTCATTTTCATCTTGGAAAATATACCCGACGTTTCTAATAGTTTTAATCAAAGAATCATTCTTTGAAGGACGTAATTTCTTACGTAAGTTGCTCATGTAGACTTCGACGACCGTGATGGAGGTGTCAGAGTCAAAGCCCCAAATACGTTCAAAAATTTGATCTTTGGTTAAGATAGTATTTTTGTTTTGCAACAAATAAACTAATAAATCATATTCTTTACCGTTCAAAGCAATTTTTTGATTGTCGGCAACAATTTCGTGATTATTCAAATTGACTTCGAGATTTCTAATTTTTAGGACAGAATCGTCGGCTAAAGTGCCACTTCGTTTTAAGAGGGCTTTAACTCGAACTAATAATTCTTCTCGATGAAAGGGCTTGGTCAAGTAATCGTCAGCTCCCAAGTTGAAACCGTGGATTTTATCATCTAATTCCGCTTTAGCGGTCAAAATTAGGACTGGTGTGTTGATTTTTTCAGCTCGAATATTCTTTAAAACGTCATAGCCGTTCATCTCAGGCAACATAATATCCAAGATGATTAAGTCGTAGACGTTCTCAATTGCCGCAAACTTCCCACTTAAGCCATCAGTTTCAATATCGACGTGTGAAAAATCGGCTAAAAAGGTCGAAATATTATCGGCCAAGTTTTTGTCATCTTCTACTACTAAGATTTTTATATTCTTTGGCATAATCCAACTCCTTTGGAAATTCTAACTCTAAGTATAAAGCAAAATCTTTAATTTAAGCTTAATTTAAGTTACTTTGGCTAATCTTGGATTCGTTGTTACGAAAGGAATGGAGCAAATGAAAAATTTAACCCAATTAAAACCGATTATTTTATCGATCTTAGTTTATTCAATCATTTGTTTTTTTATAAAGATAGCTTTCTAAGATGGGAGAAGATAAATGATGGAATCAAAAGAGAGTCGTGTCGAAAATCGACACCAAAATAATTTCATTAATAAATTCAGAAATATCAAATACGATTATTGGCTCATTGCCATTTTAATCTTAGCGGCTTTTCTCTATGCTTGGAATATTTGGGAAGCAGGAGAGGCTAATAATTTTTATACGGCGGCAATTGTCAGCATGACCAAGAGTTTTAAAAACTTTTGGTATGCTAGTTTCGATCCAGCCGGATTTATCACGGTTGATAAACCACCGGTAGCACTTTGGTTTATGACTATCAGTGCTAAAATTTTTGGCGTTCACGGTTGGAGTGTCGTCTTGCCGTCAATTCTGTTTGGAATTGGCTCGGTTTATCTGATTTACAATTTAGTTCATAAACGTTTCGGCAGAATTCCAGCTAGAATTTCAGCGTTGATCATGACTTTAACACCAATTGTGGTCGCTGATTCTAGAACTAACAATATGGATGCTACGTTAGTATTCTTCTTGTTATTATCAATCTGGTTCGTGCAAAAATCGGTGATGGGACAAAAGCAACGTTATCTGTGGATTGGTTTTGCCCTAATGGGTGTCTCGTTCAATATCAAAATGTTGCAGGCGTTCATGATTTTGCCAGCACTTTATTTATACTATTGGATTGCTAGTAAAGTTAATTGGAAGCAAAAAATCGCCCATTTATCAATTGCAACAGTCTTTTTAGCAGTCTTCACCTTGATTTGGCCTTTGTCGGTCGATTTAACTAATTCTAATAGTCGCCCATATGAAGGTGGTTCGGAAACTAACTCGGCTTTGGAATTAGCTTTTGGATATAACGGAACACAACGACTTTTAGGTCAAACAACTGGTACTGGTGGTGCTTTCCCAGGGATGGGCAATAGTAAAAAGAGCAGCAGTAAGAAATCGATGACACCGCCAAATTCGAAGAAGTCTACTAAATCGATGACGCCACCTTCGAATAGTGGTTCTAAGAAAAATAGTTCGTCATCAAATCCACCTGCTTTACCAAGTGGCACTAAGAAATCCTCTCAAAATGGTAATCCACCAACTAAACCTGGTAATTCCCAAAAGATGGGTGGTTCGACAACTGGTGCAGCTGGAGGAGGCGGTGGTGCCTTCAATATTGGTACTGCAGGACCACTTAGACTTTTCCAAAAGGAACTCGGTCCACAAATTAGTTGGCTATTACTCATGGCAATTTTTGGTGTAATTTCCAGTTTTGTATATTATCGTGGTTCAAAAATGAAGAAGTGGTACTCACTCAATCCCCAAAGAAATGAACTTTGGTTGTGGGTTGGTTGGTTGATTCCGGTAGGCGGATTCTTCTCCGTAGCCAGTTTCTTCCATCCATATTACACGATCATGTTGGCACCAGCGATTGCTGCTTTAGGTGGTATTGGTATATTTACCATGATTAAGCAGTGGCGTGAAAAATCGATTTGGGTCATGTTGTTACCAATTTCGATTTTATCAACAAGTCTTTTACAAGCTTGGTATTTGTTTGATTACTATCCAACACTTGCCTGGGTATTATTGATAGCTGGAATTATTTTATCAATTCCACTGTTTGTTTTACCTTGGATCGCTATTAAATTGAGAAATAAGCGGATTTGGCCAACTTTAGCTTTAATTTTAATTATGTTGGCTCCAGGATTTTGGTCATTAACACCAACTTTGGCTGGGTCATCTGACAGTATTCCTAGTGCTGGACCTTCCTTGTTATCACAAATGGGTAATGGCGGAGGTAACATGAATTCTCAAGTTGACTCTACCTTGCTTAAATATTTACAAAAGCATCAAGGAAATGCTGAATACTTATTTGCAACTGACGATTCAAGTACTGCTGCTCCTTATATTATTCAAACTGGTGAAGCAGTAATGGCTATGGGTGGCTTTAATGGTACTGATAAAGCTATTACTTTGAAACAGTTCAAGAAACTGGTTAAAGAAGGTAAAGTTAAATATTACTATTCTGGCGGTAAGACTGGTGGTTCAAACAATCAAATTGTTAAATGGATCAAGAAACATGCTAAGAAGGTTACCTTAAAGAGTAGTACTAATGCTGCCAGTTCAGTAACGGTAGCTACTAATGCTAATAATAGTGAAACTAGTCAAAACCAACCACCAACACAAGGTCAAAATTCAAATCAAAATCCAGGTCAATCAGGTCAAAATCAAGGTCAGGCTCCTCAAGGCCAAGCTCCAACTGGATCAGGTGAGGGTATGGGAACTCCTCCTTCTGGCGGTTCTCAACCTAAGAAAAAGAAATTGACGAAGAAACAATTAAAGAAAATGAAGAAGAATAAAACTAATAATTCATCTCAAGGCACCCCTTCAATGGGTGGTGGCATGCCAGGACAATCTGGAACCTTGTATGATTTATCCAGTATTTATGATTAACAAAAGGAAGGTTGGTTATGAAATTGATTTCTATTGTATTGCCAGTCTTTAACGAAGAAGCAGGGATTCAAGTCACGATAGATACTTTGCTTAATTATATTGAGCAACAAGAAGAAGACTATGAACTGATTTTCGTTGATGATGGTTCTAGTGATAAATCGGTGCCGATCATTCGACGTATGTTGGCACAACACAGTAATATTAAACTAGTCGAATTCTCCCGAAACTTTGGCCATCAATTAGCTATCACAGCTGGTCTTCACTATGCCAAAGGTGATGCGGTCGTGGTAATGGATGCTGATTTACAAGATCCTCCAGAAGTGATTCCACAGATGATCAAAAAATGGCATCAAGGTTATCAAATTGTGTACGGTAAACGGAAGCAAAGGGATGGTGAAACATTTTTCAAGAAATTTACTGCAAAGATGTTTTACCGGACGTTTGAAAAGATTGCCACGATCAAAATGCCACTTGATACGGGAGATTTCCGGCCGATGGATCGGGTGGCAGTCAATCAACTTTTGAAGCTACACGAGAAAGATCCATTTGTTCGAGGACAAGTAACTTGGATTGGTTTTAAGCAAACGAGTGTAATGTATCATCGTCAAGAAAGAATTGCTGGAGAAACGAAATATCCGCTTTCTAAGATGATTAAATTAGCATTAGACGGAATCACATCTTTTTCAATGAAGCCATTACAGGTTGTTAATATTTTTTCGGTCGTTCCTTTAGTTAGTGGTGTTTTTTATCTAGGTTATATGATTGCAAGTAGTAGCTTTAACTTTGCTGCAGTCGGCATCACAATTCTTCTGTTTACCTTAGGATTATTGATGTTATCGATTGGAATAATGGGTAGCTATCTAGGCAGAGTCCTAGATCAAGTTAACGACCGGCCAAGTTATATCGTTAGCAAAACGGAAGGATTTGAAGAACGAAATAAAGGAATTCATAGTTTTGATGTTCGACAAATTAATAATAATTAGATTAGAAATAATCAGAAAAATTAAAAGGTTTGATACTGTTTAATTAATCATTTATGTGTTACAGTAATGGTAAATTTGATAAGTTAATTGTTTGATGGACAATTATCTTGTTGAATTGAAAATGAACTATCCCATTCATAAAAAAAGAAGCTGACGAACACCCAGTCGTCAGCCTCTTTTTTTTGCTTTTTTAGTAGACATCACCGTTGTAAATTGAATTTTTAACGATAACGTAATCAACTTTTCTTAATGAATTGAGATCTTTACCACCAGCATATGAAATTGATGATTGAAGATCTTGTTGCATTTCAGTCAAAGTTTTTTGAATCTCTCCTTTATAAGGAACAAGCATTCTTTTACCTTCAACGTTCTTATATTCGCCCTTTTGGTATTGGGAAGCGGAACCGAAGTAAGCTTTGTACTTCTTACCATCTTTTTCAATCACTTCACCAGGAGATTCTTTGTGACCAGCAAGTAGGGAGCCGATCATTACCATGCTAGCGCCGAAGCGAATCGATTTGGCGATATCACCATCATTTCTAACCCCACCGTCGGCAATGATAGGTTTGCTAGCAGCTTTACCACAAAGTCTAATAGCAGCTAATTGCCAACCACCGGTACCAAAGCCAGTTTTTAGTTTAGTGATACATACTTTACCAGGTCCGATACCAACTTTAGTAGCATCAGCTCCAGCATTTTCTAATTCACGAACTGCTTCAGGTGTACCGACATTACCGGCAATCAAGAAACTTTCGGGAATAACTGTCTTAATATATTTAATCATTTTAATGACCCGGTCACTGTGACCATGCGCAACATCAATCGTAATATAATCAGGTTTGAGATTTTCGGCCTTTAATTGGTCGATAAAGTCAAATTCGGCTTGCTTGATGCCGACACTAATAGAAGTAAAGAGGTTCTTTTCTTGCATGTGTTTAATAAAACCGATTCTCTTTTCAGGTTCAAAACGATGCATGATGTAAAAATAACCATTTTCAGCCAATTTTTCGGCTAAGTTCTCGTCTAAGATTGTTTGCATATTTGCTGGTACAACGGGAATCTTAAAGGTTTTAGGTCCAAATTGTATACTTGTATCACATTCTGAACGGCTGTCCACGATACATTTGTTCGGTATTAGTTGAATATCCTCATAATCAAAAACTTGCATGTTTTATTCACTCCAGTAATTACGAACAATTATTATTTTTATATTTGATTTCGTTCGTACTTGTAATGTACCTGATAAGTTCAAAGAAGTCAAATTTATTCTTCGGATAATTTTCATTTGTGTGATAGAATTTTCATATACAAAATAATTTGTTTTTTTATCAAATTCCATTTAAAATTAAAGATAAATGTTTGACACCAATAAATGGAATTGGTATTATCAACATGTTATTGGTTAAACGTTATATTAATAACATTTATTAGAAGTCTACAAAAAATTGGTATATACAATAGGAGTGGCTAAAAAATGCAACATTATACTGCAGAAGATATTACGAAAATGGCAAATGATGAAAACGTTGAATTTATTTGTTTAATGTTTACAGATATCAACGGAATCATTAAGAATGTCGAAGTGCCGGTTTCACAATTGGATAAAGTCCTTGCAAATAAGATCACTTTTGATGGTTCATCAATTGATGGATTCACTCGTATCGAGGAAAGTGATATGTTATTACATCCAGATCTTTCAACTTGGTTGATTTTCCCATGGGGTGAAGAACATGGAAAAGTTGCCCGTTTGATTTGTGATATTTATGAAACTGATGGTGTAACACCATTTGCGGGTGATCCACGTGTGAACTTGAAGAGAATTGTTAAGAAGATGCAAAAGATGGGTTATACCAACTTTAATATTGGACCAGAACCTGAATTCTTCTTATTCAACACTGATGAACATGGAAAACCAACACTTCATTTGAATGATGATGGTAGTTACTTCGACTTTTCACCTGCTGATCTTGGTGTTAATGTTCGTAAGGATATTGTTTTAGGACTAGAAAAGATGGGCTTTGAAGTTGAAGCTAGTCATCACGAAGTCGCTCCAGGACAACAAGAAATTGATTTCAAATATGAAGATGCCGTATCCGCTGCAGATAGCATCGAAACATTCAAGTTGGTTGTAAAGACTATTGCTAGAAAGCACGGCCTCTATGCAACCTTTATGCCAAAGCCTGTTCAAGGAATTAACGGTTCAGGAATGCACATTAACATGTCACTCTTCAAAGGTGACGATAATATCTTTGATACAACTGACGATATGTTGTCAGATACAGCTAAGAAATTTATGAGTGGATTATTGAAACATGCTCGTGCTTTAACTGCTGTTAATAATCCAACTGTTAACTCATACAAACGTTTGGTACCAGGCTTTGAAGCTCCAACTTATGTTGCCTGGTCAAGTAAGAACCGTTCTCCTTTGATTCGTGTACCTGCTGCAACTGGTAAGTCAAAACGTATCGAAATGAGAAGTGTTGACCCAACAACTAACCCATACTTAGCAATTGCATGTATTTTGGATGCTGGACTTGATGGAATTCAAAGTAACTATGATTTGATGCCAGAAGTTAAAGATAATATCTACGAAATGTCAGAAGAAAAACGTCGTGAAGAAGGTATCATCGATCTTCCATCAACATTGCACAATGCTTTGAAAGCCTTGAGAAAAGACGAATACGTTCAACAATCACTTGGCAAAGACTTAACTAATAGTTTGTTTGCTGCTAAGAATGCTGAATGGGCAAGATACCAACAAACTGTTTCCCAATGGGAAAGAGATACTTACATGACTCAATATTAATTAACACTTTACTGAAAATGGATTTATTTTTGCGTAGCAGATTGATGCTGGAAACAGCTTCAAAAGCTAAGTTATCAATGAATAACTAATTTTTAATTTACATACTTTTCTCTGGAAATGAAGCTTTTTTCATGTTAAGATTTAGCGTAATCAAAATTCTGATTACTGCTTTCCCCCCAGAGAGCAGAAAGAGTTCGGGACATAACTCCCGATTCTAAAAAAACACGATAGAAATTTCCATAAAATATGGAATTCCTATCGTGTTTTTTTGGTATTCAGTTGGATATGATAATAATCTTGCCAACT
>NZ_RKLY01000026.1 GCF_004745525.1 Companilactobacillus suantsaicola | reverse complement strand
GCTTTTTCGCACATGTGATGTGAGATTACGAAGCACATGGACTAAGCAGCGCTGAAACTTAGCAGTTGGATAAATTTCTGCAATCACATTTTCGAGCCCAATAAAACCATCGGCGATGAATAACTGAACCTTTTCAATTCCTCGATTGCGTAAACTTTCAAGTAGTTCACGCCATGCTTCACCATTTTCGTTTGGTGCTACCGAGAAGTCTAAGACTTCTTTACCGCCGTCACTACGAATTCCAATGGCGATATTAACCGCTTCGCGCTCAACAGTTTCGCGCTTGAGCGGAATATAAGTAGCGTCTAAGAACACGCAAACATACTGTGAGTGCTTAAAGGTCCTGTCATGAAACTCTTCAACCAAGTTGCCAACTTGCTTAGTAATATTTGAAACGGTAGTTGGTGAATAGTAATCGCCATACATGCGCTCAACTAAATCAGCGATTTCACGAGTTGTGATGCCTTTGGAATACATTTTAATAATCATCGATTCCAGAGTATCTGTCCGCCGTGAATATGGTTCGAATAAAGCGTTACGAAATTTATTCTTACGATCGCGCGGAACCGTAATATTGATTGGTCCAAATTCAGTATCGATGGTTCGCTGATACGATCCGTTTCTGGCGTTGTCCCCATGAGAGGAACTGTCGTTACGCTCATAAGGTTGGTAGCCTAAGACTGCCGACAATTCTTCTTGAAGTAATGTATTGACGGTTTGTTCTAACTGATTGCGAAAGACATCTTTTAATGATGTTTTAGAGTCAGAAGATAGCGCGTCAAGAATTTCTTTGTTAAACTGATTCATAGGGAAAGCCTCCGTTTTGATTGTGTTTAGCGATTTAATCATACGGGGAAGGCTTTCCCTTTTTCAATTTAATTTAGAAATTTACACAAAATATTTTACACTCCCCAATAAGAGAGCGTAAAATATCTTGTGTAAATGGTAGATTGTAAAATTAATCCGAACAGCGTTCGGATTAATTTTACAATCTACCGATAACCCTGAATAATTCATAGTTTTACTAATAGTCTTTCCTAACATTGATTTAATAGTCTTTAAAGTATTCTGCTTCATCACCCATTAGGTGATGAAAAAAGAACCCCTTTCTGATTTAGCGGACAAATACTTTGACCTAATCTCAGAAGATATAAAAGAAAAAATAATAAAATATCCGATTTATACTTTGTATAAAGAACTAAAGTAGTTAGCAAATCATTTACAGCAAATCACTATGTTCCACATACCATTTTACATACTTACCTTATCCACGACACATGTTGAGATAGTATCGAAGATAAAGAAAGTTGCTCCATGTTGTTTTTGCGAGATGGGGAAATCAAAGCCACATTGACAACCATGATGAATAAGCTTGCTTTCAGTCATAAGCTAATCCTAGAACCACTTTTCAAGTCAGTTAGCCAAATCGATGAAGAAAGCGACCGTGAAAGAATGGACGCTATTGATAAGCTAATGGAGCAACTATTGGAAGAACGCAATACCCTTATTGCACTGATGTCCAAAGGTTTCCTAGAACCTGCTCTTTTTAATCAGGAACGAAATGTTTTAGATAGTGAGATTAAAAATCTTACTACCGAAAAAACAAACCTGGTAACGAACTCTGCGAGTGGGGTTTTGCGAGCAAACGAGATAAAGGACCTCATTAATTATGTGTCAGCAGATAATTTTAATGGTGACTACACGGAAGAACTATTTGAAGAATTTGTAGTGAACATCATTGTAAATTCCAGGGATGAGCTGACATTCAATTTGAAATGCGGTCTTTCCCTGAAAGAAAAGGTGGTGAGATAAATGGCATATATTCCATATGGATACAAAATTCAAGATGGAGTGGTTACTGTCGATGAAAAGGCAGCAGGTCAAGTAAAGGTATTCTTTGAGAAATACATATCAGGACTATCCCTTACAGTGGCTGGCGAACAGGCAGGTATTGAAAAGACACATTCTGTGATGGGGCGCATTTTGAAAACTGACCACATATCTAAATACACTGCTTTCAAATAGTTTTATAATAAATCAGATTGTGGAGCCACAGCCGCCAGAGAACATGATGGATATTCCGGGGATGGCGGATGAAATGCGACGCCCAATGATGCTGATTGTATCGGCAAAAAAGAAGATGTAATAATATAGAAAAAATAAACGAGGAGTATGTAAATGAGATCAGAAAAAGAAATGATGGATTTAGTACTTTCTTTAGCAGAACAGGATGAACGTATTCGAATTGTGACCCTTGAGGGGTCACGCGCAAATATTAATATACCTAAAGATGAATTTCAGGATTATGATATTACATATTTTGTAAGTGATATAGAACCGTTTATATCTAATGATGACTGGCTTAATCAATTTGGGAATATAATAATGATGCAAAAGCCGGAGGATATGGAATTATTCCCACCTGAAGAAAAGGGATTTTCCTATCTTATGCTATTTGATGATTACAATAAAATTGATCTTACCTTATTGCCCTTGGAAGAGTTAGATAATTACCTAAAGGGCGATAAATTAATAAAGGTTCTAATTGATAAAGATTGTAGAATTAAAAGGGACATAGTTCCGACTGATATAGATTATCATGTAAGAAAGCCAAGCGCAAGGGAGTATGATGATTGCTGCAATGAATTTTGGAATGTAACACCTTATGTTATTAAAGGATTGTGCCGCAAAGAGATACTGTTTGCAATCGATCATCTGAACCAGATTCTACGGTTTGAACTACTTAGGATGATGTCGTGGAAGGTTGGGATAAAGACAGAATTTTCATTAAGTGTTGGGAAAAATTATAAGTATATTAACAAATACATTGATGAAGATCTATGGAATAGATTATTATCTACATATCGCATGGATTCCTATGAAAATATTTGGAAGTCATTATTTATATGCCACCAATTGTTCAGGGAAGTGTCCAAAGAGGTAGCAGAACTACTGGGGTTTGATTATCCAGAGTATGGTAAGAACATAACAAGATATACCGAGGACATGTATAAAAAATATGTTGAAAATGACTATTTTTAAAGATTAGCAAAGATTATTAACCATAAGCAAGGGGTGTAAATGTATGGAAAGTACTGATGTTATAAATGAAATTAGAGGTATATTACCTCGTAACTCAATTGGAAAATATGATTTACTAACTATTTTTACACATAAAACCGTTTTTGATAAAATTGTAAAAGTACTATCATTGGATTTTCAAAATAAAGTAGATTATGTGGCTGCCCCAGAAGCAATTGGATGGATACTAGGCACTGCCATAGCCAAAGAACTTGGAGTGGGGTTTATTGGAGTAAGAAAAGGTGATAAGCTGCCATACGCAAAAGAAGAGATTATTTCGACACATTTTACCGACTATTCAGGTCAAGATAAAAGCTTTGAAATATCTAAGAGTTCTATTGTGAGGAACAAAAGAGTTTTGATTGTAGATGATTGGATAGAGACAGGTTCTCAAATGAAGGCTTTAATAGCTTTGTTAGAGAAATTGGATTGCAGCATTATTGGGTTGGCTACTATTGGGATTGATATAAATGAGGTTACTCAAAAATGGATAGACAGCAGTTTTGTAGCTTATATTGGCTCAAACATATAATAAACCGAAAGAAAATCTTGAATCAAAATTTTGGATGGCGTTAATTTACAATACAACGAAAGATGTTTACTCTTTTTTTATAAATTTTAAGAGGCGTTAAAAAACAGTTTTCAGACGAAAGGAGATCGAAGTTGAGTATAGATTTAAGTAACAAAAAAATTCCGAAAGAAGCAATTCAAGCATTAAAAACTATAGCGGAACTACTTGATAATATGTTAATTGGGGTGTATTTGTATGGTTCGGCAGTAATGGGTGGTTTACGTATGAATAGCGATGTAGATATTTTGGTAATAACAAATCAAAGTTTATCTGAAAAAACTCGAAGGAATCTTACAAATAGGTTAATGCTTATATCTGGGAAAATAGGAAACATAAAAGATATGAGGCCTCTTGAAGTTACGGTCATAAATCAAAAGGATATTGTCCCTTGGCATTTCCCCCCCAAATATGAATTTATGTATGGCGAGTGGCTAAGAGAGCAGTTTGAAAAGGGAGAAATTCCTGAGTCGACTTATGATCCGGATTTAGCAATACTTTTAGCACAACTAAGAAAAAATAGTATTAACCTTTTGGGACCAAAGGCAACAGAAGTAATTGAGCCTGTGCCAATGACAGATATTCGAAAAGCAATTAAAGAATCGTTGCCCGGGTTGATAACTAGCATTAAAGGTGACGAACGCAATGTGATTTTAACTTTAGCCAGAATGTGGGTGACAGCATCTACTGGTGAAATCAGATCAAAAGATCTGGCAGCTGAATGGGCAATACCTCAATTACCTTATGAGCATGCCATTTTACTTGACAAAGCAAGAAAGGCTTATCTAGGAGGGTATATTGATAAGTGGAAAGGAATGGATTCTGAGGTGACTGAACTCGTTAATAATATGAAGAAGTCTATAGAGTCTTCCCTTAATCTCTAAAAGGCTGGTGTTGAGAATTCCATTGATAGGTTCTCTCATACCGAAATTTCTTAAAATGGTCAAAAACCGCTGGATATGTTCCCGTCTACCGATAGTGCAAAAAGTGTCGTGGATATGTTTCCGAGAACGGACATACCCAAATGACATTCATTCTATCCTCTCAAGCCACATTGAGACGGTAGTATTGATGTCGAGGCTGTAATATAAGCTGTTTTATTTCTAAAAAAATAAGGAGAAAAACTTATGTTAAGAAAAGCAATAATATCCGATTTGAATACAATAACGCAATTAGCAATCCTTCTATGGCCGGATAATGAATTTGATGACCTAAGGCAGGAAATGAAAGAATTGATTTTAGATAAAGAGGCTGTATTTTTTTTGTATTTTGATAATGATATTCCTGTCGGGTTTGCACAATGCCAGCTTCGACATGATTATGTTGAAGGTACAGACAGCAGTCCGGTTGGCTATTTAGAAGGTGTTTTTGTAATGGAGAATTATCGAAATAAGGGTATTGCTACGCAATTGCTCCAACACTGTGAACTGTGGTCTAAAGAAAATGCTTGTACTGAGTTTGCCAGCGATTGTGAAATTAGCAATGCAGAAAGTTATGTTTTTCATATGAAATTCGGCTTTCAAGAAGCCAATCGTATCATTTGCTTTAAAAAGGATATCACACTACAAAGTTAGAAATCACTGGAAGACAAATCTACACAAAACACAAATGACTGTACTTTTTCTGTTTGAGGAAACAAGTCCATAAAGCCGCTTTTTGATAGTCATGTGGTCAGATTAGATGTCATAGCTCGGTGAGTGGTCGGGTTGGATGTCGGCGTTGGCAAGTGGTCGGGTTAGATGTCGGGGGTCGCGAGTGGTCAGGTTGGATGTTTTTTCGGAAACTTTTGAGGTTGTGTGGTCGGGTTGGATGTTGGCTAAAAAACATTGCTATTGTAACGATAAATTAGAATTTGAACGGAGAAGGTGCATGGTAAATAAAAAAGATGCCATTGAGATAATTTTATACGCCGAAGAAAATGGAATTGCCATTTGGTTAGATGGTGGCTGGGGCGTTGATGCTCTTTTAGAAGAAGAAACAAGGCTCCACAACGATATTGATTTATTTGTGGAAGAAAATAATAGTAAAAAGTTTATTGAAATAATAAAAGAAAAAGGTTTTGCGGAAGTTACAGAAGCATATACCACTACAAATCACACGATTTGGAAGGACGCTCAAGACAGGATAATTGATTTTCATATATTTAAATTCAACGAACAAGGATACATTGTTTTTGAAGGAGAAGCATATCCCCCAAAAGTGTTTAGTGGTATTGGGAAAATAGGCGATAAAATGGTTAGATGTATTGATGCTGAAAATCAAGTATTATTTCATCTGGGCTATGAGCATGATGAAAATGATATGCATGATGTAAAACTATTGTGCGAGAAATTTAATATTCCTGTTCCTAGTGAATACAAGTAACTGAAAAATTCCAATTTCTCTATCAATAGTTCAATAAATTAGAAAACTACATGAAAGAGAATCGACTAAACTGTACACAGAATGTCGGATGAGTAAACGCACCCTTTGATAATATTGATGATGAAAGGAGGTTGTTCAATGGATTCTTTGAGAAGTATGAATAATGCATTGGCATATATTGAAGAGCACTTAACAGAAGAAATTGATTATAGTGAAGTATCTAAAGATGAGCTAGTTCCCTGGAACCACGCATTCGTAGTGACCAGCCTGGCCTCCGAGGCTCCAGAGACTTTGTTCAAGACCTATAGACAGCGGGGCAATGCTGAGAACCAAATTAAGGAGCTGAAATGCGGGTTTGGCTTTGACAAAACAGACAGCTCAACTTTTGCACGGAACACTGCACGAGCCTTGATCACCGGTATTGCCTATAACCTGGTTCAGCTCTTTAAACAGCTCTTTGTCTCGGAAGACCGTCGTTCAACCATCTCCTCGCTACGGTTCAGTCTCTTTCACATCGCCGGTAGGATTACTTGGCACGCCCGTCGTGTGGTGATTCATCTTGCTTCTAACTATGTTTACAAGAACTGGTTTAGTCGGATCATGGACGAAGTCCATCAGTTGGCGACCTGAACTGAATAACTGAATAGGTCGTGCGTCGAGCCGAAAACTGGGTCGGTCTGTTCGTGGTGCATCGATCACCAACTTCTCCGCTCAGTCAGTATTCGCAACGCTCCAAACGTTGCTTTCAGACCGGCCAGATGCGATTTCATGTCCCCAATACCGAGGTGAATAATCCAGGATAAATATAGCGTTTTTGACGATTAGGTGAATGAGGACCATATTCGCGAATTTTGCCCTTATATTTGCCCTGGCGTTTGGCAATTTCTATGCCTTGTTGTTGCCGTATCTTAACAGTTGTGGCCTCTTTTTTTGATGCTGTATAATTAAAGGGTTAGATCCGTGTCATTACTTAATGACATAAATAAGGAGATAAAAAGATGAAATATGGCTATGCGCGGGTCAGTACCACTGATCAAAAATTAGCAAATCAAATTGAGTTACTAAAATTGGCAGGAGCAGAAAAAATTGTTAGTAGGTCTCAAACAATTGGCACAAAAAGAAGCTTTAACGACAGCTTTGAGAAAAATTAAGCATACTAAGAATCGACAAATCAGCCAGGCCTTCAGTCATACCTACTTAGTAGGAGCGGTGATTGTTTTGATTCTGTCGCCGATTGCTTTGTTGACAGATCGTAAGCCTTTAAAAAGTTGACCTGTGGGCTTGTTCGTAACTTAATTCGATACGGATTACAAGCTAAATCTAAAAAGGTACCTCGAATATGAGGTGCCTTTTTAGGTAGTTTCTTAGATGCTATTTGTTTTATCAGTATCATTTGTATATTTTCGGTATCAAATTATGTAAAATGATGCTGAAAGGAGTGAGATGATCCTGAAAAAATTTGATTATAAGGTAGATTGTAAAAATTATCCAAAATCAATTTAATCCAGCATAGTTTATTGGCTAGGCCAATATCGTAATGTGACTGCGTGTCGATGCAATTAAGGCAGATTCCAATTTAATCGGATTTTTATAGGCATTATTGATCCCTCGCAATTCACTTGGAGTGCTTAATCAATAATCACAAAATATTGGTCTACTTGTTTCATCATATTTGCTATCTCAATCAACCGTTCTCACATTTTCCTTGCTTCGAATTAAGTCAACAATTAGTAAAACTGCTATTCCTAATAAAAAAACTACGGTAAGGAGCACAGTCGTTTGCATTCCAGTTAATAAATGATGCCACTCTAACTTAATCCCCATCGTTTTTTCAAAATGGCTTTGCTGACCATGAAAAGCGGTTTTTAATTTATCTGCCATAAGTATTTGTCGATAAATGGCTGCTACATATGCACCCGGAGTTAATTTGATAAGTAACTGCGCAAAGTTAGGAAGAATACCAATTGGAATATAGGTACCCACTAAAAAGCCAGAGGCCGTGCCAACAATTGTTCCTATAGCGTTCAAGGAATCAAAGCGACTAATAAACTGGATAAACAGCATATTAATTACAACTGCTAGTAAAGAGCTAAAAAGAGCAACGCAAATTACAGCTGGTAGCGACTCCCATGGCATGGTCAAGTTATCTGTGATTGAAAAGTATCCTATCATCAGTGCGAACATAACTATTTGCATAATAAAGCCAATCAAAGCGGCACTTAACATATAGCTCATGGTGATTTCAAAATGAGAAAGGTCATTTAAATAAAAATCTTTAATAACCTTGCGTTCTTTATCTTTTACTAATTGTCCAAGTGAGGTAAGGGTGGTTGTGATGGCAGTCACTGATAAAGTCCCTCCAATCAACCAAAAATCAAGTAATTGGTGAGAACTAGGGACAGTTTTCCAGCTACTTATCATTGACTTTTTTAGAAAGACAATATATAAGAGAAATGAAATCATTGCTCCCAATAATGAAAAGAATACTCCGGGGCGATTGCGGAAATACAACAGTAGATTTCTCCTTGTTAAAGTAATCATATCAACGCATCTTCCTTCCGGTTAATGACAAAAAAGCATCATCCATCGTTCCCTCTTGATAAGTGAACGTTTTAATGAAAACACGAAACTTTAATAATAATGAGAGTGCTTCGTCAGAATTAGCCTTTAAACAAATGGTCTTATGATTAATCTGCGTATGAATTATTTTACTTGGTATCAATGCCATTAATTGATCAGCTTGTTCAGAAACAATCACGAGTTTACTGCTGGAGTTTTGTGTTTTAATTTCATCAGCGGATCCGCTGGCAATTATTTTGCCATGATCAATAATATAAACCTCATCTGCATTGTCTGCTTCTTCAAGATAGTGTGTCGTCAAAATAATGGTTAAATTATTTTGACTTTGCAATGAATGCAACAATTTCCAAATTGCCGAGCGGGTTTGGATATCCAAACCCGTAGTTGGCTCATCCAAAAAAATAATATCAGGTTGATTAAGTAGAGCTCTTGCTATATCAACTCGTCGCCGTTGCCCACCAGAAAGTCGGCCGTATTTTTGATTAATAAATTCAGTTAACCCGATTTTCTGAATCAAAGCATCAATATGATTAGATTTGGCTTCTTTATAAAGTCTATTTCGAATACTCAAATTTTCCATAACTGTCAAATCATTATCTAAAATACTCTGTTGAAATACCATGCTAATCTTTATGTCTGGTTTCATCTTGATCATTCCACTGGTTGGATTTAAGATCTTTGTGAGCATCGATATAGTGGTTGTTTTACCAGCGCCATTGGGTCCTAGTAGAGCAGTTAAGCTTCCTTCTTTGATTGCTAAATCAATATGGTCAACCACCACTTTTGATTGATAAGTTTTAGTAAGTCCCCTTGTTTGAATGATCATTATGTCGCCCTCTCTAAACTAGTATAACGTAATTATCGCATGTAAATCTCATCTTTTTATATTGCACTTCTTGCGATATCTGATAAAAGTTGTTCGCTTAATACCGGTATTACGGGCGACGTCTACATCACTCATGCCCGTCTGATAAAGCTTAAAAGCATGTAGTAAGCGGGGATCATCTTCGGTATATTGGGGTTTGCGCCCATGATATTTCCCCTGCTGTTTGGCCAGGAAAATCCCCTGTTGTTGACGCTCAATAATCCGCTTCCGTTCACTTTCGGCCTGATACTTATACAGTTCAATGATTAAGTTAGTCATCAGTTGACGCAAGTTAGGATCCGCAATCCCCGTCATGGACGGCAAATTCAACACATCTAGGGTGGCACCTTTGTTCTGAATGGTGTTCATAATCTTAGTTAAGTCCTGGTTGTTTCGGCCCAAGCGATCTAATTCAGTGACCAGGACAATATCTCCCTCACGAATATAGGCCAGCATTTTTTGCAGTTCTGGCCGATTAGTGTTAGCTCCACTTAATTTATCCGTAAATAATTTATCAACGCCTTTTAAGGCCGCTAGCTGTCGATCTAAATTTTGCTCTTTGGAACTCACACGAGCATAACCAATTTTAGCCATTTCCAGTTCTCCTTTTGGACAGTTCTAATGAACATTTGTAATTCCTAGTATAGCACAGAATCAAAAAAGGCCAATAGGGTATACCCTAGTGGCCTTTTTTGGCTTAGTCAAACAAAAATCTTAATTGGTTCCTTATAAGAGCATATAATTCCATCATCACAACTGTCTTGCTATAATTATGGTAAAGGTGGTGGTGATTTGCGATTTATATTTAAGGCATTAATAGTAGTTTTTATTATCCTTGCATTTCCTTTATCCATAGTTCTTGTCTTTAAAAATTGGTCAACGGTCATTGGTACTAGTACACCCATGTCATTAAAGCTTGGTTGGTTGGAGCAGTACGAACCGATATACCTCTTTTGGAGTGGAGTAATTCTGGCGGTACTGTTAATTATTTTTTTGCTTATCACACTTTTTTGGCCACGGTCACAATCATTATATCTTCATCAAAAGTCTGATGGTCAAGTGACCGTCAGTAAGAAAGCTATTGAACATTTTGCGCTTTCAGCACTTCAACATGAACCCTTTATTGGCAACCCCAAGGTATCATCTAAGTTATCACGAAAAGGTATCACACTTAAAATATCGGGTGATCTACTAAATTCAGTCAATGCCAAGAAACAGACTGCAAATTTTCTTAATCAATTAAAAAAAGATTTGCGTATTTGTCTTGGAATTTCTGAACAGAAAAAAATTAAAATCAGACTCGTTGATTTTAATGAGTTGGACGCTAATGTGCATAAATCTCGAGTTATCTAGGAGGTGATATCGTGACCGAACTCATTAAAGCCTATTTTTGGCCACTAATTGGTGGAATTATGGGATTGCTCTTAGCGGTCCTTATCATCACTTTTGGATTTTTCAAGACGCTTTTTGTTTTGATTTTTATGGCAATCGGGATTACTGCGGGTTATTATATTCAAAAAACTGGTATCTTAACAAATGTTTTTAAATAACTGTTTGAATTATAAGGAGGAAAAATTATGCAGAATGGAACGCCAAGTGAGAAAACAACAACTAACGAGAAGTCTGGTGTTAAAGGCAATTTAACATTTGATGATAAGGTTATTCAAAAGATCATTGGTATCGCACTTTCTGAAGTAGATGGCTTATTAACCGTAGATGGCGGCTTTTTCGCAAATGTTGCTGAAAAACTAGTTAATACTTCAGATGTCACATCAGGAATTGATGTAGAGGTTGGAAAAAAGCAGGTTGCAGTGGATCTCGACATTGTTGCTGAATACGGCATTGATATTTCTAAACTGTATGACAAAATCAAAAATGTTATCGTTCGGGAAGTAAAGAATATGACCGAATTAGAAGTAATTGAGGTAAATGTGAATGTTGTTGATGTCAAGACAAAGGGGCAACATGAAAAAGATTCGATTTCTCTGCAAGATCGCGTGAGCGATGCCACAGACAAAACGAAGGAAGCCGTCAGTAAGGGCGCAAATAAATCGAAGGAAACATTAGGTGACAGCGTTGATAAAGTAACGTCTGACAATAAATCTAGTCGTGTTAACTAAAGGAGGTGAGTAAATATGGGACTTATTTGGTCATTAATCGTCGGGGCAATCATTGGTGCAATTGCTGGCGCAATCACTAACCGTGGTGCTGCTATGGGCTGGATTGCAAACATCGTAGCTGGTTTAATCGGTGCGTGGATTGGACAAGGGCTCCTTGGCACTTGGGGCCCTTCGTTAGCTGGCATGGCATTGATACCATCGATTATTGGGGCAATTATTTTAGTTCTGATTGTTTCGTTAGTCGTTGGTCGAACCAGTAAAAAGTAAGGGGGAATTTTATGGACGTCTTGAAAAATGTATTTAAGTTTATGATCGCTTCTACGCTCATTGTAGGTGGTGTCCTCATCGGTGGCACCGTCTTGGCTGCTAAGAAAGTAGATGGCATTGGTTATACATTGCAACAAAAATTACATGGATAATTAGCCAAATTTATCTGTATTAGGCTTCTTAGAACGTAAATAATTAAGCAATTGAAGATCAGTTAATCAATATTTAAATTGGGAAGATAACCCTTTATAAATATAGATTGGAATTTTTTTGATAATTAATCAAAGCAGGCACTTTTTTACATAGGTGCTTGCTTTTATTTATCTATACATTATGACCTAGCAGTTAAAAACTGTTTTTACAGATATAAATATAGTATTCTTACTGATTCTTTAATTTTATATTTGGTTAAAGAGCTAGGCTGCCTGTATAATAGATCCAGTAGAGAAGTTAAGGCGGTGGCTATTTCCAATCGGAGGTGGTGCTTATGGTGTTAAACCTTTAAAGCCCATAAGGTAGATTGCAAATGTTTTCAGCTTAATTTGGTTAGTCAGGGAGGCATTGGAATATATGCCAAACGGCAGTAGCATCATAACAACTAACTCTATTCAAGCAGAAGATTCTTCAGCATATTTAATTGATTATGCAGGGACTAAGGCTGCAATTAAAAATACAACGTTTGGGTTAGCAAAACAATTAGCTCAGCGAGGCATTCGTGTCAATAGTGTTGCTCCAGGTCCTATTTGGACACCGTTGCAAGTGGTAGGAGGACAATTAGCAGAAAATATACCTACGTTTGGTAAGGATACTCCCCTAGGTAGAGCTGGGCAACCCTCTGAGTAGCCGGAGCATATGTTTTTCTGGCTTCAGATGCGGCTAGTTATATAACAGCTACATCTATCAATGTTACGGGGGGCTAATTTAATTAAATTTCTTTCTTATATCTACGCGTATCTACGCGAGAATTCTAATTTTATCCAAAGTATAGAGGGTGCTAAAGAATGAGTATAAATAAGCAAAAAATTTCGAGAAACAAAGTGTTAAATCTATTAACTTTATTCCAACTCTTAATAAGTTTATACCAAGTCATTAAGACCATTAAAAAGGGAAAATAAATGAAGTGCCCTAAAATTGTTAGACATAATCTAACAATTTTAGGAGCACTTTTTTTATGACCAAATACTCTTCAGAATTCAAAGTTAAATTAGTAAATGAGGTAGATTGTAAAATTAATCCGAACGCTGTTCGGACAAAAAAGATCAGCTTCCTTTAAAATGGTGTTTACCACAAACCCATCTTTTAGGAGCTGATCTTTTGTCTAGTATAATCTATTCCGAACGAATTAAAATCGAAACCCTTTGTGAACTAGGGCTGTCCAATATCCAAATGGGCATTCGGCTGAACCGATCACCGTCAACAATTTCTTATGAATTATCTCGATGTCAACCTTATCAGGCTGAATTAGCACAAACAGATGCCGAATACAAGCGATCACGATGTGGTCGGAAAACTAAGCTGAGCGATGAGTTAAAGCAAAAAATTCTCAACCATTTACGTCTAAGCTGGTCACCAGGAATGATTGCTCACGAATTTAAACTAGCTATTTATAATTGGCTAAATCAGGGGAGAATTGATTTCTCCTTGAATGATCTACCTGAACATGGCGTACGCCAACGGCGTAACGTTGACCAACGATCCAAATATAATCAATCTTTGGGGCGATCAATTGAACAGCGTCCCATGATGATTAATCAACGTAATCGCATCGGCGATTTTGAACTAGATACAGTCGTTGGTCCTCGTGGGTATAGTAAGGCAGTTTTATTAACTTTAATCGATCGAAAATCACGGTTCCTTTGGGCATACCGGTTAAAAGATCGGACGACAGTGACTGTTAATGAAGCACTAACTAAGTTCCTAACCACTTTTAATGGTCCGGTGCACAGCTTTACTGTGGACCGTGGCACTGAGTTTAGTGGGCTAGTATCACTTGAATCACAATATGGTATTAAGACCTATTACTGCCATGCTTATACGCCAGCCGAACGTGGTAGTAATGAACGCTTTAATCGGAATTTACGTTATTTTTATCCTAAAGGGACTCGTTTTGAACACATTAGTGCTCAAGATTTAACGACGACGTTACTCCAAATTAACCAGCGACCGCTTAAAATACTCGACTGGCAAACACCGTATCAGGTTATGCTGACAAATTTGTCCAAAAATTCGGATTAAATTTGCAATCTACCATTGAGATACTTTTTAAATTGGTCACTATCAGTTAATTTTAGGATTTGCTGTTCAGCCTGGGCGACTAATTGTGCTTTCCAAGCCTTAACATCTGCTTTATTTGGCATAAGTTACCCCTCCTCATCTTCAAAAATATCATTCAATGTTGGCAATGATCTTATTTGAATCGGGGTCGTGCCATAAAGGGCAACGTAGCCATCGGCTAATTTTTGCCAAGCCACTTGATAATAAGCCCCATTTTCAGTAATTTCTTTTAAATACTTATAGGCGCCTTTAATTTTACATTTAGATTACAAGTGCATGCCCCCATCTTCATGCCGGTTTCTAGTTTGATGTTGCCGCTGCTTTTTCGTCATTGCCCACTCGGTCTCCTTTAGTCCACGTAGTTGCTGTTTTCTTAGATAGTCCGTATTTTTCGCATATAAAATGGTCATTAAGGCTTCGTCCAAAATATTAGTCAGGTAGTTTTTCGAGCTAGTTGGGTAATAATTAATGGCCTGATAGTCCTTAATTTGGTCTTGCTTATATTGATCAAACCGTGTTGTCTGTTGTTTCAAACGGGCTTGCACCATTTCAATTTGTTGGTGATCCAACTTAGGATCTTGGCCACATTCGCCGATAAACAGTTGCCGGGTGCCATCATGTTTTAAGACCCGTTGCAGTCGATGATCCTGAATATCTTTTAATTCCATTTTACCTAACAGGTAATTTAAACCGGCTTGGTGTTGCTGACTAGTAAAGACTACCGGTGGCTGCTGTTGTAATTGACTAAGATCATTGGCGCTTAATGGCTTTAATTCTGGGTCATAGTAAACCACAGCGGTATAGATTTGCTCCTTGTCAATCGTCTCTAGCTTATCGAGGTCACTGTCCGGAAAAGCAGTCGTTAGAATGCTGTTGTATTGAGTTTGCACTACGGCTTTAACTTCCCGCATGACCCGTAAATTTTTCACCGTTTTAGAAATGAATTCGAGTTCGTTAGGTTGATAAGCGGCTAGCATGCCCCGATCAGTATGCTTCAAATCGTCTAACTGGTGACCATGTTTGGCTAGTACCGTGGTTAATTGCTTCTCAATTGTTTGGGCTTGCTGATTAACTAACTGCCAGCTGGTATATGGCCGCTTGGTAAACGTCAATAATTGCTGGGTTAATAAGTCACTTCGAATATCCGCTAACCGTTCTGCTAATTCGCTACCTTTGAAAATTGTTTGTTCGCTATTAGTTTCTTTAATCAGTTCCCGTCGTTCAGCGGCGGTTGTCTGTTCAAAATCAAGTTCCGGATAAAGCTTTTTCGTTGCTCGTTCCACCACTTTATTTAACAACTGATTAGCTTGTGCTAGTGATGTCGTTTGCTGGTCAATGGTCAGTAGTTGTTTGGTTACATCTTCACCAACAGCATGTTTGATTAATAAGCTGTTTTTCCAATTAAACAGCATACGCTGTTTATCATCTAAATGTTCTAAATCGACATAGGTTTTCAATTGCTGACTTAGATGACTAATTGTGTGTTTTTCAGAGAACGATAGCTCGTCAGTTAACGCGTCAAAATGTTCATGATTTCTTATCTTTTCGTCAAGATTATGATATTTAGCTTGAACGTTTCTTTGCGCTCTAACTTGTTGATTAAATGCTTTTCGATTTTTTCTTTGGCTGTTAATGCCTTCGTGTTGGGTAGGTGTCTCTTGAATCCCTTGATCGACAAACGATTTTTCACTAATCCGATCCGGAATATTTTTTTGTGCTAAAGACTGATTAACACTTGTTGCCCAATTATGCCGCCACTCATTAATTTTTTCCTTTTTATCCCAATCAACCAACCAAATTTTTCTTTGTTTTGGAAACCCGCTTTTGGTTAAAAGTTGCTTGCCATTTTCATCTTTAATGTACTGCGTCTTTGCTTTTAATCCCCAACTACCATCGGGGTTAAATGGGCGATTGGTTAACATCACATGTGCATGCGGATTGTCTGAGTGATCGCGATGAATTGCTACGTCAGCTACCATACCTTGATCGACAAAATTTTCTTGCACATATTTTGTCAGTAATTCTTTCTGTTCGGATTCACTTAATTCTACCGGTAAAGCCACGTTAAATTCTTTGGCATACCGTGAGTTTGATTTACGATCGTTCTTTTCAACTTCATTCCATAATTGTTCTCGATTACTGGCCCATTCTGGTGCATTTTCGGGAGTTAAAATAAAGCTTTCTGGCATAACCGATCGGGCATAAAAATAGTGGCGGCCTTCTTGATTATCAAATAATTTTTCACCACTTCTATAAGCGGCACTGGCAATAGCACTGCGTCCTTTACCAGCACTAATATTACTAAAACTCATATGAAATATTGCCATGTTAGTCACCTCTTTACTTTGATTCTATGGGCTTGACTTTGTTGTCGCCATTGGCGACTTCTAATACAGTATTTTGGGGTTAGTACAACATAGAATTCATTCTATGTGTAAGTGCGCATTGACCTCTTTTCACTCGGTCTGCTGATTCTCCTGAATTTATTTTTAGTGTATGCCTTCCGCTTCGCTATTTCAACTTTTATACTTTGACTTAATGTTTCCTATATGATATAGTTTCGGTGATTATTTCTAATATGATTTGAGGGATCGTTATGTCTAAAAGTAACTTAGAAAAACAAGAAGCTAAATTAAAAGCCCTTAATCAAAAAATTAAGGACGAAAAAAATAAGATTGAACAACGGCTAGGTAAACAAATCATCAGTCAAGCCAATTTAGATTATGCTAATTTGTCTAACGATCAGATTAAGCTTTTAGCTAAGCAATTTTCTGAATTTTTAAAGGTAAAGTCCGTAGATCATTAGCCATACGAGATGGGGAAATTCCATGTCTAATCAATATGAAAAACTAGTCGAGCAGCAAGCGCGTTTAAAACAAAAAATTGATCGGGAAGATTTTAAATTACGACAATCTAAATACTATGAAAATCGGCAAGCCCGCAAAGCCCGTTCTCGCCGATTAATTCAAAAAGGGGCTTTGCTAGAAAAATACTTTCAAGCTGATAATCTCTCGGTTGAACAAACCGAAGAGCTTTTAAAAATATTTGCCGATTACGTTAATGTCCATAAACCAAATAAACTCAAAAACGATCAACCTAATAACTAGGCCGATCGTTTTTATTTTCAGGATTGTGTTTAGCAAAGTCTTTTAACTGTTTTTGAATTCTTTGTGTAAGCTCTGCTTTACTTTCTTTGTGCTTCCTTTTACTTGATCGCTGTTGAATTATCTTTTGACCCTTACCTCTTCTTTTTGATTTTAGGTCAAGCATAAAATATGAAATTTTATTTTGATCTAGCTTACTTAAATGACCGATTTCTTTAAAGTTTAAACCGGCTTTGGGAAAGCGATAAATATTACCAAGATCGACCCAGGAAGGTTTCTTCAACCCAGCGGATTGCCAATCTTGAATCGGATAATATTGTTGCTTGATATAAGCCGACTTCTTTTCATACCGACTAGTAATTTTAAAAGCCTCGACCTTCTGTTCTGATACCCGACGAATTAAAACTGGCCGAGACTTGCCACCGTTAGTTTCTACAAAACTAACGTATAGGCTGACTAAGTCATTAGTCCTCATCTGGATCGTTGAGCCAATCAGCGACCTCTTTAGCGTCTTTGAGCTCGGTGACTGGTGTCCCTTCGGTCGCCTTTAAAAAGCGTAAATTAGCTCTTTCTTCTTCGCTTAAAGACACATTAAAAGGTAAAGCACCATTAGCAACAATCCGCTTGTAAAACATGTTAATGGCCGTGGTTGGATTTAAGCCCAATTCGCTTAAAATTGCTTCGGTATCATCGGCCAAATCTTTATCAATCTTGACTTGGACCCGTTTCTTTTCTTTAACTGCCATGATTGTCTCATCTCCTTTCTTTTACTACTACCATTATACTACCTTTTGAGTACCTTATCAATAGACAAAGCCTTGGCCTCAAATCACTTGAGCTTGGCGTTGATCTAAAGGCCGAACTTTTGAGCTGGTTAGCCTGGTTAGCTCTGACACTCATTTAAAAGCCCCTATTCTTCTGTTTAAGCCATTTAAATCTAGCTTAAGTATAAATAGGTTAGTAAGTCTTAAAATCACTTAGAAAAGATTTTGTAGCCTTTTAGGACTAGTAGTACAACCCACTGTTATCGTTGTCGGCCAATTTTTCTTCTTCGGGGTGTTTGGCCGCATATTCTCTAGCCGCTTGTTTATTCCACCAAACGCCAAATAGGTTTTGCATGGTGCCGTATAAGTAGTTCTCAACATTCTTGATGTGCTTCTCATTGCTTCTCAGGGCGTTAAAGTAGCGTCTCAAGGCTTTAGTCATTAGAGGCTTCAGTTCCTCATTATCAAGTGGGATTATGACGCCAATGTCCTGATGATCCTTTTCAACTCGGTATTTAGCATTCAGGATAATACCAATAAACCGGCGCATTTGTTGTGGGGTTCGGCACCAAAAGCTAAGTAGTTGCACAGCTTCGGGTTCTAAGAAAACTGGTAACCCACTGTCTTCATCAGTTAAGAAGTCATTAGCATGTTTCACGAGATCATGGTTTTGCTTTTCAATTTCTGCTGGTGAGAAATTGGCTGTGGAAAAGTCCAACTTTTGAGTATCTATATTATATCTATTAGTATCTAAATTATTAGTATAGTCTAGATCTTGTCTCTTTTTGAGAAGTCCGCTTGTACCAAGGGATTCAGACGTATCAGAAACGGTATCATGCGGGTTTCTCTTTTTGAGAAGTCCGCTTGTACCAAGGGGTTCAACGGTATCATGCGGGTTTCTCTTTTTGAGAAGTCCGCTTGTACCAAGGGGTTCAGGCGATTTTAATGGCTCTCGCTTAATATAAACGTCTTTTGCTGTTACTTCCAAATCTGCCAAATATAATCTATTTGGTTCGTTTTTGCCTGATCTTGGATTAAACCCCATATGTTTTTGATACAAAAGGTTTGCGTCCATTAATTCGTGTTTAATCTTATTGATTTTATTATTTGACCAGTTTCGTAAATCTTTTAGTTCATTGTTTGTGTATATGAAATATACGTTGTTATTTTCGTCAACCCAATTATTGCTTAGTGAGTAACTTAGACGATCGCGTAACACCGAATAAAGTAAAATGGCACTATCGCTAAGATCCTTATATTTTTCCCCTTGGAGTAAGATCTGCGGCAAAGCGTAAAACTTTACTTCATAGGCCCTTTTAGCATTTGTAAAGTTGAAGTTTGATTGATCCATAATAAAAGCTCCCTTTCTTAACTGACACACGTCGTCTTAAAGAGAGTTGCTAAAACATCTGACTTGTTTTAAAATACAAATCTGATATGCTTTAACTGAATTACAAAGCGAACATTGGACGTGATCGGCTTTGTAAATTCACCGGCATGTGTCTATTCTGGGTTGCCCATACGGCAACTTTTTTTAATTTCTAACAACAAAAATGGACTAAATAGCATTGGTTAGCCACTTAGCCCATTGGATTCAATTTGTTTTTAACTATCCTTCACTTGTCCCATAGGACTGGTTTGCGGTATAATTAACCTACAAATTAAGAACAATGTTCAGACGATTTTAACTTGGCGGTCTAAATCGTCTGAATCTAAGTAGCTAATAGCGAGCTACTTGCTAAACCTAAAATCCCCGATTCCTCGTGAATCGGGGATTTTTCTGTTTAGCTTGATCTATTTATTCTGTTGTTAAATTAATCTTAGTCTAGCATAGCGCTTACCTACAGGCAATCGTATTTGGTTTAGTGCACTTTACTAGTTTTTACCTAATCACAAATTAATCAAGCAAACAAATTGCGTATTTACTTGTTTGATTAATTATTTATTTAACTGTTAAATTGCATCTATGATTGAAGCTAAGAATTCTGAACGATTTTTAAATCCGTTTTTTCGGGCAGCCGTATCCATTTTTTTAAGTTGACTTTCAGTAATTGAGAAGGTCACAGATCGCTTACGCTCTACTTCCTTTCGGCTGATATTTTTCAAAAATGCGACTGCATCTTTCTTGTTGTCTTTCAATGTAGTTTCGTAACTTTCTCTCATTTCTTCGTCTTTTTTATGGTTGAATGAATCTAAACTCATAATCTAACTCTCCTTACTTGGTTTTATTTGCTAATTCTTGAAAAAGATGATCGGCGTGTTCTATGAACTTTTGATTTTGCTTTAAAATGGATTCATCATGATTGGCTAATTCAAATATTGAAGCGTGCCTTGCAGTAGCTTTATTAAAGAGCTCTCTTTCAGGAATTATAGTTGCGACTGTTTCATCGCCTTCTATGTGTTTTAGCAAATCGTGAGACATGCTTGTATTATGTCTAATCATATTACCGATAAAGAAAAGCTTTGCGTCAACGTAAGTTTCGCCAGTTCGATAGTCAAAAAGTGATTTTCTGAATTTTTCGAGTCGTGTTTCTAGGTCAAACTTGGCATTGTAGCCATGTTCACTGGGTGTAATGGGACTAAGCAGGTAATTACTGATAGCAATAGCGTTTTTAGTGATGGTGCTAAAATCTGGGTGCGTATCAATTAAGATATAGTCATAGTCGGTTAAGCTTAATGAATCGGAGTTGTTTTTAAACCACATGAACAACATCATTTCTTTGTTACTGTTATTTTCTAGATAACTTCCTAAAACATCTAGGTCTATAAAACCGGCTATTAAATCTAGATTCGGTCCGACACTGTCAATTTTTACTTTTTTAGCATTGTCATTTTCTTTAAACGCTTCAGCGATGGTATTGTTTCGTCGTGTTTTTTCAAAAACGGTTGTTAAATTGCACTGATGGTCTAAATCTATTAATAGAACCTTCTTACCATGTTTGGCTAACCAATCACCATAATTTAAAGTCAAGGTTGTTTTACCAACACCACCCTTGATAGCAGTAAAAGTAATAATCTTCATCTTGATACCTCCTTCATCCAGCTTAATTATATCATTAGTAGACAAATAAATAAACAAACAATTTATTAAATAATTAGGCTGACAATTAACTCATTTTTAAAGCTCATTTTTAAAGATTCTATATTTTTTGCGATATCTGATAAAGGTCGTCCGTTTAATCCCTGTATTACGGGCAACATCTACATCACTCATGCCTGCTTGATAAAGTTTAAAAGCATGTTGCAAGCGGGGATCGTCTGGGGTGTATTGGGGTTTGCGTCCATGATATTTGCCCTGCTGCTTGGCCAGAGAAATCCCTTGTTGTTGACGCTCAATAATCCGCTTACGCTCACTTTCAGCCTGGTACTTATACAGTTCAATGATGAGATTGGTCATGAGTTGACGTAAATTGGGGTCAGCAATCCCCGTCATGGACGGTAAATTCAACACATCTAGGGTGGCACCCTTATTTTGAATGGAGTTCATGATCTGAGTTAAATCCTGGTTGTTTCTGCCTAAGAAGCTGTCCAAGATCTATGATTTTTGATTTACTTCTATGTAAAAAGCGAGTTTAAGCTATGAAAAATTATCCCAGCAATATTACTCGGCAACAATTTGAATTAATTCGACCAGCTTTAGAAAATTTTCGTAAGCGAACTAAGCCTCGAAAATATGACCTCTACGAGGTCTTCTGTGCGGTCCTATATGTCTTGAAAACCGGTTGCCAATGGCGTCAAGTCCCACGGTAATTTCCCAGAATGGCGGTCAGTTTACAACTATTACAAAATTTGGTCAACTAAAGCTGAGCCTACGGCTGATTCTTTATTGGAACAAGTTTTAAAAAAATTGTCATTGCTCGGCGAACTTACCAAGGACGTTCAGCTTTAACTTCCTTTATTATCGTTGACGCTCAGAGCGTCAAAAACACCGCTACTGCTGAAAACAAAGGTTACGACGCTGGTAAGAAAATCTCGGGGATTAAGCGCCATCTGGCAGTTGATATCAATGGCTTTCCGCAGGCCATTCACATGACGCGAGCGAACGTCTCTGATCGAGACGGGGCCAGTGCCATGATCGCTTTACATGCCATGCATTTACGCCAGGTTCAAAATGTCTTAGTTGATGGTGGTTATTCAGGCGTTAATTTTCAGCTCGATGTAGCCAGTAATTTAAACGCAACCGTGCAGGTTGCGAAGCGCAATGAGTTGCATCGATTCGAAGTCATGCCCCAACGTTGGGTAGTCGAACGATCTTTTAGTTGGCTAGAGAATTGTCGGCGACTTTGGAAAAATTGTGAGCGTCAATTAACCACCAGTCTGCAAATGGTCGTTTTAGCGTTTTTAGCACTATTACTTAAGAGATTTTAGACAGCTTCTTAAGGAATACCTCATACACCCAGTTAACTTACAAATCACCCACCAACCCAACCCGCGCAAAACTCCCGCCCCACAACCGGTCTTCAATTAAAATACAATTAACTTCATGTGTTATTATAGAATCATCAAATAAAGGAGGGCACGTCAGATGCCAGAAGAACAACCAATGGTCCAGTTCAAGGACGTTGAAAAAGTTTATCAAGGCGGGAATGTCGCGGTCGAACATATCAACCTTGAGATTCATAAGGGTGAATTTGTTTGTCTTATCGGGACGTCGGGTTCCGGAAAGACAACCACGATGCGCATGATTAACCGCATGCTGGAACCCAGCGACGGCCAAATCCTGTTTAACGGCAAGGACATTCACAAAATCGATGCCGTAAAATTGCGGCGTCAAATCGGCTATGTTATCCAAAACATTGGCCTCATGCCGCATATGACCATTTATGAAAACATCACCATTGTCCCGAAGTTATTGAAGTGGCCGGAAGAAAAGCGACGCAAGAAAGCTAAGGAGATGGTGGACCTTGTTGAATTACCGGAAGATTATCTGGATCGCTATCCATCCGAGCTTTCCGGTGGCCAGCAACAGCGAATCGGCGTTATCCGGGCGCTTGCTGCGAATCAGGATCTGATTTTAATGGATGAACCTTATGGCGCTTTGGATCCGATTACCCGTGAGGCTTTGCAGGAACTGATTAAGAATCTGCAGGAGAAGCTTGGTAAGACCGTGGTTTTTGTCACGCATGATATGGATGAAGCGCTCAAGCTCGCAACCCAAATTGTGGTGATGGACCACGGGCATATCATTCAAAATGCGACGCCAACCGAACTGTTGACGCATCCAGCAAACAAATTCGTTGAGAACCTGGTCGGCCAGGATCGATTGGTTCAGGCGCGGGCTGATGTGACCACCGTTGAGCAGATCATGCTGAAGAATCCTGCAGCGATCACGCCAGGCAAGTCACTAGCTGAAGCGATTTCCCTAATGCGTAAACGTCGCGTTGATACGCTGTTGGTGACGGATGATGAAAATCATCTGAAAGGCTTCATTGATTTGGAATCGCTGGAAACCCGGTATCAAAGTGCTACTAGCGTTGGCGACATTACCAAGTCGAGTATCTTCTATGTGAATAAGAACGCTTTGCTGCGCGATACCGCTGATCGCATTTTAAAGCGCGGTTTCAAGTATGTGCCGGTGGTTGATAACGATCAGAAATTGGTCGGTATTGTCACCCGTGCTTCATTAGTTGATGCCGTTTACGACACCATCTGGGGCGAAAATGAAGACTATCAAGCCAGCGATAGCGCCAAAGAGTCGGCAACGCCTACCGATCAGGAACCGGCAACCGATTCGGCAGCGGCAGATGACCGAGAAGCACCTAAGGAGGTGTAACCATGTTTGCTTTTTTAAACACACATGGCAGTGAACTGATCACCAAAACCTGGGAACAGCTTTACATCTCGGCAATTGCGTTAGGTCTTGGGGTGATTGCCGCCGTTCCGCTGGGTATTTTGCTGACGCGTTTTCCTAAGACCGCTAAAGTCGTGATCGGTATTGCCAGCATGCTGCAGACGGTGCCATCATTGGCGTTGTTGGCCTTGATGATTCCTTTATTCGGGATCGGAAAAGTGCCAGCTATCGTTGCACTGTTCATTTACTCGTTGTTACCGATTCTGCGGAATACGTATATCGGTATGGAAGATGTCGATCCGGTGTTAATAGACGCGGCTAAAGGTATGGGCATGACGGCGATGCAATCGATTCGGCAAGTCGAAGTGCCTTTGGCGATGCCGGTGATCATGGCGGGCATTCGCTTGTCAGCTATTTATGTCATTGCCTGGGCAACCTTGGCTTCGTACATCGGGGCTGGTGGCCTTGGGGATCTGATCTTCAACGGTTTGAATCTCTTCCAGCCGGATCTGATTATCGGCGGCACGATTCCTGTTACCATTTTGGCACTGGTCATTGACTGGTTGCTTGGGCGGTTGGAATACCACCTGACACCTGTCAGTGAACGCGCTTAGGAGGTGGCAAGATGAAACAGTTCAAAAAATTATTTCTGTCACTTTTGCTGATTCCCGTTCTCTTGTTGAGCGGCTGCGGCTTTCCTGGCTTAGGCGGCTCCGGTAATGACGGGACGGTGCGGATCGCCTCGCAAACCAGTACCGAGTCGCAGATCATGGCCAATATCATTGCCGAACTAATCAGTCACGAGCTAGGTTACAAAACCACGTTGGTCAATAACCTCGGCTCCGGAACCGTGGTGCATCAAGCCATGGTCCGCAACGATGCCGATATTAGTGCTACGCGTTACACCGGCACCGAGATTACCGGCATATTAGGCATGAACCCGGTCAAGAACTCAGCTAAGGCCACCGCCATCGTCAAGCGCGAGTTCAAAAAGCGCTACGATCAGACCTGGTATCCATCTTACGGCTTTTCTGACACTTATGCCTTTATGGTGACGCAAAAAGAAGCCAAAGAAGACAATCTCAACACCGTTTCCGATTTGAAGAAAGTCGCACCGCAATATAATGCCGGCGTTGACTCCAGCTGGATGAACCGGAAAGGCGATGGCTATAGCGATTTTACTAAAGCATATGGCTTTGACTTTAAGCGGGTTTATCCGATGCAGATTGGTCTGGTTTACGATGCCGTTGAAGCAAACCGAATGCAGACAGTTCTTGGCTATTCTACTGATGGACGGATTAGCAGTTACAATCTGAAAGTACTGAAGGACGACAAAAACTTCTTCCCGCCTTATCAGTGCTCATTGGTCGTTAATAATAGCCTTTTGAAGAAATACCCTAAACTAAAACCGTTACTGCATCGCTTAGACGGTAAGATCAACCTGAAAACCATGCAGGAACTCAACTATCAAGTCGACGACCAGTTACTTGAACCAAATGTGGTCGCGCAAAAGTTTCTTGCCAAACACAACTATTTCAAAGGAAGTGACGACTAATGGCTAACATGGATACTTGGCAGCAATTCTGGTATTACCTTGCCAACAATGGTTCCTACGTGCTGAGTCAGTTCGCCCGCCATTTTCTGATTTCGATCTATGGGGTGCTCATCGCAGCGGTAATCGGCATTCCGGTTGGGCTGGCAATTGCGCGCCATCGCACCTTGAGTAACACAGTCATCGGCATCGCCAACGTCATTCAGACTATCCCCAGCCTAGCGATGCTT
Source organism: Companilactobacillus suantsaicola (assembly GCF_004745525.1). Classification (GTDB taxonomy): domain Bacteria; phylum Bacillota; class Bacilli; order Lactobacillales; family Lactobacillaceae; genus Companilactobacillus; species Companilactobacillus suantsaicola. Next base: position 8,650 of record NZ_RKLY01000026.1, on the reverse strand, counting down.
TCAATTATCATGCTGGGACTCGGACTTGGCGTAAACACCGTCATTGCCACGGTCTTCTTATACTCGCTGCTGCCAATCATCAAGAACACTTACACCGGCATGCAAAATGTCGATAAGAACCTGATGGACGCGGCTAAAGGCATGGGCATGACCCGCTGGCAGTCACTGTATATGGTCGAAATCCCCTTAAGCGTGTCGGTCATCATGGCCGGGATTCGTAACGCTTTGGTCGTCGCCATCGGGATCACCGCAATCGGCGCCTTCGTCGGAGCTGGCGGCCTGGGCGACATCATCATCCGCGGTACCAACGCCACCAACGGCGGAGCCATCATCCTCGCCGGCGCGTTGCCGACAGCGCTAATGGCCATCATCTCCGACCTCGTCCTCGGCTTCTTGGAACGCCGGCTCGAGCCGAAAGGAAAGGCTGCTTCATAAAAGTAGGTCTAACAGTTCATAGTTACTAAATAGGACGAGTGAATCTTCACATACGGAGATTCACTCGCCTTTTTTGTTTCTCAAGAGTAATTTGTTAGGATTGCTAATCTACGTAGTTTGGCACGGCCCAGAACTCATTGCCCAAATTCATACTAAATAAGATCTAATATAAGCCGTTTAATCCCACGGCTTTTTCTGGTATGCTTTCATCATGCCAAAAATATTTAAATACACCGAAAACCAAATTAATGAGCTCAAGACAACCTTCGAACACCACGAAAATGCGCGTGCAATTCGTCGCGTTCAGGTGGTCTTGCTTCGCGCCCAAGGACACTCAATCAAACAAGTCACCGCTGTAACTGGTGCCAGCAAAGCTAAAATATCTCGCTTGACATGCAAGTATTTTGCAGAGGGACTCGAGGGTCTTTCAAAGACCTGTTAACGAAGGCCGATACCATTATTGTTGCCACTGATAGTGGCCGAGAGGGTTCTAATATCGCATGGTCGATCATGACCCAAGCTGTTTTTACGTGGGCCTTTTTGTAAAATATATTGAACAACTTTTGCACAATTAAAATTGTTTTATATTATTATGATCATAAGTGATAATTTAGGACCATGTGGGCAGTTAATCCAATCTAGAGACGCCGTGACACAACAATGGAAAGAAGGAATGTCATATGAAGGGCAAGATTGTTATCGCAACGTTGACAGCATGCCTTTTAATCGGAGGTTGTTCGAAGCTCAGTACCAACTCTAAAACACCATCGACATCCATTAGTTCCGCTACGAAGGTATCTAATTCTGCAAAAGAGAAAATGTCTTCTAGTTCAATATCATCAAAGACCTCATCAGTAAAAGAGGATACTACAGATTCTCGAATTCAAGAGCTCAATCAGAGGTTGTCTATGGCAATTGGGACTACAAAAAAACCAACTGTTGATGGGTTGAACGAAAATCACAATCGCTTGAATATGCACTATATCAGTAATGCATACGGATATACGGTTTATTATAGTGTTGGAGCTACAGCCAAGGAATTTAATGCCAGCACCTTAGCTAGCGAAACGCCTTATGCAACATTCAATAAAACCGCCTATGTCTCCACAGCGGCTGCAGTGACCGCGGTTAATCACCACGCACAAGAGACTGGGTTACCGGTCATTGATCTTGGGAGTGGTGTTCAGGGGACTATTGATCGAGGAGCTGGACAAGCTTATCTCACATGGCAAGCAGGTCGCTGGTCGGTAACAGTACATGCCTCACCTGTCATGGGCCAAGATCCAGTTGCTATGAGCAAACAACTGGTAGCATTGTTTAACCAGTACTCGCTTCCCATTCCGAGCCAAGTTGGGGCAGGCAACTTTGATGTCACTGATAATGGATTAAACCAAACTATTACTTGGCAAGAAGGTGCCATCTTGTATAAAATATCTGCACGTTCAGCCGAAACTGCCATTAAGATGGCTTCAAGTATGAGTCGTTAGTCGAGTGGCTTGCGTTTAACGAAAGCTGCGATTGATCAAGTAGCTTCTGAAGGTGTTCAATCTGCTTGTCCTTTTCTCGAAGCTGCTCTATGAGAATATTATTTGACTGCACACTCGCGTCTTTAGTATGTACACTGTGCGTTTCAAGTGTGCGTTCTGAGTGTGCCCCCTTGTGTGCGATCATCTCTTTTATGGCTTTCACACCAGCATCATTTATCACTATTCGGTGTGCGTTCTTGGCCATATACCGAGCACGAAAAGACGCACTTAAATATTTGCGAATACCAGATTTAGATAGATTCAATTCTTCCGCGAGTTCTCTGATCGTTTTGCCCATATAGCTGTCCTCATCTCGTGCAATCTGATGTCAATTATAGCAATGGCTACACACGACTACCCATAAAAATACCCGAAACGATCTTAGAAATCGTTTCGGGTCACTTATTTGAATTAGATTTTAGGCCTCATCTGAAGATGTTTCTGGCCGATCCGTTAGGGTACCTGCGATGATTAACAGGGCAATTGCCCAGATTGAAAATATCAGCTTTTTCATTATCGACTCTCCAAAAAATAATAGGCCATTAGTTTATTATTTTTTGGTGGTTTTCGCAAGTCATCAAAAAGCTCACAGAACAGCCCCGTTTAGGCGTGCTCTGTGAGCTTTTCGATTAATAAGTTGTTGCTTCCAATAAGGCTGGTGATTGTGGTTCTTCTTGTTTAAGAACAACCACCTGACTGTTAATCTTTAAGGCACGAGAGATAATTCGGTTGATGTCATTGTATAGGTGGTCATCGACGCTATTGGATAGGTTACCAACGTTAACAATCAGCTTGTTTAGTTGGTTTGTATCAATTGCTTGGTCAATTTCAGCTGTGTCAGTTAATACCCGCTTGTTATTAATGGCAGCAACATCGTCAGTGATTGTTTCAACCTCTTGTTCACTGATTTCGTTGCTAGTGGTCTTTTCAATTTGGGCATTTGTTAAGTCCGTTGGGGATTTGCTAATTTGAATTTCAGATAGAGACAGCTTTTCTGAAATTCGTTTGAATAATGCCAGATTTTTAGGTAATCCCATTAAGACGATTGGAACAGTTAAGTCAATAGTTTCAACCAGATACTTATTGATTTCGCGGTAGTAACGCTCTAAATCAATCTGTTTTTCCTTGCTTGTTTCATTGTGGCCATGGAAAGTTGTTGAACCACCTTGACCAATAAAGTTAAGTTCACCACCACGTTTTTCTGATCCTAATGTTTCCACTAGGTCGGTTGGGGCGTCTGCATCTAATTTCACGGGTGCAACTGTTTTATCAACAATTTTGAATAGTCTGAATGATGTTCCCTCTAACGCTAACAAGTAATACATCTTGTTTGGTTGCTCACGTAAAATAGATAGTAAGTCGGGAGATTTGCTAATTGTTAACTTTACTTCGTCAACAGTTGTCCGTGGTAAAACGAACAACTCTAAAGTATTACCTTGAATGAATAACGTTATCCCTTGGTATGGTAGGTTCTGATCAATCAAGTTGTCTACCTGACGTTCAAGCTCTTTATAGTTTAACTCAGGGTGTTCCATAGAATATTTTTTAATTTCTGTAAGCGCACTCTTTAAGTGCAGACGCTCATCTTGTTGGTATTTTAATTTATTTAAATTAATACTCAAGGTGAGTACATCTTCATTCGGAGTCAGTGTCTTCGGCAAGTTTTTCAGTGTAATTAGTTTTGTCATTTATGTCACGCTCCCTTTGTTTGTATAACTTTATTATAACAAAAAAGTGAGTAGGGAGGGTCAAATGAGTCTGATGCCTACCGTAGCAACTTTCCATTAAGCACCTTGATTTGATTCGAAATGTTTATTTAGCTTCCGCTCGCTATATTCCATTAAGGATGTGGGGTCAATGTCGTATTGACTACAAATTATCAGTACTTGGTCAATGACGTCTGCAAGTCCTTCATTTAAGTTATCAAACTTTTCACAGGTTGATAGCTTGCGCTCACCTGGATGATCGCGACCGAATTCAATTGAACGGATTGCTCTTGACAGTTCACCAACCTCTTCGGTCAAATAATTTAGCCTAACTGGAGGAGTGTACTTATACCAATCTCGTTGTTTGTAAAAGTCTACTAACCAATTTTCATGATCTTTTAAATTCATCCACAATTCCTCCGTGATAATCCCAAGAAGCCATTGATAAACGAAATGAGAAATTGACCCATTATTTGACGGAAGAATTGCAGGTATTAAATGAAGAAATGATTCGTAAGGATATTCCTACTAGTTCTAGTGTGAACGATATACAGGTGTGGCAGGTTTCTCAAGTGAATGAGAACACCTTTGAGGTACTGTTTTCTGTTGAACAAGTTATTACCGAAGACAAAGACAAGGAAACTATATCGTCTAGCTTTCATGTGGTTGTCCATATAGATGAATCAGATAATATGGTTATTATCAAAAATCCGACAATGAGTAAGAAACCTCAAAAATCGGACTACCAACCCAAACAGCTAGAAAGTGACCATACAGTAGATACAGAAACGATGGACGAAATCATTAGCTTTTTAGAAACGTTCTTCCAGCTCTATCCTACCGCCACAGAAAAAGAATTGACTTACTATGTAAGTAATCATGTGTTACCTATGATTAACAAGGAATATGTTTTCGAGGAATTGGTGAATCCTATCTTTACCAGAAAAGATAACCAAGTAATCGTGAATGTCGCTGTGAAATATTTAGATCAAGAAACAAAGGCAACCCAAATCTCGCAATTTGAGTTGATATTAGAAAAACAAGATAATTGGAAGATTGTAAAATAACAAATATTGGTACATGATTACAGATACTTTGTAATCATGTACTCTTTTTGATAAAAAATTGGAGATTCCTTTACAAATATGCTCTTACGTGCTATTATTTAAGTGACTATTTAAAAGGAGTTAATAAATATGCGGCAAGGTATTCTTAAATAAACTGTCAATTTGATAGCAGGAACAAATAATTAGATGTCCTTTTTTAGGAGGGCTTAGTTTTTTGTACCCAGTTTAAGAATACCTTTATCATGTGATTCTAAAGTATCCAGAGAATATCTGTATGCTTTGTATACCTATGGTTATGCATAAAAATCCCAGTGATAAAAGTATTTATCACTGGGATTTTTATGCCCTTTTGGGTTTTTGAATGGAGGAAAATCACATGAAAATTATTAATATTGGAGTTTTAGCTCATGTTGATGCAGGAAAAACTACCTTAACAGAAAGCTTATTATATAACAGTGGAGCGATTACAGAATTAGGAAGCGTGGACAAAGGTACAACGAGGACGGATAATACGCTTTTAGAACGTCAGAGAGGAATTACAATTCAGACAGGAATAACCTCTTTTCAGTGGGAAAATACGAAGGTGAACATCATAGACACGCCAGGACATATGGATTTCTTAGCAGAAGTATATCGTTCATTATCAGTTTTAGATGGGGCAATTCTACTGATTTCTGCAAAAGATGGCGTACAAGCACAAACTCGTATATTATTTCATGCACTTAGGAAAATGGGGATTCCCACAATCTTTTTTATCAATAAGATTGACCAAAATGGAATTGATTTATCAACGGTTTATCAGGATATTAAAGAGAAACTTTCTGCCGAAATTGTAATCAAACAGAAGGTAGAACTGTATCCTAATATGTGTGTGACGAACTTTACCGAATCTGAACAATGGGATACGGTAATAGAGGGAAACGATGACCTTTTAGAGAAATATATGTCCGGTAAATCATTAGAAGCATTGGAACTCGAACAAGAGGAAAGCATAAGATTTCATAATTGTTCCCTGTTCCCTGTTTATCACGGAAGTGCAAAAAACAATATAGGGATTGATAACCTTATAGAAGTGATTACGAATAAATTTTATTCATCAACACATCGAGGTCCGTCTGAACTTTGCGGAAATGTTTTCAAAATTGAATATACAAAAAAAAGACAACGTCTTGCATATATACGCCTTTATAGTGGAGTACTACATTTACGAGATTCGGTTAGAGTATCAGAAAAAGAAAAAATAAAAGTTACAGAAATGTATACTTCAATAAATGGTGAATTATGTAAGATTGATAGAGCTTATTCTGGAGAAATTGTTATTTTGCAAAATGAGTTTTTGAAGTTAAATAGTGTTCTTGGAGATACAAAACTATTGCCACAGAGAAAAAAGATTGAAAATCCGCACCCTCTACTACAAACAACTGTTGAACCGAGTAAACCTGAACAGAGAGAAATGTTGCTTGATGCCCTTTTGGAAATCTCAGATAGTGATCCGCTTCTACGATATTACGTGGATTCTACGACACATGAAATTATACTTTCTTTCTTAGGGAAAGTACAAATGGAAGTGATTAGTGCACTGTTGCAAGAAAAGTATCATGTGGAGATAGAACTAAAAGAGCCTACAGTCATTTATATGGAGAGACCGTTAAAAAATGCAGAATATACCATTCACATCGAAGTGCCGCCAAATCCTTTCTGGGCTTCCATTGGTTTATCTGTATCACCGCTTCCGTTGGGAAGTGGAATGCAGTATGAGAGCTCGGTTTCTCTTGGATACTTAAATCAATCATTTCAAAATGCAGTTATGGAAGGGATACGCTATGGTTGCGAACAAGGATTATATGGTTGGAATGTGACGGATTGTAAAATCTGTTTTAAGTATGGCTTATACTATAGCCCTGTTAGTACCCCAGCAGATTTTCGGATGCTTGCTCCTATTGTATTGGAACAAGTCTTAAAAAAAGCTGGAACAGAATTGTTAGAGCCATATCTTAGTTTTAAAATTTATGCGCCACAGGAATATCTTTCACGAGCATACAACGATGCTCCTAAATATTGTGCGAACATCGTAGACACTCAATTGAAAAATAATGAGGTCATTCTTAGTGGAGAAATCCCTGCTCGGTGTATTCAAGAATATCGTAGTGATTTAACTTTCTTTACAAATGGACGTAGTGTTTGTTTAACAGAGTTAAAAGGGTACCATGTTACTACCGGTGAACCTGTTTGCCAGCCCCGTCGTCCAAATAGTCGGATAGATAAAGTACGATATATGTTCAATAAAATAACTTAGTGTATTTTATGTTGTTATATAAATATGGTTTCTTGTTAAATAAGATGAAATATTTTTTAATAAAGATTTGAATTAATCCGAACGCTGTTCGGACAAAAAAGATCAGCTTCCTTTAAAATGGTGTTTACCACAAACCCATCTTTTAGGAGCTGATCTTTTGTCTAGTATAACCTATTCCGAACGAATTAAAATCGAAACCTTTTGTGAACTAGGGCTGTCCAATATCCAAATGGGCGTTCGGATTAATTTTAAAATCTACCATAAGTCTACCGATTTTTTAATATTATTTTATTCATCAATTTCCGGCGCCGACCCAAGCTCTGCCTGAATCATCCAGATTTTCTTCTCAATTGCGGTTTTGAGACCAATGAAAATATCTTGGGTACTGAAGTCTTTTTCAACATCGGATACTTCAATGCCGTGTTGGTAAAGGTCTTCCAAGTAACGATAGCCATCAACTAAGTGTGCGAGGCGTTCTGGGGTTGTTTTGTCCCATTCACCAGGCCAGTCTTGAATCTTAGTGTTTTCGGCCATTTCTTTTAAGGTGGAGTAAGGACTGCCATCAAGCGCAATCAGCCGTTCAGAAATGACATCGAGTTGGCTGTCAATTTCTTCCATGAACTCATCCATCAAGGGGTGCAACTTCAAAAAGTTGGGTCCACGCATGTACCAATGCGTCTGATGGATAATCATTGACATCTGGCTCAAATCGGCAACGAGTTGATTTAATACTGCTTTGGTTTTCGTATATTTCATTAGATTGGTCTCCTTTCGATATGGTTATTATAACTTAGTGGTAGCTTAATCTGAAACGTTATACACTGGCAAATTAAGTTATTTATAGCCCGTAGAATTAAGTCGTTTTGAAAAGATGGAGACGTTATATGGAAGATTGTAAAATTAATCTACAATTGAATTTTATTTACCTTATGAAGATGTTCAAAACGCGTTAAAGGAAAGTGCGCAAACCCCTTTATACGTAGAAAGGATGAATGGGTAGTGGGTAACAATGAGTGTAAATTAAATAAGGCACAAAAAAGGATGCTTAAGGATAAAGAAATATATAATCATTTCAATTTAGAAAATATTTCCAGTTCCATCAAAACGGAGCTAAACAAGATAGTGCATGACATCGATGACTAATACTTTAACACCAAACAGAAAGGGGCTATGAATATATGAGAGTGTCAATAATTTTGTGTACTTTTGAAAATCCTTCTCTGTATGAAATGCTTACTTAAATAAACATGGAATCCAAGGTATCCTTGCTTCCTCGAAATCCACGATGTGCTCGTTCTTCGAACTTATCATTGTATTCTAGAATTTGAGTTGTCACGAATCGTTGAAGGGCATCCTCATTTGGAAACTGCTCCTTCTGGCGAATTTTCTTCTTCAACTTTTTGTTGAAAGCTTCAATCAAATTTGTTGAGTAAATTGATGCCCGAATGCTTGGCGGAAATTCGTAGAAGGTGAATAAGTTACTTAACTTACCCAATTTTCGCATCTGGTTGCTATATTTGCTTTTCCATTTCAAAATGAAGTTATCTAAAGCTTGTTTTGCTTCTTCAAGTGATTCAGATTGGCGAATTTCTTTAAATTCGCTCATCAAATCTCGCATAT
>NZ_RKLY01000025.1 GCF_004745525.1 Companilactobacillus suantsaicola | reverse complement strand
AAGCCTAAACCAACAATTATAGAAGAAAAAGCACTCGACTTTCTGGAAAGAAAGTCGGGTGTTTTTGCGTTCTGAAAGAAATCAGAAAATCAATACGGTCGGTTATTTACTGCTTACGTATTTCCATTGAAACTTTTGTTAGTTTTTTCTGCTTTTTCAGATTTTTCTGCGTAGTCTGCCTCAGTAGCTTCAGCGTTTTCTTGTTTATAAGCTGCTTTATCAAGAACTTTGAAGAATGGTAGATAAACAGCAACGGCAATAATTAATTCGATCAATTGCCATACTGGGGCACGCCAATCACCACCGGTAATAAGATAACCATTGATGAAAATTGGAGTTGTCCATGGAACTTGGGCGATGACCATTCCAATGATGTGTGCTTTCATTAAGAAGTAAGTAATGCCTTGTAGAACCATAGGGATGGCAATGAATGGAATTGCTAGAGTTGGATTTAAGACAACTGGGAAACCAAACATAATAGGTTCACTGATTTCAAAGACTGAAGGAATAGCTCCCAGTTTTGCTAATTGCTTGTAACGTTTACTCTTAGCAAATAATAAACAACAGATGACTAGAGCTAGAATTGCACCAGTACCACCGATATTCATACCGAAGTCAAGGAAACCATCAGCAGTAATATGTGTTGGAGCAATACCTTTTGAAACTTGTTTGATATTGGCTGTTAAGAAGTAAGTGTAAACGGGTGATGCAACGGCACCTAAAACATTATTGCCATGGATACCAACTGTCCAAAGAATCAATGTTAAGAATAATGCAAATTCGACTCCCCAGAAACTATTCAAACCACTTACTAATGGTGAAAAGATTGCTTGAATAACAGCATTGATTTTAACGTTAAACAATACTCTGATTATCCAGAAGAATCCTAAAGATGCGCAAGCTGGGATTAAAGCAACGAATGAGCTTGCAACAGCTGGTGGAACAGAATCAGGTAAAGTAATAACAATGTGTCTTCTAATGAAGAAGGCAACAATTTCACTTGAAATAATTGAAACAATAATTGCGGTAAACATTCCGTCTGTTCCTAATGTAGCTGGATCGATTTGAAATTTATCATTTAACATGCAAAGTAGGAATGCGGAAACACCAATCGCAGTACCAGTCAACGTATCGATTTTGTTTAATTTGGCCATTTCATGACTCATACCGATAGCAACGATGACGGCCAAAATACCAAATGTTACTGAAACGGCTGATTGTAATCTAGCTTGATACGGAGCTACCAATTCTGTCCATCCTGGAATAGGTAAGTTTGCTAGAATCATAAAGATACTTCCGAAAATTGTGAATGGGACGGTAATGATCATTCCATCACGCAAAGCCAGCATGTATTTCATATTACTGAATTTTGCTAATGCTGGACTAAAACTATTCTGAAACCAATTTGTAATCGCTTTCATATTTTTAAAACCTCATTTCCTTTCCGCTTGATTACCTTTAATCTAGCATATCAAAATGTTATTGTAATTAAAGATAATGCTAGCTAAATATAACATATTGAAGGTGAAAGAATGAGGTATAGCTTCAAAGCAAAGGACAGATCACTGCCTTTGTATGTTGACAGTATTGGATATAAATGGCGACAAGAGAACGTGTCTAGACCGAAAGGGTATAACTATGTTCACTGGTTGCAAACATATTCTGGTACAGGAATAGTAAATATTGAAGGTAGAGAAATTGAATTGAAACGAAATCAGGGTATTTTAATTAATCAGAATATACCTCATAATTATCATTCAAAAAAGGGGTCTTGGACAACTGGTTACTTTTCCTTTGGAGGTCTGTTGATCTCCGAAATAACCAAAGTTTTAGGTTTTCGCGATTATTTGTATATTGAGTCACCAGAAGATAAATTACGAGACTTTATTTCAGTTCATCATAAAGAATTTAAGGAAAATAATCGTTTGGATATTTATGAATCTTCAACGTTAGTCTATGAATTTTTATTGTTGATCAAAAAGTATTATGTAGTCAATCCGCACAATTACCAGATGAATAAGAATATTATTGACCCAATCTTAAACATGATTCGTGATTACTATCAAAAAGATTTAACTAATGAAGACTTTGTCCAAGTTACCAACTACAGTTTGCAGTATATTCTAGAAGCTTTCCGCAATAATTATGGCAGTTCACCACATCAAATATTAATTGATTACCGTATTAAAAAAGCTAAAGAAATTTTATTGAATGAACCGACCTTATCAGTTGAAGAAGTAGGCCGAAATGTTGGTTTCAATACCAATAGTTATTTCATTTCAATGTTCAAACGCGGTGAAGGAGTAACACCAGGTAAATTTCGAAGACTCTATAAATAGTTTCAAAATGTGGTATTTTTGTGCAACTATCCTTGATTACTAATTGATTCTTATGTGCTAAATTAATTCATAATTAGTAAAAGAGGAGAAATGATAATGAAATTTCCCAATGATTTTTTATGGGGTGCCGCTTCGGCCGCTTACCAAGTTGAAGGTGCCTACAATGAAGATGGCAAAGGTTTATCCATTTGGGATGAATTTTCGCAAATAAAAGGTAAGACGAAACACAATACTAATGGTAAAGTGGCGGTTGATTTCTACCATCATTACCAAGAAGATATTAAATTAATGGCAGAGATGGGATTAAAAGCGTACCGTTTCAGTATTTCCTGGAGTCGAATCTTACCAAATGGTGAAGGAGAAATAAATCAGGCTGGATTAGATTTTTATGAACGAGTGATCGATGAACTACTCAAAAATGATATCGAACCAATCGTTACACTCTATCATTGGGATCTACCAGAGAAATTACAAACCAAATATGGTGGTTGGGAAAACCGAAAGTTAGTTGATTTGTTTGTTGAATACTGCCGCATTCTTTTTGAAAAATTTGGAGCTAAGATTAAATATTGGGTAACCTTTAACGAGCAAAATGTTTTCACGTCATTAGGGTATCGTTGGGCTTCACATCCGCCAAATGTTTCTGACACGAAGAGAATGTTTCAAGCTAACCACGTTGTAAATTTGGCTAATGCTAAAGTTATTCAATTGTTTCACAAATTAGTTCCCAATGAAAAAATCGGTCCAAGCTTTGGCTATGGTGAAGTATATCCATTGACTAGTTCACCAGCTGATGTACTGGCAGCTGTAAATGCTAACCAATTCAACAACGATTGGTGGTTAGATGTTTACTGTCGTGGATATTATCCCGAAAAGATTTTAAGACTTTTAAAAAAGCTCCACTTAGATTTTGAAATCACAGCGGAAGATTTAAAAGTATTAAAAGCTGGCAAGCCAGATTTCTTAGGCATTAATTATTATCACGGAGGAACCGTTAAGGCACCTGATTTTGAGAAAGTAAAAAATCAAAAGGACTTTGATAAAACGGATCCATACTTAATGGCTGCCGATAAACAAGCTGCTTCTCCAGAAAGTTATTTATTTGAATCAGTTGAAAATCCTTACCTTGATAAAACTAATTGGGGATGGGAAATTGATCCAATTGGATTTAGAATAGCGTTAAGGCAGGTTTATGAAAAATATCAATTACCAATTATGATTACGGAAAATGGCTTAGGTGCATTTGATAAATTAGAAGATGGAAAAATAAATGATCAATATCGAATTGATTATTTAAATGACCATTTAGTCCAAGTTGGCAAAGCAATTGCTGATGGTGTACCAGTTTTAGGCTTTTGCGCCTGGTCTTTTACAGATTTATTGAGTTGGTTAAACGGCTATGACAAGCGTTATGGTTTTGTTTATATTGATAGAGATGACTATTCTGCCGAGAACTTAACTCGTATCAAAAAGCAGAGTTTTTATTGGTATCAGAAAATTATTGAATCCAATGGGGGAAAGTTAGAGGTAAAGTAATGGCAATTTTATATGGTGGTGACTACAATCCGGAACAATGGCCCGAGGACACTTGGCAAAATGACTGGGACCTGATGAAACCAGTAGGAATCAATTCAGCGACGATCAATGTCTTCTCATGGGCATTATTAGAGCCTGAAGAAGGAAAATTTGATTTTTCAAAACTTGACAAAATCGTTCATTTACTAGAAAAAAATCACATTCAAATCGTCATGGCGACCGCAACTGGAGCCTTGCCTTTTTGGATGACTAACAAATATCCGCAGATCAACCGCGTTGATACTTATGGAAGACGTCAAGTTGGTGGCAAACGTGAGAATGCTTGTCCAAACAGTCCTGATTTTCAGAGATTAGCTAAAGAGTTAGTCGAACAACTTGCTAAACGTTATAGCAAGGTTGACAATATCGCATACTGGCACATCTCAAATGAATATAATGGTTATTGTTATTGTGATAATTGTGCCAAGGCTTTCAGAACTTGGTTGAAAAAAGAATATCACGATGACCTCGAAAGTATCAATCACGCTTGGGGGACTAACTTCTGGAGCCATACTTACCATTCATGGGATGAAATTATACCTCCAATGCGGATAGGTGACACCTATGATAACGGCAAGCCCGTTTTATCCGGCTTAGATTTGGCTTATCGCCGTTTTCAATCTGATAGTTTGCTCAATAATTTTAAGATGGAACGAGACATCATCAAAAAATTCGACAACCGTCCGATTACCACTAATTTAATGGGTTCGCAAAAAGATCTCGATTACTTCAAGTGGGCTAAAGAAATGGATGTCGCTTCTTGGGATAATTATCCTAGTTTTGACACACCAGCCAGTTTTACAGCCATGCAACACGATTTAATGCGTGGAGTTAAGGCTAAGCCGTTTATGTTAATGGAGCAGACTCCAAGTCAGCAGAATTGGCAGCCTTTCAATTCACTCAAGCAACCTAATCAAATGCGGATGTTAAGTTATCAAGCAATGGCTCACGGTGCTAAGACGATTCAGTTCTTCCAATTAAAACAAGCGCGTAATGGTTCAGAGAAATTGCACAGTGCGGTTATTTCACACAGTTTGTCGATGGAGACTCGTGTCGGTAAGGAATTAAAGCAATTGGGACACGAACTAGCGCAGCTGCCCGAAGATTTAGCGAATGCTCAAAACAATAATCAGGTCGGAATCATTTTTGACTGGAACGACTATTGGGCATTAGAAGATTGCATGGGACCAACTAAAAATCTCGATTATGTTCAAGAGGTCTTCGATTACTATCGTGCTTTCTACAATCGAAAAATTGGCGTTGACATGATTTCAAAAGCCAGTGACTTTAAGAAATATAAATTGATTGTGGCTCCAAGTATGTATACCAATTCGCCTGAAGTAACGAAGAAGATTGAAGACTATGTTGAAAATGGTGGCAATTTTGTGACTGATTATATGTCTGGAATTGCCGATAAAGACGATAATGTGTTCTTAGGTGGCTATCCTGGGCTATTAAAACGAGTTTTAGGCTTGAAATTTGATGAAACTGACGCTTTACCATTCGATCATCAAAATAAATTGGTAGCTGATAGAACTATCATTGGCAAAGGGAGTCTAGTGTGTGATTTGATTCAACCAGTCACCGCACATTCACTTGCTAAGTATTCTGGGGTCTTCTACGACGATAATTCAGTGCTGACTAAGAATCACTTTGGACGTGGCTATGCCTTTTACGCGGGCTCAAAGCTAGATGATTCAGCGATGAACTTCTTCATGCAAAATATTCTTGATCAGTCGGGCATAAAGGTTGATTTGACGAAGCATGATGTTGAAATTGTTAAAAGAACTGGTCAAAATGACACCTATACTTTCGTAATCAATACGAGTGATCAAGTTAAAAAGGTTTCAAACCCAGATCCAGCGGCAATTGACTTATTGACGAATCAAGAAACTAAGGACTTACTTGAACTAAAGCCATTTGACGTTTTAATTTTGAAGAAATAAAAAAATCCTGACCAATTATTCGTTGGTTAGGATTTTTTCGATAGATTTTTTAGGAACGTCACTTTTATTGACTTTTTCCCAGGAAAGAACTTTTTGATGTTTTTGGTTGTAAGTGACCTTGAGGTAATTGTGAGCTTTGATGGGTCTTTCGATGGCACTACTGAATTTTAAAAGTTTCTCATTACCGTCTTGATCGTATGACTTTTGTTGATAAATATAATCCTTATATTCATTTCCCGAATCATCTTTCTCAATGACTTCCTTATAGGAATCACCGATGTAAGTGTAATAGTCGTCACCTTTATAATTAGGGGCGTACCACAATTCATAACCAGCTAAGGGAATTAATAAAATTATAACAGCTAATAAACCGACACCAAATTTTTTACTCATTTTTACTTCCTCCTTAATTCATTAGGAATAGTATCATAGAAAGAATCACTTGTGTCCTAACGGTTTTGTAAGGTTTGTAAGTTAAATAAGTGAAAGGTGTTAGTATCAATTCTTTAATAAGAAAAAAACGTTAGTTTAAATTGTGCAATTATCCATAAAATGGTTGATCTGGTCGTGATAAGCGAGATTTACAGAAGTTTTTCCTAGCTCACTTTTAAAAGTAAAAGCCTGTCCAGCAAAAATAGTTTGTCCAACCAAGTTGGATAATTCAGAAATATTGCAGGAATCCAAAATTCCTGGAGTATTGCCAGCGTTTCTGATCTCGAGCGTACTGTTATCAAGTCGACGTACGAGCAAATAAGGTCGTAAGTTTTGGGCCAGTATCCGATTACGCTTTTTTAATTGGCCTTTGATGTTGAAAAGACTAACTGAAATCAGAATCAATCCGACTAACAAAGATAGTGCAATAATAAAACTAGTAATAATAAACATAACTTGTGTGGCAGAATTCATAAAATCACCTCTATATGTAATCGATTTTATTATTCCATAGTTACCACAATCTTACAATTCTGTCACAACCGACTAACGGTTCAGTTAGATTTTTGATAATTCATTTACAAGCCAGTTTGAATCAGAGATAATGGCAACAGATAGATACGAATAGTATTTATCAAATAAATTCAAAAGAAAAGTACATACAGCAACGTTTTTACTCCGTAACTAAAAGTCGTCCTCAGGGCGACTTTTTTGCTATCTAAAAAATAAGATGAGATAATTTATTCGAATAAGAGGCGATGGATATGAAATTTAATGTATTTATAAATCAAATCTCAAAAGATTTATATTTTCCAAAATTTTTGATTAATCCTTTTATCGGAGCAGCAATATTAAGTTTAGTTATATTTATAATTATTGAAATTCACAGTTATCGTAAGTCACATGTAAAAAAGAGTATGGTATAAATTTTTTTGGTGTAAGTATGCTGTTCTCTACAAAAACTCGGTTGGGACTGAAACGATGTGAAATTATAGTAAGTGCATGAGCGCTAATTATAGTTTCACATCTGAACCCGATCGAGTTTTTTGTTCCAAAAAAAGGATATCACTAGACTGGCAGCAAAGTGCGCGAGTCTAGTGATACCCTTTTATCGATAATATTGATTAAAGTTGTAATCTAGTTACGTTGGGTTTTATCCCAGCTTGTATGACCAATAATCAAATGATAACCAGAAATCATCAAACTGAAGAACAAAACGATATAAATATAGGAAATTAAACCAATTGAGAGAATCATTCTTCTTAATTTGAATTTCTCATTGATCATGTCTCCTTGTTGAATTACCAAATGAGCTTTGTCGCTGACTTTTAATTCTTTGATATAAATCAAAGTAAAGACTGTTCCAAAGAAGAAACTCAAAATAGTCATGATTACAAAAGCGATGAAGATAAATTCAGGATTTTTGAGATATCTGAAGATAAAGTCAAAAGTTAAATAAATGATACTGAAGTCGGCTAAAATGTTGATCACCGGTTGGATGAAGAAGAAGTAGGTATCCAGTTTTTGACTGGTCGTAACAGTTTTTGAAAAAGTAATCGCTTTGAGATACTTCCAGCAGTTGAAACCGCCTTGAGCCCATCTAGCACGTTGTCTGATAAGCTTTTTAACGCTAAAGAGGGCTTCTTGCTCGACATAGGCTTCATCAATATATTTAATATTCAAACCATTGAGCTCCATGCGTAAAGTTAATTCATAATCTTCAAGTAAAGCGTTACCCCAAGGTTGTGAACCGAGAGCTTTGAAAACGGAGGAATATCTGAAAAACTGTCCGTCACCACATAATGCGACGGCATTAAGATGGGTTCTGACCAATTGAATCAAATGATTGATTACAAAGAATTCGATATCTTGAAAAGTTTGTAAGATTTTTTTAGGAGTCTTCATTTTGACACGTAATTGAATTGCGTCAACTGAATCGTCGTCAAAACCATCATTTAATTTATAAATACTATTGGCACTTAAAACGCCATCAGCATCAAGCACACCGACGATACATTTTTTAGGATCAAGCTGTTTTTCTTTGATAACTCTTTGAATTTCTGTGACGGCACTATTTAAAGCATCACCTTTACCAGTTCTAGCATTGGGTAATTTACGTTCAACAATTGAAATGGGACCATCAATACTCTTAGCTTGAGCGACGGTGTCGTCGTCAGAAGCATCGTCAATCACAATAATCTGTTTCTGCCCTGGCAAACTGTTTAAACGAGTAAGTGAGTTCTTAATTACTTTTCCTTCATTCAAACAAGGAAGTAACATAAAGTAAAAGAACTGATTCACATCTTGGTCTGGTTCGTAAGCATTTTTCATATCTTTTTGGAATTGCTTGCGTTGTGTGGCGTAGATGTAATACATCACAAAACATTGAATCATGAAAATCGTTACCGCTATTAGATAAATAATCATTAAATATCATCTTCCCAATTATTTTTCAATTAGAATTCTACTCAAAAAGGAAAGATGTTCAAACAGGTTGCTTATTTATATTATTTTAGAATTAATTAATATAATTCTAAAAAAATGAACTGAAATTTAGGCAAATTTATAAAAAAACTCCTGAAAACCTTTTTAATTGTTATAATAAAATTGTGATGTATGGAGGGGAATTCATGACTACTTTATTAGATGTAGCAAAAAAAGCCAACGTTTCAAAGATGACGGTTTCTCGAGTTATCAACCACCCAGATAAGGTGACTGATGAATTGAAAAAATTAGTCTATGAAGCTATGCGTGAATTGGATTATCATCCAAACGTGATTGCTAAAGCTTTGGCCAACAGGACAACTCGTATCATCAAGTTATGTATCTTAGAAGATATTGATACAACTGAGCCTTATTACATGAATTTAATGATTGGAATCGCCAAGACTTTAGATCTGCACCAATATTCTTTGCAGCTGGTCACTCGTCGTAATTTTGATATTGGTAATTGTGACGGTTATATTATTACGGGGATGCGTGAAAGCGATGTCAGCTGGATCAAGGATTTAAAAAAACCGGTGGTTTTGTTTGGTGAGAATCGTTATGGCTTGGATTACGTTGATACAAATAACAAAGCAGCAACTTATCTTATGTCACAATTGGCCTTAGAAAAAGGCTACGATAAATTGATTTATATTGGTATCGATAGTAAGGAATCATTCGAATATTCTCGTGAAGCCGGTTATTTACAACAGGTTCAGGAGAAACGAATGATCCCTGAATTACATCGATTTGGTAATCATAGTCATATGGCAGAAGATTTTATTGACGATAATTGGGATAAAATCGAAAAAAATACGGCATTTGTCTGTGCGTCTGATCGGTTAGCAATGGGAATTGAACGTGGTATTTTACGCCGTGGTGGTAAGATTCCAGAAGATTTTGGGGTAACTGGTTTCGATGGAGTCTTTTTAAATCAAGTGGCATCTCCTAAAATTACTACTATCAAACAGTCCATTATTGAAATGGGTAGTGCTTGCGGAGAAAACTTACTCGATAAGATTCAAAATGGGACTTCTCAAGGTTCATTAGTGTTCGAACCTAATGTTAGTCTAGGTGGTACTTTGCGGAACTAAACTGTTACCGTTAACATCAATCAAAGCCTTGCTATCGCGGGGCTTACTTTTTTATACTGAGATGAAAGGGTTTACAAGAAGGGGGCTGTGTATTGTGAACTGGTATGACAAAGCAATCGTGTATCAAATTTACCCCAAAAGCTTCCAAGACACCAACGATGACGGTATCGGAGATCTCAAAGGAGTAATTTCACGCTTAGATTACGTTAAAGAAATGGGATTTAATACTATCTGGTTAAATCCAATCTTTGTTTCGCCACAAGTAGACAATGGTTATGATGTCTCAAATTATTTTGCAATTGATCCTATCTTAGGGGATATGGATGATTTTACTGAAATGGTTCAAAAAGCTCACCATTTAGGGTTGCACATTATTTTGGACTTACCAATCAATCATACGTCGGATCAACATCCCTGGTTTAAGGATGCTATCAGTAATCCTAATAGTATTTTTAAGGACTATTACATTTGGCATCAAGCCAAAAATGGAGATGTTCCCAATAACTGGGGTTCATTTTTTGGCGGTAGCGTCTGGGAAAAGAATCCAAATAATCCGGACGAATATTACTTCCATCTATTTGATAAGAAGATGCCGGATTTAAATTGGCAAAATCCAGAAGTCCAAAAATCTATTGCGGATATTGCCAAATTTTGGATCAGCAAAGGTGCAGATGGATTTAGATTGGACGCGTTTATCCACATTGCCAAAGCTAATTTAGATCAGAATTCATTGATTTCAGGTGAAAAGTATCCTCAAGACGATACCTTCTATGCAAAATTGCCTAAGGTAAAGGATTATTTAGCTAATTTCGTCAAAGAAATCAAAGATTACAAGCCAGAGACGTTCTTATTTGGTGAAGCTTCTTCAGCTAATGCCTTGAATGCGGCGGAATATACCCGTCAAAATGAGTATGGCTGTGACGTTGTAGTTAATTCCGGTAATTATGGTGAGGTGTATGACGACAGTAATCCAGATATTCCGGGATTTTTCCAAGATCGTAAGTTGTCATTAGATTATTTAAAGAAAACTTACGTCACTTGGGAAAGTGTCTTGGCCGGTGTTTCATTGCCAACCTTGACCTGGGGTAATCATGATATCAGTCGGGTGTTAGATCGTTTGAATTTGCCAGTTGAAAATGCTGATGTAGCAAAATTATTGGCCATGTTGATGTTTCTCCAACGTGGTATGCCGGTGGTTTACTACGGCGAAGAGATTGGTATGCACGGTCTAAAGTATTCAAAAGTTGCTGACTTTACCGACCAAAGAGCGGTCGATTTGATCAAGAATTTACGAGAGAAGTCATTTGATGATGAAACGATTTTGGAGCTCTTGAATAATCAAGATGAAATGACAGCTCGTGGTCCAATGCAATGGAATAACTCAGCATATCATGGTTTCTCAAAAGCAAAGCCTTGGAATTGGGGACAAACTCAAAGTGTTGATGTCGATTCCGAATTAAAAAATCAAGACAGTGTTGCCACATTCTATAAGAATCTTTTGTGTCTCAAGAAACATGACTGCTTTACCAATGGTGATTATCAATTATTGATTACTGATCGAGATATTTATGCATATTTGCGTCAGGGACAAGAAAGTGAAGGGTTAGTCGTTACTAACTTTTCCAGTGAGTCGAAGAAATTCACTTTACCAGCTGGCAAATGGAGAAGAGCGCTAGCTAATCAAGCAACCAGGGTTTCCAATGGTGTGATCACATTGAATCCTTGGGGATGTTGTGCATTAGAACTTAAAAAATAGTAGGGGTGTAAATAATGGCAGAAGATACAAGTGTTGAATTAAGAAAAGCGCAAATTTACAGTGTGTTTGTCAGAAATCACACTAAAAAAGGTACTTTGAAGGCTTTGGAAGATGATCTTCAACGAATCAAAGAATTGGGAACCGACTATATTTGGTTACTACCTATTTATCCAATCGGTAAAAAGGATCGTAAAGGAAAACTCGGTTCACCATATTCCATCAAAGACTATCGTTCAATTGATCCAAAGATTGGTTCATGGGATGATTTCGTACACTTCTCTAAGACAGTTCACGACATGGGTATGAAATTGATGATCGATATCGTATATAATCACACATCACGCGATTCGGTCTTGCTCAAAGAACATCCAAATTGGTTCTTGCGTGACCATATGGGCAATCTCAAGAATAAGAATCCAGACTGGACTGATGTGGCTGAATTAGACTATTCACATAAAGATCTATGGACTTATCAAATTGAGACCTTGAAGAAGTATGCTGATTTAGTTGACGGCTTCAGATGTGACGTGGCTCCACAAGTTCCACTAGAATTCTGGAAAGAAGCTAGAAAAGAAGTTGCTGAAGTTAACCCTGATATGGTTTGGTTAGCTGAGACTTCTGGTGGCGGTTATATTAAATATCTCAGAGATAGAAATTATCCCGCTGCTTCAGATAGTGAGATGTATCAAGCCTTTGACATGACTTACGATTATGATATTGATGAGATCTGGAGAAAGTATGTCAAAGACAAGGCTTCATTGAGTCGTTATATTGAAGCTTTGGATCAACAAGAATACATTTATCCAAAGAACTATATTAAGATGCGTGCCTTGGAGAACCATGATCAAGTTAGAGCTCACAAGATGTTTATTAACGAAAACGATATGTTCAATTGGACTGCCTTTTCTGAATTCCAAAAGGGTTCAACTTTGATCTATGCCGGACAAGAGGCTGGTATGAAACATACACCTAGCTTGTTTGATAAGGATAAGATCGACTGGAAAGACCAAAAGATGGACTTATCTGCTTTGATGTACAGAATGCATCAATTGAGTCAAGATCAAATTCAATATGAAGGTAACTATAAGATCGAAGCACTTGAAAATGATGTTGTCAAAGTAAGTTATACCTTTGATGGCAAGATTCGTGTTGGCTTATTTACTTTGAAGGGTCAACCAGGACGTGCTAAAGTTGACGTTCGTAGTGACCACTATACTAATTTGATCGATAATTCACTAGTTAACATTCAAAATGGTATTTTGACGATCGATTATGATCCAATTATTATTGAAGGAAATCTCAGATAGACTTGAAAAATTGAAATAGGAGTGCTCATAAACGTTGAGCACTCCTATTTTTTAGCCATTTATAAGACAATTATCTTATTTTTAGTAAACAAATAGCTGAATTTGTTTTTGTTAACGGTAACATCGTGAAAGCGATTGCAACCTGACAAAAAATCAGTAATATAGAAGGTGTTAAGTGATTAGATATTTTTTAGGAGGAGAAAAGCATGAAGAAGAATTGGAAAAAGGTTCTTTTAGGTGGATTAGTTCTAAGTATGTCAATGCTAGTTTTAGCTGGTTGTGGCAGCTCAAAGAGTAGTTCATCAAGCGATAGTACTAATAGTACTCAAAATCTAAAGGTTTGGATCGATACTGAACATGTGGCAGCAATTAAGTCACAAGTTAAGAAGTTCGAAAAGGACAATCCAAAAGTTCATGTTACAGTTAAATCAGGTTCATCAGCTGATGCTTTGAAAGATGTTTCAAAGGATCCTGAAAAGGCCGCCGACGTCTTTATGATGCCTCACGACCAAATTGGTCAAATGGCCGACGCTGGATTGCTTTACCCAGTATCTAAGAAGTACACAAACAACGTTAAGAACAACAACGTTGACTCAGCCGTTGATGGTGTTACATGGAAGGGCAAGGTTTACGGATTCCCATATGGTGTTGAATCACAAGTTCTTTACTACAACAAGTCAACATATTCAGCAGACGATGTTAAGACATGGGATTCATTAACATCTAAAGGTAAATTAGGTACAAACTTCGGTGAAGCCGGTGCCAACTACATCTTTACACCACTATTTATGAGTAATGGGGATGTCTTATATGGTAAAGATGGTGAAACAGTTAAGGGTACAAACTTCAACAATGATAAAGGTATCCAAGTTCTAGACTGGATTGCAAAACAAAAAGATAACACAGGTGTTGTACAAACAAGTGCCGCTGCTCTATCAAACCTACAATCAGGTAAGACAGATGCATTCCTTTCAGGTCCATGGTCAAAGAACGATGTTAAGAAAGCTCTTGGCAAGAACATGGCCGTTGCAGCTTATCCAACAGTAGACTTTGGTAATGGTGCTACACAAATGAAGGCCTTCTTGGGTGTTAAAGTTTACGGTGTTAACCAACAAACTAAATCACCAGTTGCTGCTATGAAGTTAGCTAACTTCTTGAGTAGTGAAGCTACACAAAAGGTTGAATTTGAAAAGAATGGTGTTGTTCCTTCAAACACAAAGGCTCAAGGATTACAAGAAGTTAAAGATGATGAAATAGCTAAGGCTGTTATGACAATGTCAGCAACAGATCACTCAGTTGTTATGCCTAAGGTTCCAGAAATCACAAACTTCTGGCCACAAATGGACTCATTGATCAATGATACATACAAGGGCAAGATCAAGTCATCAGATTATCAAACGAAATTAGATAAAGTTGTTTCTGTTGCATCAAAGAAGTCAAAATAAAAAACAATTTTCTCTAAAAAAAAAGTAAGGGTGCGATTATATGTTTAAGAAACATTCCACGGAACAACATATAACATTTAGAGAATTGTTTATGAAGGGCGGATTGCCAGAGAAGCTTTCATTTATCATTATGGGCTTTTCAAACTTTGCAAATAAACAAATTCTTAAAGGGTTAATATTTTTAGTTGCTGAAGTTGGATTTATATTCTGGCTAATTCGCAATGGTATACATGCTTTAGCAATGTTGCAAACATTGGGAACTAAGAAACAAGGTTTGGTTTATGATCCTAAGTTGGGTATGGATGTCCTGCAAAAAGGTGACAATTCAATGCTCCTCTTATTGTTCGGTATTGCAGCGATTTTAATCTGTGTAGTTTTAGTTGTTCTTTATATAGTTAACTTGAAGAGTGCTAGACACATCTTCGAATTAAAAGCAGCAAACAAGAAGATTCCATCAACAAAGGATGATCTCAAGAGTCTCTTGAATGAAAGATTCCACCAGACTTTAATGACAATTCCTCTATTGGGTGTATTGTTCTTCACAATTTTGCCACTTTTGTACATGATTGCGATTGCGTTTACTAATTACGATCATAATAACTTGCCACCAAAGAATCTCTTTACTTGGGTTGGTTTTCATAACTTTTCTAATGTTATTACTGGTGACATCGCCTCAACATTCTTCCCAGTCTTGGGTTGGACACTAATTTGGGCCGTTGTAGCCACTGTCTCATGTTTCCTACTAGGTGTTGTTCTAGCTCTATTGATCAATACAAAGGGAATCAAATTTAAGAAAGTTTGGCGTACGATCTTTATCTTGACTATGGCTGTTCCACAGTTCATTTCACTATTGATCATGCGTAATCTATTGAATGATGCTGGTCCTATTAACGCTTTGTTAAAGAATATTGGCTGGATCAGTAAGTCAATTCCATTCTTAACAGATCCAACAATGGCTAAAATTACCATTATTGTTGTTAACTTATGGATTGGTATTCCAGCAACAATGTTGATTACAACTGGTATTATTCAAAACTTGGATCAAGAACAAATTGAAGCTGCCATCATGGATGGTGCCAATAAGTTCCAAATCTTTAAGTCAATTACCTTCCCACAGATTTTATTTGTTATGATGCCATCACTTATTCAACAGTTGATTGGTAATATCAATAACTTCAATGTTATTTACCTATTAACTGGTGGTGGACCAACAAATTCAAATTACTATGGTGCCGGATCAACCGATCTACTTGTAACTTGGCTCTATAATTTGACTGTTAATACAATGGATTACAATTTAGCTTCAGTTATCGGTATTTTGATCTTTATTCTATCTGCAGTGTTCAGTTTATGGGCATATACTCATACAAATTCATACAAGGAGGGTTAAAAAATGGCACAAAAGAAACCAATCAATTACAAAGCACAAAAGAAACGCAACCGGGCTATTGTTTATACCATCCTTACAATTATGGCCATTGTCTGGCTATTCCCAATCGTATGGATTGTTCTGAACAGCTTTAGAGCCGAAGGTGGAGCCTTTGTTCCATATATTATCCCAAAGCATTTTACAATCAATAATTATATTAAGCTGTTGACTGATTCTTCAGGAAACTATCCATTCGTCCGTTGGTTTGTTAACACATTAATCGTTTCCGTATGTACTTGCGTATTGTCAACCTTTATTACAATTTCAATGTCTTACGCATTGTCTCGTTTAAGATTTAAAATGCGTAGACCATTCTTGAAGGTTGCTTTAGTTCTAAACATGTTCCCAGCTTTCATGAGTATGATTGCTATTTACTATATTCTTAAAGCCTTAGATTTGGCTGGTAGTTTACTAGCTTTGATTCTAGTTTACTCAGCCGGAGCCGCTTTGACATTCTATGTTGCTAAGGGATTCTTTGATACGATCCCAATGGCTTTGGATGAATCAGCTATGATCGATGGTGCTAATAAATGGCAAATCTTTACAAAAATTACCTTACCATTATCAAAACCCATCATTGTTTATACAGCATTGACAGCATTCATGGGTCCTTGGATGGACTTCATCTTTGCTAAGATCATCATGGGTGATGATGTTAAGAATTACACCGTTGCCATTGGATTATATTCAATGATGACGAAGACAACTGCTAATTCGCTATTTATGACATTTACCGCAGGATGTGTTCTGATTGCGATTCCTATTACATTGCTCTTCATGTATATGCAGAAGTACTATGTCGAAGGTGTCACATCAGGTGCTGTTAAGTAATTTAATAAGAACTTGATTCTGGAAACTTGAATTACTAAATTCGTATAGTTTAACTGGCTCTGCATAAAATTAACTCAATACGTGAATGTCTTGAATTTATTTAATGCAGAGCTTTTTTTATTCAAATTTTTAAAAAATGAGAGGTATTTTCAATGAATACACCAGCAATCTACCATCGTCCAGACAGTGAATTTGCATACCTATATAAGGATAATTTGATGCATATTCGCTTGAGAACAGCTCGTGGTGATATGAAAGAAGTCGCTTTAATTCACGGGGATCCGTATACATTACAAACCGATCATTGGCAAGAAAAAGCTAGTCCGATGAAGCGATATTTGACAACAGATTTATATGATTTTTGGACGATCGAACTAACTGAACCTTTTAAACGTATCTCATATGCGTTTAAATTGACCGGAAATGATGGAATAACCGTCTTTTATGGCGATCATGGTGTGTTCGATTTTGAACCAGATGTTTATAACAGTCCTGATAACTACTTTAGAATGCCTTACTTCCACGAAGTAGATCGTTTTAAAGCCCCAGAATGGGTTAAAAAGACTGTTTGGTATCAAATCTTTCCAGACAGATTTGCCAACGGTGATAAAACAAATGACCCCCAAAATACTTTGCCATGGGGATCAAAAGACCCATCACCAACTGACTTTTTCGGTGGTGACTTACAAGGTGTAATTGATCACTTAGATTATTTGCAAGACCTCGGTATCAACGGAATCTATTTCTGTCCTATCTTTAAAGCTAAGTCTAATCACAAATATGACACAATTGACTACATGGAAATAGATCCCGCCTTTGGGGACAAGCAGACGTTTAAAAAATTGGTAGATGAGTGCCACAAACGAGGAATCAAAGTGATGCTAGATGCCGTCTTTAACCACATGGGTGACAATTCTCCACAATGGCAAGATGTCGTAAAGAATGGTGAGAATTCAAAATATGCTGATTGGTTCCATATCAATAAGTTCCCAGTAACTTATCAAGATACCGGCTTTGATGAGGCCAAAGATATTACATACGATACCTTTGCCTTTACACCACACATGCCAAAACTCAATACTGCCAATCCTGAAGTCAAAGAACATTTGATCAAGATTGCTAAATATTGGATCGAAGAATTCGACATCGACGCTTGGCGACTAGACGTTGCTAACGAAATTGACCATGAATTCTGGCGTGACTTTAGACGTGCTTGCGACAGTGTCAAAAAAGACTTCTATATCTTAGGAGAAGTCTGGCACTCATCACAAGGTTGGCTACAAGGAGATCAGTTCAGCGCGGTAATGAATTATGCCTATACTGATTCCATTTCGAAGTACTTGTTGAAGAAACAAATTTCTGCCGACAAGATGGTTTCTGATATTAACGATCAATTGATGCTTTATCGTGATCAAACTGATCAGATTCAATTCAATGTTTTAGATTCTCATGATACAGCTAGATTGTTGACTGAAGCCGGTGATGATAAAGATTTGATGAAACAAACACTTGCCTTTACCTACTTACAACCGGGAGTTCCATGTATCTACTATGGTGACGAATTTGGTATGGACGGCGGTAATGATCCTGATTGTCGTAAATGTATGGTTTGGGATGAATCCAAACAAGATAAAAACTTGTTTAGTTTCTTCCAAAATTTAATTAACGTTAGAAAAAATAACCAAAAGATTCTTTCCGAAGGGGAAATGGTTTGGGAAAAGGTTGCCGATAATGGTTTGATCGTCTTGAGTCGTCAATTGAATGGTCAAGAAGTCAAAATTATTTTGAACTCTGGTCAAAAAGCTCAAACAGTTTCAAATGATCGAGAAATAATCTTAAGTAATTTAATTGAAAATAATAATCAAGAATTAACTATCAGTCCTAAAGGGTTCGCATTAGTTAAATAGAGAGGTGCTTAATTTGCAAAAACATTGGTGGCAAGAAACAACCGTATATCAAGTTTATCCACGCAGTTTTAAGGATTCAAATGGTGATGGAATTGGTGATCTACAAGGAGTCATCAGTAAACTAGATTATTTACAAAATTTAGGAATCGGAGCAATTTGGCTCTCACCAGTCTATCGTTCACCTAATGACGACAACGGTTATGATATTTCAGACTATGAAGATATCATGCAGGAATTTGGAACCATGGCCGATATGGACAAGTTAATTGCTGAAGCTAAAAAACGCAATATCAGAATCGTGATGGATCTAGTAGTTAATCACACTTCTGATGAACACAAGTGGTTCATTGAAGCTAAAAAGGGTAAGGACAATCCTTATCGTGACTATTACATCTGGCGTGACCCTAAAGATGGTGGCGTACCAAATGATTTGAAGTCATCCTTTAGCGGCAGCGCTTGGCAATATGATGAAAAGTCCGGTCAATATTACTTACATCTATTCAGTAAGAAACAACCAGATTTGAATTGGGAAAATCCCAAGGTTCGTCAAGCGGTTTATGACATGATGAACTTTTGGATTGATAAGGGTATCGGTGGTTTCCGAATGGATGTTATCGATCTGATTGGTAAGCAACCAGATAAAGAAATTACTGGTAACGGTCCTAAACTTCATGAGTATCTTCACGAAATGAACCGTGCAACCTTTGGAAAAAAGGATATGTTAACAGTTGGTGAAACCTGGGGTGCAACGCCAGAAATCGCCAAAATGTATTCTGATCCTAAACGTGAAGAATTAGCTATGGTCTTCCAGTTTGAACATAGTGAATTGGATCAACAACCAGGTAAACAGAAATGGGATCTTCTACCATTAAATGTTGGTAAATTAAAAGCTGTCTTGGCTAAATGGCAGACAGAACTTGGCAATGAAGGTTGGAATTCACTCTTCTGGAATAACCATGACCTACCAAGAATCGTTTCCCGCTGGGGCAATGATAAAGAATACCGAGTTGAAAGTGCTAAAATGTTCGCTATTTTGCTGCACATGATGAAGGGAACACCTTACATCTATCAAGGCGAAGAAATCGGTATGACGAACAAACCAATTGCTGATATTTCCGAAGTTGAAGATATTGAAAGCCGCAACATGTATCATGAAAGACTTGAGGCTGGATATAAGAAAGCAGATATCATCAAGTCGATCAATACTAAAGGCCGTGATAACGCTAGAACCCCAATTCAATGGGATGAAAGTGAAAATGGTGGCTTCACAACTGGTACACCATGGTTAGCCGTTAATCCAAACTACAAACAAATCAACGTCAAAGATGCCTTAGCTGACAAGAATTCAGTTTTCTATACTTATCAAAAATTAGTTCAACTCAGAAAAGATAACCCAATCATGATTTGGGGAGATTTCAAATTACTCGATACACCAGATACGATTTTTGCTTATGAAAGATCCTATCAAGGTCAAACTTGGCTAATCGTCAACAACTTCTCAAATGATAAACAAACTGTTTCTTTTGATGAAAAAGTTGGTGAGACGATTATTCAAAATTATGATCATGCAATCAAGGATGTCTCAAAACTTGAATTGAGTCCTTGGGAATCATTTGTTGTGAAAGTGGAGGATTAAGATGGCAGATAAAACTTGGTGGAAAAACGCTGTTGGATATCAAGTTTATCCACGGAGTTTCAAAGATACTAACGATGACGGTGTGGGTGATATCCGCGGTATCATCGAAAAGTTACCTTATTTAAAAGACTTGGGTGTTGATTTTATCTGGGTCAATCCAATCTATAAATCACCTAATGTCGACAATGGTTACGATATTTCTGACTATGAAAGTATTGAACCTGAATTTGGGACGATGGATGATTTCAAAGAGTTGTTGAGTAAAGCTCATGCCTTAGATATCAAGATCATCTTAGATCTAGTAGTTAATCATACTTCTGACCAACATCCTTGGTTCTTAGAATCAAAGAAGGGTAAGGATAATCCTTATCGTGATTACTACCTGTGGGCCGATGCGACTGAGGATAAGATGCCAAATGATTGGAAGAGTTTTTCTGGACATTCTGCTTGGACTTACGATAAAAATTCTGGTCAAGCCTACTTCCATGTTTTTGCAGCACAGCAACCGGACTTAAATTGGAAGAACCCCAAAGTTCGGCAAGCAATCTACAAGATGATTCGTTGGTGGCTTGATTTGGGTATTGATGGATTTAGAATGGATGCCATCAGCCACATTCAAAAAGAGCCTTGGGACTTCAAAATTAAAGATAACCCTTGGGCACCTTTTATGAATGTTAAAGGAATTGACAAATATATGACTGAACTACGTGATATTTTCAACGAGTATTCAGTCATGACAGTTGGTGAAGCTAGCGGTGTTACGAGTCGCAAGGCTATCAATTGGACCGATCCTAATCGTGATGGTTACATCAATATGATTTTCCAACTCGAACAAAATGTTCAAGTCGGCAAGCCCGGGGAACAACGAATCCAACCGCTAGGTTTTAAGAAAGTCTTGGCTCGTTGGCAACGTGATTTAGCTGATGGTGGTTGGAATGCACTCTACGTGGAAAATCACGACAATCCTAGAATCAATACGGTTTTAGGTAATCAAACTAAACAGTCAGCTAAAGCAATTGCGGCGACTTATATGTTGTTAAGAGGAACGCCTTTTATTTACCAAGGACAAGAACTAGGGATGACTAACTATCCATTCACTAAACCTGATCAAATGGATGGCTTAGATATGGATATCTTTAAACAAATCGAACAAAGTGGTCACTCAAAGGAAGAGACGATGAAAATCATGTCACATTGGTCACGAGACAATGCTCGAACACCAATGCAATGGGATGATTCAAAATTTGCCGGCTTTTCCGATAAGACTCCTTGGCTAGCAGTTAATGACAATCACCAAACAATCAATGTTGAAGCAGAAATTCAGGATAGTGATTCAATCTTGAATTTCTACAAGAAATTGATTGCCTTAAGAAAGAGTGAAAAAGCCTTTTCTGATGGTAGTTTTGAATTGATTTTAGACAATGATCCAAGTGTCTTCAGTTATTTACGAAAAGATTCAGAACAGACTTTCTTAATTATTAGCAACTTGGGTGAAAAATCTCGCAATGTAACGTTGCCAGAAAAGATTGTTAAACACAATTGGCAAGTAGTTTTGACTAATGATGAAACTTTACAAATTAACAAGAATTTACAAGTTGCACCTTTCGCTGTAACAGTTTTTAAAAAAATTAATTAGAAGTTAAATTTTATATGTATGGTGGTTTGAAAGATGAAAAGAATATTTGAAGTGGCACCTTGGAATGTGGTCACACACAAATTAGACAAGGAAAATAAGCGACTACAAGAGAGTTTGACCAGCTTAGGAAATGGTTACATGGGGATGCGTGGTAATTTTGAAGAAGATTACTCCGGCGACAGTCTACCAGGAATTTATTTAGCCGGTGTCTGGTATCCTGATAAGACCCGTGTTGGCTGGTGGAAGAATGGCTATCCTGATTACTTTGGTAAAGTTATCAATGCCGTTAATTTCATTAAGATGAACTTCTTGATCGATGGTTCAAAACTTGATTTATACACTGATAAAATCAGCGATTTTACTTTAGATTTGGATATGAAGAATGCCAAATTGAATCGTTCCTTTGTAGTTGAAAAAGACGGTAGTAAAGTTAAATTCAATTTTGAAAGATTTTTAAGTGTCGCTCAAAAAGAACTATCAGTTCAAAAAGTTAGCTTTGAAAACGTTGGTGACAAAGCAGTTGACGTTAAAGTTATCTCT
The DNA here is from genome assembly GCF_004745525.1 of Companilactobacillus suantsaicola. GTDB lineage: Bacteria > Bacillota > Bacilli > Lactobacillales > Lactobacillaceae > Companilactobacillus > Companilactobacillus suantsaicola. Next base: position 12,780 of record NZ_RKLY01000025.1, on the reverse strand, counting down.
AGCTTAGATGCTGACGTGAAAAATGAAGATGCCAACTACGATGAACACTTCTGGCAAGTTCTAGAAATTACTGAAGATGGTATCATTGCGGAAACTAAACCAAACGACTTTGGTACTCCAAGATTTACTTCTGGAATGCAAGTTAGCTATGTAACTGGATTAAAAGAAGTCGATCATGAAGTTGGTAAGTTAGAAACAAGCAAGACTTTTGAAATCAACCTTCAACCAAATGAAGTCGGTAGTCTTGAAAAACGTGTTATCGTTGTCACATCTCGTGACTATGAATCAGTTGACGACATTCGAGATGCCATGGAAGGTATTTCTGCTAGAACTGCTAAGGTAGACTATGATGATTTACTTTCAGCACATGAAAATGTTTGGGCTGATCGTTGGAATCAATCAGATATCAAGATCGACGGCGACACAGATGCTCAACAAGGTATGCGTTTTAATCTCTTTGGCTTATTCACAACATATTCTGGCGAAGATTCACGCTTGAATATCGGACCAAAAGGATTCACTGGTGAAAAATACGGTGGGGCTACTTACTGGGACACAGAAGCATTTTGTATCCCCGTTTATCTAGGTGTGTCACAACCAGAAGTTACTAGAAATCTTTTGATGTATCGTTATAACCAACTCGATGGAGCTTACATCAACGCCCAAAGACAAGGCCTCAAAGGTGCTTTGTACCCAATGGTTACCTTCAACGGAATTGAATGTCATAACGAATGGGAAATCACTTTTGAAGAAATTCACCGTAACGGCGATATAGCGTTCGCTATTTACAATTACACTCGTTACACAGGTGATAAGTCATTTGTTCTTCACGAAGGTAGTAAGATGTTGACAGAAATGTCACGTTTCTGGGCTGATCGTGTTCATTACAGCAAACGTAACGAACAATATATGATTCACGGTGTAACTGGTCCGGATGAATACGAAAATAACGTTGACAATAACTGGTACACTAACTTGTTAGCTCGTTGGACTTTGAAGTACACTTTGGAAATTCTTGGAGAAGTTTCAAAAGATCAATTTGCTAAACTTGCTGTTACTAAAGAAGAAATGGCTCACTGGCAAGATATTGTAGACAAAATGTATCTACCATATGATGAAGATCTAGGAATCTTTGTTCAACACGACGGTTTCTTAGATAAAGACATCGAACCAGTCAGTGCTATTCCAGAAGATCAATTACCAATCAACCAAAATTGGTCATGGGATAAGATTTTACGTTCACCATATATCAAACAAGGTGATGTTCTTCAAGGAATCTGGGACTTCATTGATGACTTCTCAGATCGTGAAAAGAAACGTAACTTTGATTTCTATGAACCATTGACAGTTCACGAGTCAAGTCTTTCGCCTGCAATTCACTCGGTATTAGCAGCTGACCTTCATTATGAAGAGAAAGCGGTTGCTTTATATGAGAGAACAGCTAGACTAGACTTAGACAATTATAATAATGACACTGCAGATGGTTTACATATCACATCCATGACAGGTGGCTGGTTAGCTATGGTTCAAGGATTTGCTGGTATGCGTGTACATGACGATGGTACTTTGAGCTACAAACCATTCCTACCTAAGAAATGGAACAGCTACTCATTCAGACAAGTATTCAGAGGTCGTGTCATCGAAGTAACTGTTAAAGAAGCTGGACCAGAATTCAAGTTAGTTTCAGGAGATCCACTTCAAATCAACGTTTATGACAAACCACTAATGCTTAAATAATTGTATTTTAAGGTGTCTGAAGTTTCTTCGGGCACCTTTTTGTGAAGGAGAAGACTTATGGTAAAATTTGAACAAATTAAAGGTTTTGTATTCGATCTAGATGGCGTGATTGCTAGTACATCAATTTATCACGCAAAAGCTTGGCACCAATTGGCTGATGAATTAGGTGTCACATGGACAGATGAACTGGGCGACCAATTAAAGGGTGTCAGCCGGATGGATTCTTTGGAATTGATTCTTAAAGCTGGCGGCAAAGAAAACGATTACACACAAGAAGAAAAGGTTAAATACGCTACTAAGAAAAATGAAAACTACGTCAATCTTTTGAGCAATTTAACTGATGACGATATCTTGCCTGGTATGAAAGACTTCATCGAAGATCTTGCTGCTCACAACTATTTGATTTCTCTAGCCTCAGCTTCAAAGAATGCTCCAAAAGTCTTGGAAGCTTTGAATCTTGATAAATACTTCAAGGAACGTGTTGATCCAGCTACTTTGAAACACGGTAAGCCAGATCCAGAAATCTACGTTCGTGGTGCCGAAATCTTGAACTTGAAGCCTGAAGAATGTATCGGGGTTGAAGATGCTGCTGCTGGTGTACAATCAATCAATGCGGCTAATGAAACTTCAATCGGAATTGGTGATCCAGAAGTTCTTAAAGCTGCTGACATCAACTTTAACGACACTTCAGAAGTAACTTTGGAAAACATCAAGAAAGCTATGGCTTAATAAAATAAAAAGTAGGTAGGAATATGACAGTTTCAAAAACAATTTTTGGGGAAATTGATTCTGAACCGGTTTACCTCTACAAAATTACTAATAAAAATCAAACAAGTATTAGTGTTTTAAGTTATGCTGCAACTTGGCAAAATTTTGAGGTAGTGGAAAACGGACAGAAACATTCATTGATCGAACATTTTGATAACCTTGACGATTACATCAAAACACCTTATCAAGTTGGGAAAACGATTGGACGTGTAGCTGGTCGGATCAAAGACGCTACTTTCAAGATCAAAGGTCAAGAGTATCAGATGGAGCAAAATGAGGGTGAAAACTTCTTGCACGGTGGCAGCCACGGTTTGCAATATCAAAACTTTAAAGGTGAAATTGTGACTGACCAAGCCGTTAAATTTAAATATGTTGTCGATGGTGAGGATGGCTTTCCAGGCAAATTAGCGGTTAGTGTCGTTTATATTTTAAGCGATGAAGATGAAGTAACAATTCTTTACTCTGGAATTAGTGACCATGACACACTCTTTAATCCAACTTGTCACGTTTACTTCAACGTTGGTGACGAAAATATTCGTGATCAAAAACTTCAAATTAACGCAGATAACTTTCTCGATGTTGACGACGGCAAAGTTCCAACTGGTCGTTTGTTGCCAACTGATGGCCCATATGATTTCAAAGAGCCTAAGACAATTGGTAAAGGGCTAGATGAATTAGCCTTGCTTGATAAGTTTGAATATGATGATGCTTTTGTTGTAGGTCGATCCGCTGCAACTATCAGTAGTAAAGATCGTGCAGTAGATTTGGAAACTGACCGTAATGGGATGGTTATTTTTACTGCTAACCCAATCGATGAGAAAAAGGCTGATAAGCGTGAATATGACTGTTTAGCAATGGAATTACAGACATTACCTGATGCAATTCATCATCCAGAATTTGGCGATACTATTTTGAACAAAGATGAAAAAATTGTTTACGCAAATAAGTATCGTTATCGCAAATTAAATTAATTTTAAAAAATCCTAAAGGCAAAAGTCCTTTAGGATTTTTTTGTTGAAGTATGCTGTCCTCCACAACAAACTCAATTTGGGATTGGGACTGTTACAGAGTATGTGGTATTTAAAAGCTTAGCTTGTTTGAGTAAGATATGGATTTACAACTAGACAATTTTGTCTGTCAAGGGGTGAAATTTCTGGCAAAGTAAAGTAAACGGTTCCAATAATTTGGTACAATAGAATATGAGTTTACTAATAATGATTCGAGGGAATTGTGATGCCAAAATATTTAGTTTTTATGGATCTTGATAATACTTTGTTAGGAAGCGACCACAAGCATATTTCAGTTCGTACAAAGGCTACGATCGAAAAACTGCAAAAACACGAAGTAAAATTTTACATCTCGACCGGTCGAATGTACGAATTAGCCAAAATCACCCAGAACCGTTTGAATCCAGAAGTAGGGATGATTACCTCAAATGGTGCCGTTTTTGACGGAATCAACGGTCAAGAAGTCACACTTTTGGGCAAGAAGACAGTCGAGGAAGCTTATAAAGTGACACACGACCGCAAATTACCAATGATGCTATTTACCCCAGATACAGCTTACTTCACTGAAAAGATTCCACACTTCATCGCTCAAAATGCCGGAAACTTCGATGAAGCTTTTGGTTACCATGAGATTGAAAATTTTGAAGAATTACAAAAAGTTGCCGGAATTATTACTAATGGAGTAGTCTTGTCACGCGGTAATATGGATGAATTGGACCAAGTAAGAAAAGAATTAGCTGCCACAAAACTATTACGCCTATCTGCCTCAGGCCCCGATAATATTGAAATGATTCCGTTAAAGACTGACAAAGGGACAGCCATCAAAAAAGTTCAATTAGAAACAGGCGTCGACAAAGATCACACCTTCGTTTTCGGAGATGGGATGAATGATTTAGGAATGATGAAACAAGCTCATTATTCAGTAGCAATGGGCAATGCCATTCCAGAAATCAAAGAGACAGCAAACTTTGTCACCGATTCAAACGTAAATGACGGAATAGCAACATTTTTAGAAGCTCATTTTAGAGAATTGTTTTAAAAATAATTTGAGATAGTTCTTTTGAAGGGGAGTGGTGTATTGCCGTCTTCCACAACAGCTCTGGGAAACGCTGGAACGCTCTGGGCACAACTTGGAGCCAATTCCAAAAGCGGGAATTGTCTTCAAGATTGGCCTTTTTGTAAATGCTAAAGCATTAACAAAAATTTCAGGGCTGAGCATTTCCCAGAGCTGTTGCTCCAGACTGGATTTCAGATTTTTGCAGCATCTCAGTAAATTCTGAAATTAGATATACTTCTATTCGAATTGGGGACTTAACTGTTTTATAGTCTGGATGCGTTAGAGCATTTAATATTTTGATTGATTTAATTTGATGTAAAAAATAGAAGATCTTACAAGAGTTGCAGGAAAAAGTTGCAAACTAGTAGGGTCTTTTTTCTTTTAATGTATTATTCCCATTTTGAATAGAGGGGGAAAACACAATAACTCATCAAAATACCAAGATCCAAGTCAGAATAGAATTAGTATTCTTAAATGAATGGAAAGTAGATAAATCATAGAAGTAAAATTCAGCCTGGAGCACAAAACCTGCGATGGCTCAGCCGCCAAATTATTCTTAGCGCTTTAGCGCTTAGAATAAGGCCTAGTTTTGAGATTTTGCGTACTGTGCAAAAGCTCAAAATAGCGCCGGCAGCGTTCCAGTCCATCGCAGGTTTTGTGCGGAAGGCGGCATACTTCACCTAAAAGAAATACCACAAAATACTACTTTTTTAGCAAAATTTGAAAAGAAATCAAAAAATCAATTGAATTATGTGGTTAATGTTGTTTATAATGTAAGCGTTAACTTAGTTAGTTCGTTAAAAGAACAAACTAAAATACCGATAAAGAGGGTGCATTTAGTGAAGTTTACTAATGGTTATTGGATGAATCGTGAGCAATATGACGTTGATTCACCAATGGAAGTTTATGACGTAAAAAAAGAAGACCGGACATTGTCGGCCTTTGCGCCATTTAAGAAAATCACTAGTCGTGGTGATCAATTGAATCTTGGGGCAACGACTTTGACCTTTACTTCACCAGTTGAGAATGTTATTGGCGTAAAGTTAGAACATTTTGACAGTGAAGATCATGGTCCAGCTTTTAAAATTAATGATTTAAAGCCAGATATTGATATTTCAATCGACAAGGATTTAGCAAGTTTACAAAGTGGCGATTTGAAATTGACGTTACCTTTGAAGCGTGATTTCAATTTAAAATTTAGCGCAAATAATCATTTGATTACCGAGTCGGCACCTAAGGCTCAAGGGGTCATTTATGATCATGATAAGAAAATCAATTACATGCGTGAACAATTATCAATGGGAATTGATGAAAAAATTTATGGATTAGGCGAACGTTTTGGAAACTTTGTTAAAAATGGTCAATCAGTTGATATTTGGAATCAAGATGGTGGTACGGGTAGTGAACAAGCATACAAGAATGTGCCATTTTACCTCAGTAGCAAAGGATACGGGGTATTTGTCGATGAACCACAACGGGTTTCGTTTGAAATTGGTTCAGAAAATGTTGACCGGGTACAATTCAGTACTGAGGGTCAATCATTGCAGTATTACGTAATCTACGGACCAACGCCACAAGAAGTCTTGCATCGTTATACGCAATTGACGGGTCAGATCAATTTGCCACCAGCTTGGTCATTTGGACTTTGGCTCAGTACATCATTTACGACCGATTACAGTGAAGAAACGGTTTTGAAATTCATCGATGGTATGAAGGAACACCATATTCCACTAGATGTCTTCCACTTTGACTGTTTCTGGCAAAAAGGCTTTGAATGGTGCACCTTAGACTGGGATAGAGATCAATTCCCTGATCCAGAAGGTTTATTGAAGAAGATTCACGACCGGGGAATCAAGACTTGTGTTTGGATCAATCCTTACATCGCCCAAAAGTCACCTTTATTTAAAGAAGCTAAAGAAAAAGGATATTTGTTAAAACGCTTGAATGGAGACGTTTGGCAATGGGACCTTTGGCAAGCTGGTAACGGCTTTGTTGACTTTACTAATCCAAAGGCTGTTAAGTGGTATCAAGATAAGCTCAAGGACTTATTGAAGATGGGGGTCGACTGCTTTAAGACTGACTTTGGTGAGCGAATTCCCGTCGATGATGTGAAATTCTTTGATGGCTCCAATCCTCAACAAGAGCATAACTATTATACTTTGCAATACAATAAAGCCGTTTATGACGCAATTGCTGAAGTGAAAGGTGAAGATGAAGCGGTCGTCTTTGCTCGTTCAGCAACTACTGGTTCACAATCATATCCAGTTCACTGGGGTGGAGACTGCCTTTCTAACTACAATTCGATGCGTGACACTTTGCGTGGTGGTTTGTCATTCTTACTTTCCGGCTTCGGCTTCTGGAGCCACGACATCGGTGGTTTTGAAGATGGTAAAGATATGCCAACGGCTGACCTTTATAAGCGCTGGACCCAGTTTGGCTTGTTGTCATCGCACAGTCGCTATCACGGCAGTAACGTCTATCGTGTTCCTTGGAATTTTGATCAAGAAGCGGTCGAAAATACTAAGCGTTACGTTGACTTGAAGTTGTCGTTGATGCCTTATTTGTACACCCAGGCAGCACATTCTGCAAATTACGGTAATCCGTTGATGCGTCCAATGTTCATGGAATTTCCAAAGGACCCAAATGTCTATGATAATGGCACCCAATACATGTTTGGTTCACAAATTTTGGTTGCTCCGATCTTTAACGAAACAGGCCAAGCACACTTCTATTTGCCAGGTGGCAAGTGGACTAGCATTTTAGATGGACAAGTCTATCAAGCACCGGAATCTGGCAAGTGGGTCGATCAACAATTTGACGAGTTGAGTTTGCCAGTTCTAGTTAGAGAAAACAGCATCATCGTACGCCACAATAATAGCCATCACGCTTCTTATGACTACGCCAAGGATGTTGAAGTCCATCTATATCAACTAACTGACGGAACAGTTTCAACTAAAGTGGTCGATATTCATGGTCAAGATGTCGCAAAAATTACTGCTAAAAAAGAAAATAATCAAGTAACTGTCAAAACTTCTGGACTCTCTGGAGATGTGACAGTTATCTTGCACGACAACGACAAGACAAAATCAGCCAAGTTAGTCGCAGACGAAGCTGAATTTACTTTATAAAAAGATTTCGCGCCCTCGAAATGCCCTCAATTGTCGTGCACAAACATCAATTCAATCGGATTGGTGTTTTTTTTATTCGTTGGTCTATACACATGTAGTATGATTGTATATATAGAAAAATTTATAAGGGGTTGGTGAAATGAATCGACTAACAATCAGAAGAATTAATGAGTTAAATGTCTTACGCGAAGTTTTTAATCAGACACCAACCTCAAGAGCCGATGTAGCCAAGAAATTAGGCTTGACCAAATCGACAGTCTACAATATTTTTACCCAATTAGAGAATGACAATTTAGTTTATGACATTGGACAAGGAAACAGCACTAGTAGTGGCGGTCGCAAACCGGTTTTAACTAATTTCAACGCCCAAGCCGGCTATACCATCAATACTAAAATCAACAGTAATTCGGTCAGTTGTATGGCCAATTGGCTCGATGGCAGCATAATCGACCACAAAGAATTTCCAACTGAAGGCAAAGAAGCTTCCCAACAATTATTGGCCTTGTATTCGGGTATCAAGCTAATGGAATTGGACAATTCAGACCTAATGGGTATCTCAGTCGCAATCGATGGCGCTGTAAAAAATAATCAAATCGTCTGTGCCGTAAAGAACGACCTAGCCAACTTTGACTTAGTACAAGTTATCCAAAGTAGATTCAATGTCCCCGTCATAGTTGAAAATGAGGCTAACTTAGCAGCCCTTGCCATCAGAGACTTTTCTGATCGAGAGATTGAAAGTGCTGCCGCAGTCAGTTTGTTTGACCGAGTCGGCGTCGGGATGATTATTGACGGACAATTGTATAGCGGGAAAAATTCTCAAGCAGGAGAAATCGGTAATGCCAGATATCTCGGATTAGGAAGCAGTCAACCGACAGCATTGGATGAAGTCGGCTCAGATCAAGCAGTCATAAATAATTTGACTGATTTAAAAGGAAAACCGGTGGTAATCGCTGATATTAAGCGCTGGTATGACTTAGAAGATGAAGACACTTTGGAAGTGTTAAAGAATTTTCAAGCAAGTTTGTCAATCATTTTACAAAATATTTTACTTTTATTTGATCCCGAAAAAGTAGTTCTTAGTTCAAAAGTTTTACGAGCAATACCAGAATTATTGCCTGAAGTAGAGGATGTATTAAGCAATGTGGTCAATCATCCAATTAACATCGAGATGGCGGACAGTACGAATAATGACAATTTACTAGGAGGCTGTGCCTTGATCACGCGCAGTATTTTAGAGCTACCAAAAGTCGAATTGAAGTTTAAGAAAAGAACAGTACCAAGTGTTGATTAACTTTTTTGGGGGATGGTGTAGTATGCCGTCCTCCGCAACAAACTCGATTTTGGGCTGGAACGATGTGGGCACAACTTGAAGCCAATTCCAAAATCGGGAATTGTCTCCAAGATTGGCCTTTGTCTAGGTGCTAAAGCACCAAGACAAATTTCACATCTGAGCCCAAATCGAGTTTGTTGCTCCGGACTGAAGAACGGATCTATGGTTTATTTACTTTCCATTCATCTAGGAATAACTGTTCTATTCAGGCCTTTTCCTAGATGATTTAAAACAAAGAATAACGGCACCTATTTTTATAGTGAACGAATTAAGTTTCGAAGACTAGAAAATGGGTGCTGTTTTTTTATTTTCTTTTTGAAAGTATATTCAATTCAAAATTGAGAAGGTAATCAAATCAAAAACAGAAATTCCAAGGATTTGGAATAGAACTAGTTACCCAAACTAGAATAAATTATAAAAAAAATAAGAATAGTATCTAGTCTGGAGCACAAAACCTGTGATGGCTCAGCCGCCAAATTATTCTTAGCGCTTTAGCGCTTAGAATAAGGCCAATCTTTGAGATTTTTCCGAACTTGAAAAAGCTCAAAGTTGCGCCGGCAGCGTTCCAGTCCATCACAGGTTTTGTGCGGAAGACGGCAAGCAAACACTATCACCCTCAAAAAGAAATTTGGTTATTCATTAAAATCCCCTTGACTAAATCAAAGAAAACGATTACATTTTAGTTAGTTCTTTTAATGAAAAAACTAACTAGGAGGGAAATTTATGAATAGTATTATTTCTGGATTTCAAAACAAGTTCTTGCCCGCTTTGGCAAAATTTGGAAATCTAAAGTATATGGTTGTTCTTCGTGATGGGATGATCATTACAATTCCATTCACAATTTTTGGAAGTATTTTTATGATTGTGGCAAACTTGCCATTCACTTGGTGGGCTGACTTCATCAAACCAATTTCTGGTTACTTGAATGCCGCAGTTACAGTAACATTTGGTATCTTGGCTTTGATCGTAGCGATGGGTATTAGTTACCAATCAGCTAAAGCCAATAAATTGGATACGATGACCGGAACGGTTATTCCAACAGTTGCATTTTTATTAGCAATGTTGAATGACAAAATGGCCATCGATCCAGCCGACCTTGGTTCTGGTGGTATCTTTACTGCTATCGTGGTCTGCATTATTTCTAGTGAAATTATTCGTTTCTGTGTAGCTCGTAATTGGACTATTGAGTTACCAGATTCAGTTCCACCTGCAGTTGCAAAGTCATTTTCATCTTTGATTCCTGGTTCCATTGCTTTATTCATTGTTTGGTTAGTTAGAGTTGTGATGCACATTAATATCAACTCAGTTATCCAAGTTATCTTCTCACCATTAGTTGTTGGACTAGATAGCATTTGGGGAATTGAATTGGCTATCTTCTTAGTCTTAGCACTATGGGTCGTTGGTGTTCATGGTACTAACGTTATCGGAAGTATTTACACGCCTGTTTTCTTGAGTTTCTTGACTGCTAATATCAATGCGGTATCAAAGGGTGAAGCCCCAGTTCATATCGCAGCCGACGGTTTCTTGAACTTTGGTTTGACAATCGGTGGTACTGGTGCAATTCTAGGTTTAGTTTTATGTATGTTCACTGCTAAGAGTAAACGTTACAAGGCAATGCGTAATTTAGGATTGATGCCTTCAGTCTTCAACATTAGTGAACCTATCATGTTCGGTCTACCAGTTGTTTTGAACCCAACTTTGATGGTGCCATTCATTGTTACACCAATGGTTTTGGAACTTATCACTTATTACCTAATGAAATTTGGTGTTATTGGTATGATCGTAGCCCAAGTTCCATGGACAACACCAACAATTGTCAGTGGTTTTCTAATGACCGGTGGCGACTGGCGTGCAGCTCTTTGGCAATTGATTGAATTAATCGTTGCAGTAGCAGCTTACTATCCATTCTTCAAAGTCTTAGACAGACAAGAATTAAAGACTGAACAAGAAGAAGATGCTCAAAAAGCTGCTCAAGCAGATGCAAAATCAGAATCCGTTTCTGGTTCAGCAGTAAAAGGAGCTTAAAATGTATTATCAAAAATTAAAAAAATTCCCTAAAAATTTTCTCTGGGGAGCAGCTTCAGCGGCTTACCAAATAGAGGGAGCTTGGAATGAGGATGGTAAAGGGCCTTCAATTTGGGATACCTTTTCCAAGATTCCTGGCAAAACTTATCATGGAACGAACGGTGATGTAGCGGTTGATCATTATCATCGTTATAAAGAAGACGTCGAATTAATGGCTAAGATGGGTTTGAAAGCCTATCGTTTCTCAATCGCTTGGTCAAGAATTATTCCTGATGGTGACGGAGAAATCAATCAATTAGGAATTAAGTTCTACGACGATTTGATCAATGATTTATTGGCGCATGATATTGAACCAGTAATCACGCTTTATCATTGGGATATTCCTCAAGCCTTGCAGGATAAGTATGGTGGTTGGGAATCTCGAAGTGTGATTGATGCCTTCAGAAAATACTGCCAAGCTGTTTTCAACGCTTATGGAAGTAAAGTTAAATACTGGGTCACTTTCAACGAGCAAAATATTTTCACCGCCATGGGCTATCGTTGGGCCTCACATCCGCCTAATGTGACTGACATCAAGCGAATGTACGCTGCCAACCACATCATCAACTTGGCAAATGCCATGGTTATTAATTTATTCCACGAACTAGTTCCAAATGGAATGATCGGCCCAAGTTTTGGTTATGGTCCGACGTATCCAATCACTGCTAACCCCAATGACGTTTTAGCAGCTGACAACGCTGACGATTTCAACAATAATTGGTGGTTGGATGTTTACTGCCGAGGAACGTATCCCGCTTTAGTAATGAACCACTTGAAAGCTCTCGGAGTTGCCCCAGAAGTCAGTGCTGCCGATGAGAAACTTTTGAAATCAGCTAAACCTGACTTTTTAGGAATCAATTACTATCACGGTGGAACTTTCCAACAAAATCAAATCGAGCATCCAGATACAGATCAACACGAAAAGAACTTTTCTAAAACTGACCCATATTTGATGCAACCAAGGTCAGCTCAAGCCCAAGCTCCAGAAACGACGATGTTCAATAACGTGCAAAATCCATATTTGAACAAAACCCAATGGGGTTGGGAAATTGATCCAGTCGGTTTCAGAATTGCTTTACGTCGAGTATATGAAAAGTATCAATTACCAATCATGGTCACAGAAAATGGCTTAGGTGCACAAGATAAGCTGGAGTCAGATAATGTCGTCAATGACCAATATCGAATCGACTACTTGCAGGAACATATCACTGAAATGCAACGAGCAATGACCGATGGGGTAGAGTTATTAGGTTATTGTGCCTGGTCATTCACCGATTTGTTGAGTTGGTTGAATGGATATAAAAAACGTTATGGCTTTGTTTATATTAATCGAGACGACGATGATCAAAAAGACTTACGTCGGATTCCTAAGAAGAGTTTCTATTGGTATCGTGATTTTATTAATAAAAATTCATAATAGGAATACATTAAAAATTAAATATTTTGCAGTTTAGTTTAGTATGCCGTCCTCCGCAACAAACTCGATTTTGGGCTGGAACGTGGTGGGCACGACTTGAAACTACCGCAAAGAGCGCGGCATTTCCAAGCTCGGCCTTTTACGTAAGCGCTGAAGCGCTAAGTAAAAACAGACTAAGCTAAGTGAGTAAATTAATTTTTGACGAAGAATTAATTTACTCACTTTTTTTGATAAAGTGAATGTGAGATTAATGCCGTACGTGAAATTGGCAC
>NZ_RKLY01000024.1 GCF_004745525.1 Companilactobacillus suantsaicola | reverse complement strand
AACTTTTACAATATCCGGCTTTTCGTCCATTAAAAATACCTCACCATTTATTTTGATGAGGTAATCATATCGCTTATTGTGGACCGAGAGAATACGGTCGGTTATTTACTGCTTACGTTAATCATCAGTTAGACGAGCACAATAAGCGTCATAGTGGTGATGTCAGAGTACCTGATATCATTGATTTAAGTCTGAATCAAACTAAAGATCTGCTAAATGATTTAAATATAAAACATGATTTTATAGTTATCGACCCCAGTACTAAATTAGCATCACAAAAAGTCGATACGGTTATTAAAACAGTCCCTAAAGCTAATACTGTTTTGCCAGCAAACGGATTTATTAAAATTTATTATATGAATAATGAAGTGTTGGAACAGAGTAAGGAACTTTTAAAAGCAGTTAATGAGCGTAAACAATCTCGCAAAGATTCCGCAAAGTCTTTAGCTAATAAAATTGGTCAAGAAACCAAGTCAGGCATCAGTGGAGCCGTGGAAGCATCTAAAAAGTTGGTACCACATCCTAAGAGAAAGAAAGCTAAGAAGATAAAAGCGACTATTATTGAGGTTCCCAAAGAGTCTGATGATTCTAATGAATAGTAAAATTTGTCAAAAAATTTATTTGCGTATATTTCAAAATCCCAATCACACAATCCTTAAAGAAATATTAAAAAAAATAACTATTAGTGAATAATACTAAACTGTAAGAATAATGTAATAGAAATGTATAAATCTTTTTCTGTGGAGACACTTATAATTGTGTTAATAAATTATTTGTAATCGCAGAATGAGGGTAATCACATTAAGAATAAACGAGGGATGTATAAAAAAATTCTTATCAATATTTTGGTTATTAGTGCGCTTGTCGTGGGATTAAGCTACTATTTCCATAATAATTCACAGGCTTCAGCGGATAGTGAGGATAGTCCGAAGAAGGTTTTGACGATCAAAAAGAAACAGTCGATCATCAAAACCAATTTGACCAATTATTTGAAGACAGTCACTAAAGACAGTACTGCCAGCGTCAGTTTTTATAATTTGGGAAATGATGGATCTTCTAATAATCAGTATGCCAAGATTCATCAAAAAGGCGCTTTGGAAGTTGAGTCCAACGCCACGGCTGTCATGACCGCTGCTAGTACTTATAAATTGTATCTCACGGCGTTTTTAATGCACCAAAAACAAAACGGTGATTTCTCTTGGACTAGTGAGAACGAAACAGGTTTCACCAAAATGATCGTTAATAGTGAAAATGATTTTGCGGAAGAGCAAATCCTCAATAACGGTGCTGATACAATCAGTTCATTCATTGCTAGCCAAGGTTGGTATCCAAAAGTTTTCCAAACCGACGAAGCCGCTCAGACGACAAGTTATAGCTTGCAACTATTGTTGGAAAGCTTAGAAGCTGGAACTGGAGTCTTCCAAGATCCGTTTGATCAGTCGATGATTTTGAATTTGATGGGCAAACAGATTTATCGAAGCGGAATTCCAGCCGGAGCTGCTGCCGCAGAAACAGGTACGACTGTTCAGGATAAAGTCGGCTTCTTGGAAGATACAAACAACGATGCCGGAATCGTAACCCTACCCAATGGACAAAAGTATATCCTGGTAATCATGACGAATGGCCATAACCAAAGTGGTCTAAGTGGTTTTTCACGAATAGCTAAAATCACTAAAAACGTTCAAAAAATTGTTTACGGTGCTCATGCTGGAGAAAAACTGGTTAATTACTCTTAAGTAAAAGGCCAGTCATAAGGTTTAGCGATTCCACGCCTAATGTAATCTTCGCGATACAGTTCATAAATTCTTTGACAGATTTTCCAGTTTTCTTCGTCCCACTCTAAGCGTTTTTCTCCACAAATTAATAAAACCTTAGTGGGGTGAGAGAGTTTGTAGTCGATTTGCAAGACCCCTAAACTTTTAAAACCTTTGGTTAAGTTGAACCAAAGATGGTCGGTCATTGGAATAGCTTTAGCGGGAGTAATTAATTGAATATTGGTTAATAAAATAGTCGGTGCAGCGTACTTTTTGTTGTGATCGTTATATTTGAAGCCATATTTTTTGAACTCTCCGTGGAAAGTGAAACGTCTTTCCTTTCCAATGTCTGCCAAAATTAACCGCTTATTTGTAGTCATCGCGAAATCTCCTTAATCGTGTTAACTATAAATTACGAAAAAAAGACTGAAATTACGGATTAATTATCCATAGTTTCAGTCTTTTTTAGTGCTTTGTAACCGGCACTGGTAAATTTGTTGAACATTTGCAGGTCTTTGTACCACGAATCATCTTTGGTGAAATGGTGGCGTTTGTTGATGGCAAATGAACCGTGAATCGAGTAAATGAAGAGTAATTCAGCTTCTTTTTCGTTCAATCCGGCTCGCTTTTGAATCGAAGGTACGATCGTGTCGCGTTCGTGAGCGATAATGCGGCCAATGATGTAGTCACTCAAACTGGAATCCATCAAAAGGTCACGGTACTTTTGCGAGTCAGCAATTCTTTGGCAAGCTGGCAAGAGTGATTCGTTTTCTTTCAAGACGTCTAAACTCACTTTGGCCGGATCAATGGTAAAGCTTGATTCACCTGTGAAAAGTAGGGCGTCATCCAAAACGGCATTCAAGACGTCGGTCAAGTTGTCGAAGTGTAAGTAAAAAGTCGAGCGAGTGATGTCGGCTTTACGGCAAATCATCGCCACATTAATTTCCGGATATGATTTTTCTGATATTAAGTCCAAAAAAGCATCTTTAACGACATTGATGGTGTAAATAGTTCTGCGATCCATAAAAATCTCCTTAACACATTTTAAAAACTGTCCATAATTGGATGATTTTTAAAAATGTGTACTTAATTTTGGTTTCGTTATCCTGTATTTTAAAAGATATTCAATACACTGTGTACATAATTGTACACCATGATAACAAAAATTAAAAAGGAGTTCTAATGAAAACAGAGATCAAGCAAGCTCAAGCGATGATTCGTAACAGTGATGCAATCCTGATTAGTGCCAGTAATGGGCTATCGATTGCCGAAGGTTACAACATTTTCGCTGACGACGAGAATTTTGAAAAATATTTCGAGCATTTTCGCGTATTATATGGAATCAACAGTTTATTGCAGGGCGTGATGTCACAATTGCCAACTCCCGACCACCAAGAGTTTATGCGCCAGGTGCACCAGTATTTAGTGAGCGATTACCAACCTACAGCTGTTTTTCAAAATTTGAAGCACTTGTTGCGAGGAAAAAATTATTTTGTGGTAACTTCAAACGCTGATTCACACTTCCAATTAAACGGTTTTGATAAGAATAAGCTTTGGGAAATTGAAGGCAATTTTGAGGGTCTGCAGATGAAAACGCCGCAGTGGCAAGCTCAGGAGGATAACTTCTTGGAGTTTGTTCAAACTAATAAAGATAAGAAAGTTTTGCAGCTGGAATTAGGTATCGGGGCCAGGAATCAAATGATCAAAGCTCCATTAATGGAGTCCGTTGCGAAATATAATTGGCAATTTCTAACTTTGAATTTAGCTAAAGAAATCAATATTGCTCCGGATATTCAAGCGAACTCTTTAGCTTTGCCAGGTGATATTAAAACAACTTTGACGGAATTATTGGAGGATTTTTAAAATGGATGATTTAACTTTTTACGAGAAACTGGTTATGAAGACACAGACTAACTATTCTAATTTTTTTAATGTTTACGCTAGTGGCAGCACACCGGTCAAATTGACGGACAAGCCAGCTTTGCCATACGATGAGCAGATTCAAATTTTGGCTGATAAGATCAAGCAAGCTGATCACATTATTGTTGGTGGAGCTTCCGGTTTATCAGCTGCTGGCGGTGGTGATTTCTACTACGAGAACAATGATTCTTTCAAAAAGTACTTTGGTAAATTCGCTGAAAAATATAACCTTAACGGTGCCTTTTCCGGAATGCAATATCCTTGGCCAACTCGAGAGGAGTATTGGGGTTATTTAGCAACTTTTCTTTACACGACTCAACATGCGGAAATTAGACAACCTTATCGTGACTTGCAAGCTATTTTGAAAGACAAGGATTACTTCATTTTGACGACTAATCAAGATACTCAAGCAATTAAAGCTTTTCCTGAAGACAAAGTGGCTCAGATTCAAGGTGATCATCGATTCTTCCAGTGTTCACAACGTTGTAGCGATGAAGTTTGGGATGCAGTTAAACCAGTTGAAGAGATGGTCAAAGCTATGGGGGATGACACTAAAGTGCCAACCGACATGATTCCTAGATGTCCTAACTGTGGTGCTGAAGCTTTCCCTTGGGTGCGTGGTTACGGCAATTTCTTAGAAGGAACTCGTTATCATCAAGAATATCAAAAAATTTCTGATGACGTTTTAAATCATCTCCATGACGATCACTTATTATTGATCGAACTAGGCGTTGGCCGAATGACACCAATGTTTATTCAAGAACCATTCTGGGGTCTAACCGGAAGTTTAGAAGGTTCATACGATGTGATGATCAATCGTGATTACCAATTTTTACCAGAAGAAATTGAGGATAAAGGCCAATCCATTAAGGGCGACATCGCTAAAGCTTTGAGTGACGTTCGTCAAATTCTCGAAAAGTAAAAGAAGATTTTTAGTATTTCACATTCTTTCAAATTAATCTTAAATTGTTTCCAAAAGCCTGATTCCTTAAACGAGGAAAGGGGTATAATCGCTTTGGAAATATAAAAATATTTGTTTAGGGAGAGTGTGTTTATGAGAATTTCTTTGAAAAAATCGGCGACACTGATTGCTGCTCTAGCAATGGCAACAACAGGGGTCTTGTCACTGAATTCAACAACAGCAAAAGCTGCAACCGTAGCGACTGTAAAGCCTGGCGTGACAGCTAGACTATATACTTCACAAGGCTACTTGATCACTAATCGGGCTTTGGCACCTAATACACCTTGGCGTGTTGGTAAAATTGTGAAAATCAATGGCGGAACTTTTTACCAAGTTGCTACCAACGAATATTTGCAGGCGTCAGATTAGACGTTAAACGATGGTAATAGCCAGGCTATCGGTACTATCGTCAATGGGAGTGCGCCGATTTATTACACGATGACAAAAGGTGAAATTCCGGCTGCTAGAAATCTACCAAATGGCTCGACTTGGAAAGTTGATCGTGCTATCAAAGATACAACTGGCGCAGTTTATTACGAAGTTGCTTCTAATCAATGGATCAGTGCTAAGAATATGACGGTCAATAAAGCCGTTGAGACTGTAAATTCTAACACTAACTTCAGCACCTTCTCATCAAAAGGTAAGGTTGCTGTCAATCCACAAAAACCAACTAATAATCAAACTTCGAATTCAAATCCAGATACAGCCAGTGTAGCCGCCGCCGTACTCAAATCAATCAACGACGAACGTGCTGCCAAAGGGGTCGCTCCATTGTCACAAACTGCCGCTTTGACAAATACTGCCAATATTCGTGCCAAAGAAATTTCCGTGAAATTTGATCATCAAAGACCAAACGGCTCAATGTGCTTCTCAGCTTTCCCAGACGGATGGGGTACTGAAGAAGAGAACATTGCCTACAGATACAAACGTCCTGCAAACGAAATTGCCGCAAATATCATGAACAGTTTCAGAGCAGAAAACTTTGCTCCAAGTCACTATACAAATGTCCTATCACCCGATGTAAAAACAGTCGGAGTCGGCGTTTACCGTTCAGGTGACAGATATTACGTTGCTGAAGATTTTATGGGTTAATGAATTTTAATACAGACTAAAAAAAACTGAAGTCATTGGGAAAATCCCAATGGCTTCAGTTTTTTTACATTCAAGGAGCATTATCACTATATCTCAACATTCTTACCAAAGTAATTGTGTTGAACCGCCATCATTGCTCCAGCTACGGCACCATCAAATTGGTCGTAACTTTTCACTTGGATTGGCTGAGGATCAACGCCATTGATGACGAATTGGTTTTGAACTAAAAAGCGACTCAAAATAGTCTTCAATGGTGGTAGTTCAAAGATTTGTCCGTGCAAGATGATTTTATCCGAAACGATCATGACAGAAAGGTTGTTTAGCGCAATGGCCAAGTATTTCATCGCATTAGTCAAAATAGAAATCACGCCATCGTCACCCATCTTGAAAGCTTTTAATAACGCCTCGATCGAGATTGAATCCGCATCAGGAACCAATTGGTGCAAGTAGGTTGTAGCGTTATTACGGTATAAAATCTTGGCCTTTTTGATGATCCAAGTTTCACTGGCATACGTCTGCAAGCAACCACGACGACCACATTCGCAAAATTCTCCATCGGGATTGACGATCATGTGGCCAATCTCGCCAACTAGAAAATCATTTGCACCGTAAACTTCACCTTGATAGACGTAGGAAGCAAACATACCGCGACTGACGTGGAAGAAAAGGTAGTTCTTATTGCTGAGGTCGTGAGTAAGTAATCGCTCAGCACTGCCCATTGTGTGAACGTTATTTTCCAAGTAAATAGGGATTTCTGATTGCTCTAAAAGCTTGCTCCAATCAAGATCGGTCCAAAGTTGGTTGTTGCTAGATATGCGTTTGGTTGTGTTATCAAAATGTCCAGGAATCGAAATACCAACCGCCTTAGGGTCGTATTTCGAACAATCATTTAAAAATTCCGTCAAATTTTGTTGATAATTTCCCATCGTGATGGCATTACTAGTGTTAATTTCAAAATTTACCGCTTTTTTCTTGATAACTTGGCCGAGATTGTCGATCAGACAAAAGCTGAAAAATTTTTCTGACAATTCACTGCCAACATAATAAGCTTGTTTGCCACAGGGAGCTAACAAAATTCTTTTACGTCCGGAACCAGCGGTCGTGGGAGTTGTTTCGCCAACTTCTTTGACAGCGCCTTGCTTGATCAACTCATTAACGATGTCACTGGTAATGGCGGCGGTGATACCGGTCTGGCGAGAAATATCTACTCGGGAGATTGAACCCGTTGTGTAAATTAAATCAAGAATTTGATAGCGTTGTTCAGTTCTTCTTTTGCTAACTTTCATATTTAATTTCTCCTTATCAAGAATTATTATAACAATTAATTATTAAAAATAAACAAAAACCATAAAAAACACCGAAAATAGCGTTGACAAATTACTTTTAAGAATATATTCTATGATTGTTAACAGAAATAAGTAATCTAAAAGCATATATGTAAACGCTTACTTCAATATTTAAATTATTAAAAATAATCAAATGGAAGTAGAGGGGTTTTAAACGTGAATAATAAGTTTATGGATAGTTTGCAGAACCGTCTGTTACCGATTGCGACAAAAATTGGTAATCAGAAGTTCTTAGTTGCACTTCGTGATTCATTCATTGGTACTATGCCTGCCGTTATGACAGGATCAATTGCTCTTTTAATTAATGCCTTTTTAGTTGATATTCCAACTCAATTCGGTTGGGATGCAATTGTTACCAACATGGCATGGTTAGCTGGAATCAACAGTTTAATTTTTCGGGGCACAGTTTCTGTTGTTTCACTAATCTTCATTTTCTCCCTAGGGGTCAATGTTGCTAAGATTTATAACACTGACAGATTATCAAGTGGTATCGTAGCGTTCAGTGCGTTCATCATTTCAATCGGTAACTCAGTCAGTTCAACTTTTGACATTTCAAAAGTAAAAGGTGATTTAGCCGGCGCTCTTAAAGGTGCTGAGGGAATCTCAATCCACGGACATCAAATGGAAGTTACGATTTCTGGTTTGATTCCAGGTTCAGATATTAGTTCTAATGGTTATTTTACAGCTATTTTAATCGGTTTCTTGTCAGCAATTATTTTCTCAAAGATCATGAACAAAAATTGGACGATCAAATTGCCTGACTCAGTACCACCTGCCATCGCTACACCGTTTCTATCAATCATTCCAGCTTTCATTTCACTATATGTAGTCGGAATCTTCATTACTGTTTTCAACAATGTAACCGGTCAGTCACTACTAGACTGGATCTATAAAGTATTGCAAATGCCATTACTCGGTATGTCACAAAATATCTTTGCCGTAATTGCCATCGCTGTTTTGACACAATTGTTCTGGTTCTTCGGAATCCACGGTGGAAATGTTATGGCACCTATCATGGAAGGGGTCTTCGGAGTTGCCTTACTAGCTAACCTTGACGCCTATCAACACCATGAAGCAATTCCTTACCTTTGGACAAGTGTTTCTTACAGTGCCTTTGTTTGGTACGCAACGCTAGGTTTGCTCATCGCCATTTTCTGGCAATCACACAACAGTCATTACCGTGAAGTTGCAAAACTTGGTCTAGCCCCAGTACTATTCAATATCGGTGAACCAGTTATGTATGGTTTACCAACTGTTTTGAATCCTTTACTATTTATTCCATTCTTGCTCTGCCCAGCTGTATTGTCCGCTGTCGCTTATGGAGCAACTTACTTTGGTCTAGTAAAGCCAGTTACTCAAAATATCACTTGGGTTATGCCACCAGTTCTATATGGATTCTTTGCTACAGCTTTTGACTGGCGCTCTATTATTTTATCACTTGTCAATTTAGCTTTAGCTACATTTATTTATCTTCCATTCGTTAAGATGGCGGATAAGCAAGACGTAGTTGAATAAGAGAGGGTAATTATGAAATTCGAGATTAAAGATCAATTCAGATTAAACGACCGGCCATTAAAAATTTTGTCAGGAGCAGTGCATTATTTTCGACTTGATCCTACCCAGTGGCACGACACATTGTTTAACTTAAAGGCAATGGGCTTCAATACAGTTGAAACGTATATTCCCTGGAATGTGCATGAACCCGATGAAGGTAAGTTTGATTTTAGTGGCCGATATGATCTGGAAAAGTTCTTAGAAATTGCTGAAGATCTCGGATTATATGTTTTACTTAGACCCACTCCGTTCATCTGTGCCGAATGGGAATTTGGCGGGCTACCAGCCTGGTTATTAAATTATGATCTGCAATTGCGTTCCAGTGATCCAGAGTTTTTGAAGAAGGTCCAAAATTATTACCAAGCGTTAATGCCGCGCTTAGTATCACACCAAATTACACACAATGGTTCAGTTTTGATGATGCAAGTTGAAAATGAATACGGATCCTATAGCGAAGATAAAACGTATTTAACTGAAATCGTCAAAATGATGAGAAGCTTGGGAGTCGACGTCCCACTTTTCACTTCTGATGGAACTTGGATCGAAGCCCTTACTGCCGGAACGTTGATCGATAAAGATATTTTTGTGACAGGTAATTTTGGATCACACTCAATCGAAAACTTTGATGCTTTAGAAAAATTTCACCAACAACACAATAAGAAGTGGCCATTAATGTGCATGGAATATTGGGATGGTTGGTTTAATCGTTGGGGTGAAAAAGTAGTTCGACGAGATGCTTCTGAAATGGTTGAAGACGTTTCGAATTTATTACAACGAGGCAGTATTAATCTATACATGTTTCGCGGGGGGACGAATTTTGGTTTTATGAATGGCTGTTCTGCTCGAAAGAACAAGGATTTGCCACAAGTTACCAGTTATGATTACGATGCAATTTTGAATGAAGCGGGAGAACCAACTGAGAAATTTTTTGCAATGCAAAATATGTTGAAACAAAACTTCCCTGATGTCCAACAACATATCCCCATTTTTCCTAAAATTAACTCCTATCCAACACAACTAAGCACCGGATGTGCCGGTTTGTTAGATAATGCTGAAAAATTTGAAGTTGTTAAAAGTTCTTACCCTAAGTCATTTGAAAAATTGCATCATTATTATGGTTATGTTTTGTATCGGACTGAAACTAAGAATTTTGGTCATGATGAAAAACTGAAAGTTATCGATGCCAATGATCGAGTTAGTTTGTACGCCGATAAAAAATATTTAGCAACGCAAACAGCCCAGACAATTGGCGACGAAGTTACTATTAACGGTGAAAATCCTCAAATTCAATTAGATATTTTAGTTGAGAATCAAAGCCGCGTTAATTATGGATACAAGTTAATGGCACCTACCCAGAAAAAAGGTATCAAAGGCGGCGTGATGGTCGATCATCAATTCCTAGTTGGTTGGCAACAATACTTGATACCATTTGATGAAACACTAAAAAAATTGTCATATCAAGCTTCACCAAAATCGACGCAACCAACTTTTAATCGTTTTACGATGAAATTAGAAGATATTCATAGTACTTACATCGATTGTTCAAAATATGGCAAAGGCTGCGTGGTAGTGAACGGAATCAATATCGGACGTTTCTGGTCTAAAGGTCCAATCCATACGCTTTATGTTCCTGGTGGGATGTTAAAGAAAGATAACGAGATTATTGTTTTTGAAACTGAAAATGTTCCAATTGAAGAATTAAGATTTAGTGACCACGCGATTATCGATAAAATGTAATAGATGGAGAAGAAAAATGATTTTTTTAAACGTACCTGCACAACAAGATAAAATTATTGAATTGCTAAATAATTATGATCAAGATGGATTGACATTTGATTTTGTTGATAAAAAAGGTTTGAAATTAAGATTTAAAACCAATGCAACAGATTTAGATGCTGCCGCCAAGACAGCTAAAGCAGCTGTAAAAGCCGAAGTCTGGGGAAGTATGTTATCCTTCCAAGCGGGCTTTGAATAGGATTAAGTAGAAAAAAAGCACTCGATTTTTACGAATCGAGTGTTTTTTGTTGTGCGCCCGGCATGGGCGCTAACTTGGTGGTGAAAGCCCATTGTGAGCCGTAGTAGTCGGAATCACTAGCCGAGGACAAGGGTGTCCACCGTGAGGTGAAATCTGAAGGAAGTCTAAAGCAAAATACTGAGCTGATGAACAAAAATCGACTATAAGGCTGGAAATGTTGGATAAATCTGCAACACAAGATAAAATCCTATACTACTCGAAAATATTTCTAGTAAAGTCGGCAGCTACATGGTATGAAAGTTAGCGTTCTTACCCGGGGAGGTCTGTATCATATGTTTGGCAAGAAAACGAAATGTATTCTACAAACAAACCAAGCAGTGATGTTTGGCTGAATGGTACAGAAGTCAGCCGAGGTCATAGTAGTCACTTGTGACGAAGGACCGAACATTAATAATTCTTTTCGATATTGGAGGTGGAAGCGGTGCGACAATCGCAGAAAACAGAACAAAAAGCTGACCATCTGAGGATGATAGATTTGGAAAATCAAAAGCAATCAGAGGCACGTAGTGCCGCCTCTGGTGAAAATACGAACAAGAATGGCATTTCATTTAAAGAAATAGTTTTAAACAGAACCAATCTTAACTTAGCTTACCAACGAGTTTATAGAAATAAAGGTGCACAAGGAATAGATGGAATGACTGTCTATGAGCTGTTTGACTATATCAAAGAGAATAAAACTCAATTGATAGAATCGCTAAGCAATCTTACTTATAAGCCCAAGCCTGTTAGAAGAGTAGAGATACCCAAGCCCGATGGGTCAAAGCGTAAGTTAGGTGTACCAACGGTCGTTGACCGCTTAGTACAACAGGCCATTGCACAAGCAATGACGCCTGTGTTTGAGAATGTGTTTTCTGATAATAGCTTTGGATTTAGACCAAATCGAAGTGCCCATGATGCCATAAAACGTGTCACAGAATTTTATGATCAAGGCTATCACTTTGTGATAGACCTCGACCTAAAATCATACTTCGATACGGTCAATCATGACCTACTGATGAAATTCATCAGGCAGTATATTAATGATGAATGGTTATTGAGAATGATTCGTAAATTCTTGACTAGTGGTGTAATGGATGGACAATTATTCCAAAAGTCCGAAAAAGGAACACCACAAGGTGGTAACCTATCGCCAATATTAGCTAATATCTATTTGAACGAACTCGATAAATTACTCGTGTCCCGAGGACATAAATTTGTTCGCTATGCCGATGACTGTAATATTTATGTCAAAAGTAAACGAGCTGGATACCGAGTTCTTGAAAGTATTTCAAAATTTCTTGAGAAAGACTTAAAATTAACCATTAATCGAAAGAAAACTAAAGTTGGTTCTCCATTAAGGTTGAAATTTCTAGGATTTTCTCTCGGTATGTCTGCCAAGGGTGTTTATATAAGACCCAGCGGACAAGCTAAAAAGAGAGTCAAACAATCACTCAAGTTAATGACAAAGAGGAATCGAGGCAGGAGCCTCGATGTTCTCTTTAAAGAGATACATCAAAAGATGATAGGTTGGCTCAACTATTATGGAATTGGAAGTATGAAAACATTCATTAAGGATTTAGATGAATGGCTTCGTTCAAGAATCAGACAATATATCTGGAAATCATGGAAGAAAGTCAAAACCAGAATTAGAAACCTAGTAAAACTTGGTATGACAAAGAATCAGGCTCGCATCTTCGCTAACACCCGCAAGGGGTATTGGCGAACCGCACACAGTAAGACCTTGTCATACACTTTAACGAATAGAAAACTCGAGTCCCTTGGCCTAATAAATATGTCCAAGAAACTCGAGTCTATTCAAAATGCTTAAATTAATGAACCGCCGTATACGGAACCGTACGTACGGTGGTGTGAGAGGTCGGTGACTAATTGTCACTTCCTACTCGATTGGAGAATCAATCCTAAATTATTCTTATTTCTTTTCCGTTGCTTTTTCACTACTTTCTTTGTGACCATCTCGCCAAAACCAAACGAAGAACCAAGTAATACTAATCAGAGCTAATACAGCGGTCCAAATTAGGATTGGTTTGTTCATGTTCGTGGGTGCGTATAATTTAAAAATATTGGAAAGAGCAATGACCCAGATGATTGGTTCACAGGCAATTACGATTGGTCGCCAAGCTTTTTTGATGACGAACATGGTGATAATGGCGGCGACAATAACTAGTGCATTGATGGTAACGACTAAACCGTCGGTTAGGGTGAGACTGAGAACTTTGGGTTTGAAAAATTGAATGCCGGTAAAAATTAAAATTGAAAATATCGAGACGACCCAAGTCGATAGTAAACCTAATTTCTTATTTTGAATTAGTTTGGGATAGACACTTTGATGAATAAACCAAAGAATGCCCCAAATTAGGAAGAGTAAAAAGATTCCGTTTAATAAAAAGGGTGCTAAATTTAATTGTCGGCTTTGACTGTTCATCTGGAGGATCAAAGTCCAAATGGCACTGATGCCGAAGATGATCCCATAAAATTTTAATTGTTTTTTGGGAGTGATTTTCGGAAAGTTACTGATCAATTGATCAGCAACTTCGTTAGGGTGCTGCCCAAAATACTCTTTAGCAGTGGAACCATCCTTTTGTGCGTCGAGGATGTCTTGCAAAATTTCGAAAAGCCGGCTTTCCACTTCGTAATCGTCGTATAAAATACCGGCTGTCCGTACGTAAACGAGTAGGTCATCGTAATACTTGGCATTTTCGGGGTTCAGGTCTTTTCGTAAGACGTTGTTATTTGCAATTAGTTGTTGTGTTTCGTCTGATTTACTCATCTTGTCCACCTTTTTGAGAAATAATTTTGTTGACGACTGATTCTAGTGCTTGCCACTGACTGACAAATTCGTGTAATTGTTTTTGACCTTGTTTTGTCAGTGAATAATACTTGCGCATGGGACCTTCGGATGAAGGCTTTTGTTGGCTGGTCAAGTCGCCGCGTTTTTCCAATTTTTGAAGTAGCGGATAAACGGTTCCGCCAATCACATCGGTAAAACCGAGCTTATTTAGTTTCTGGACTAATTCGTAGCCGTAAACCTCATCTTGGGAAACGACGATCAGTACGCAGCCTTCGAGTACTCCTTTGAGTAATTGAGAATTATTCATTTTTTTGACCTCACTATTATGTAATACATACTACTAGGGTCTAACTAGTATGTAAAGCATAATAGTGAAATCTTTGGTAGAATAGTTTTGAAATAAAAATTGTGGGGAAGAAATAATGGATAATGAGGAATTATTAAAGTCAGACATTATTGACCGACACGTTCGTCAAGGACTCGGATTAAGCTGGGTCAATTTTGCCGTTTTGTTTTGTGCAACCTTGATTGCCAGTGTCGGTTTGAATATGAATTCAGTCGCGGTCATCATTGGAGCCATGTTGATCTCGCCGATTATGGATCCCATCATCGGAATGGGGTATGGCTTCGGGATTCGTGATACTAAATTGATTCGCAAAGCCGCCACCTTGTACGTGATCGAGTTGGTAGTTGCGTTAGTTGCGGCGACGATCTACTTTGCTTTGTCACCAATCAAAGATGCTAGTGAGCAAATAATCGCTCGGACCCAACCAGCCATTTGGGATGTGTTAGTGGCCTTCTTTGGAGGTGTCGCCGGCATCATCGGTTCAGCCAAGAAAGACCCCGGTAATATCCTACCAGGAGTAGCGATTGCGACCGCATTGATACCACCACTTTCAACCGTCGGTTACGGCGTCAGTCAAATGAACTGGTCGATAGTTTTCAGCGCCGGCTACTTGTTCTTGATCAACACCTTCTTTATCGCCTTAGCCACGATGATCTGTACCTTGATTTTTAATTTGAAAGCTAAGAAATCAGCATCGATGCCTTTGAAAAATCAGATTTTGATTTTCGCTGCCGCGATAGTAATCACGATACCAAGTTTGGTGTCGGCTTCAAAATTGGTCAAGCAGACTTACAATGAGACACAATTGACAAGCTTCGTCACCAACGAATTGCCAGGTGTCTACGTCGTTAATAAAGAAATCGATAATGACGAAATAAAGTTAGCAGTCATTGGCAGTCAGTTTAGTGATTCGGAAATCACAAATTTGAATCAAAAATTGCCTAACTATCAATTAGGGAGCTATAAGTTACAGATCCAACAACTCTCGAAAGGAAATTATTTGAGTGTTGATGCCTTTAAGAAATATGTCGACCAAGAGAAAACTAAGACCATTCAAACGACGGCAACGGATAATTCGGATAAGAATCTTTTGAAATTGAAACAACAATTGTTGAAGAAGTATCCAGATGAAGTTGAAAAAGTTTACGTTGGTCAAATGGCCTCAAAGAGTAAGACTAAAAAAGCTATTATTTTAGTTCAATTAAAAGATGATACTAAAGAGAACCAAGATAAAGTTAAGAAATACGTTGAGAATGCGGCTGACAAGTTAGACGTCAATCCATCGATTCATTTTACGAAAGAATAAATGAAGACACAAAAAGAGCACTAGGTGACCACACCTAGTGCCTTTTTGGATACAGAATAACCGAGAATAGTTACCCTTTGTTTGATGTATCAAATTCATTATACACATTAAGTAGCGTGAATACAAAAAAACTCCCAGCACCCTGAGAGTTTTTTCAAAATTATTATGCTGCAGCATTTTCTTGTTCTTGTTTGAGCAATCTTCTGTCGTAACGTTTGATAAATGGATACCAAACAAGGAATGCGACGATAGCACAGACTACAGATAGAACAGCACCTTTCCAACTAGCAGTACCAATGAAACCACTCAAACCAACTGGTGTAGGCCATGGTTGTTGAAGAATGATCTTAGGAACTAGTTTCAATGTGACAGCAAAGTAGCTGACAAGACCTGAAACTAGTGGAGCACCGATAAATGGAATAAACAAATCAATGTTATAAACAATTGGTAAACCGAATAGTAAAGGTTCGTTAATATTGAAGATAGCTGGAACAACTTCAACTTTACCAATTTCTCTTAGTTGTGCAGATTTTGCACGAGTTGCTAGCCAAATAGCAACACCTAATGTAGCACCTGAACCACCAATGATAACAAAGGCGTTCAATGGGTCACCAGCGAAGAAGTTGTTAGCACCTTTAACGTTGGCAGCCATATTTGCCAAAATAATTGGTGTGTAGAATGAACTCATGATTGTAGCACCGTGGATACCGAACCACCATAGGAAGTGGATCAAGAAGATGATAATCAAGAATCCCCACCAAGTATTAGTAATCTTACTAATAAATGAGAATGGAATGTATAATACCTTGAATAAATCAGTTCCGGCAAGAACTAGTGATAAGTTGATTACTGCGATTACGACAGCCACGCATAATCCAGGAATCAATGAACTAAATGAATTAGCAACACCAGCAGGAACTGAAGCAGGCATCTTAATACGCCAGTTGTGCTTGATAGTGAAGCGATAAACTTGCACTGTAATCCAGCCAACAACTAAACCAGTAAAGATACCAACGGCAGCAATTCTAGTAATACCGGAACCAGATACAGCAATACCACCACCGATAATGTTATCAGGCTTTAGTGATTGTTGAAGTTGGATAGAACCACTCTTCCAGATCATTTGTGGAACAGTGATGAAGAATCCCATCAAGAACATGAACAATGCATTGATAGGAACTAAATCCAATTTTTCTTCGTGAGCATAAATCTTTGTATAAGAATATGTAAACTCACCCGCAAAGATTAGGGCTAAAATACCCATTGAAGCGTTATAAATTACTTGGAATAAGTTCGAGAAACGCCCTAAAGAATTTGCGTACAACGCAGCGAACCCAGGAATTGGGAATGCTTGCGGTAAAACAGTTAAAATTAAGAAAATAGCACCGATAATAGAGAATGGAATAACACTATAACCAGCATCCATGATAGCTCTAACGAATCTAGAACCAGCAAATTTACCGGCAAAGTTACCCAGCTTTTCCTTAAAAGTGCCGGACTCCTCATTTGCCATATATATCCCTCCTTCAAAAGAATACATTGATTATGATAGTGCAACCGTTTTCAAAAGTAAACCGATTTTTTAAATAAAATTAAACCATTTTCGGGCTTATACACCTATTAAATCAAGATGTCAAGACTCATTCGAATCTGTATCATACAGAAAGTGGTATACCTCATTTTATTTATTTGCGGAAATATCGTTGAAGTTTCTCTATAAGAATTTCGGTTTCTATCTATTAACGTATAAATACTTTTTGTACAGGAAACCATACATTTGTTTACTATTTTTATTGTGATGGTTATATAATTATAGAAAATGTATCGGGGGCTGGTCGTATGGCACGTAAAGTTATCCTTTTTATTACGCAAACTTTGGACGGTTATATCGCCAATGAAAAGGGCAAAATCAATTTTTTATGGAATGATAAATTTGCATCGGGGAACGCAGTTGATCGAGAGTATGCCAAACTTTCCAAACGAGTTAATACTGTGGTGATGGGAAGACACACTTACAATCAAGTCGTAAATGAACTTTCCCCAACGACATATCCGTATGCCGACTATGAAAATTACGTGATGACGACTCATCCCTTACCAGACGAGGATAATATTCACTTCATCAACGGCGACGTCGCCAAATTAGTGAAAGATTTGAAGTCAAAGTCATCACGTGGCGATATTTGGGTCATCGGTGGCAGCAACGTCATCGCCCCATTAGTCAACGCCGATTTAATCGACATCTATCATATCGGAATCGTGCCAATCGTCTTGGGAAAAGGAATCCCGCTGTTTTCCGAACGCGTGTCACCCAAAGAATTAACTTTAGATTCTGTAAAAAAAGTAGACGAAATTGTGTATTTAGAATACGTAAGATAAAAAGTTAAACAAATACTATAAAAAATAGAGGTACTGATTAAATTCAGTACCTCTATTTTTGATATATGCCATAGTAATATTTTTATTTTTAATTAATTATTAGCCTAAAATTATATAAATATATTTTTGTGAAAGTGCTAAAATCAAGGTAATTGATGTAAGGGATTAACTTTGTGTTTTAAAAGTCCGGAGAGGGGTTTTTAGCTATGAAGAAAAATATTAAATATATAGGTAGTGCAGTCGCCGTGGCTTTACTCGCCGCCGGTGCTCCCGTGGTTATTCCTATGCTAGAACCAATAGAGATAGTTCAAGCTGATAGTGTAACTAATGATCCTAATTATGATGTTAAAACTGCTTTAACAAGATTTAAGAGCCAATTCGGAGATATTTATGTTGCCGGATATAATAGTATAAAACCGATATTAACTACTTTATCTGGTTATTCGGCCGATCAATTTTATTATTTCAATCTAGGACATCCTCAATCTATACATGATATTCAGAGCGATCAAGATTTGAAGAAAATAAAAATTAATCCTATTGAAGGCCAAAGTGGCGATTTTAACGATGATGTATTTGAAAATACACATAGTCAGGTTTTGTTTAATGATGAATTATTGGGATATATTACCTTTAGTGATGCGGTTTCAGGAGATATTGATTCCTCAACTGGTGATAAATTAAAGGATTATGCGGATAACTTAAATAATAATGAATTTCCTATGAAAGCTACAGTACATGTAACTACTAAGTCTGATTCACTTTTAAAGGATATTGATCCTAGTTTAACGACATTTTCATTTAATATTTATTTGAGCAGATTTGACATAAAAAAGAATAACTCAGATATTACTGTGAGCTCCGGTACAACATTAACTGATTCAACTTTGAACGATGCGGGTACGAATTCTTTATCAGTAACTGATAATTATTCACAAAGTGGTGGAGATATGACATCTATGTCAGTTCCTCATTTTGGTAAGAGTATTTTTTCTAATGAAAAGGAAGCCTTAGATTATGCTGAATCAGATGATTTTGATCCAGAATCTACATTGGCAACCGGTAGTTCTAAATTGGATAATGGTAAGATTGAAACTCCAGGTACTTATTGGCAAACAGTTTCTTATAAATTAAGTGGTAGTAAAGATCAAGCAATTCAATATATGCTATCAGGTGAAAAAGATCCAAAAACCCAAGGTGCAATAGATAACTATGAAACGTTTATAAATGGAACGAAGTCAACAGAAAATGACAACTTTGTTTTAAACAAAGATTCTGGGTATATAACAGTTGTGCGTTCTTTCAAAGTAATTGGCAATTTGAATGCAGATATGAATCCAATTCAGGTATCGATAAATAGTAAAACTAGTGATCTTCCAAAGACAGAGTTAGGGAAGCTTACAAATGGTACTATTGATGTCCCTAGTACGTCATTAACAGATGAAAAACTTTATACAGATAAAGAAACACAGCATCAAGCAACAACGAATGAGATCGAAGATGGTACTTTTAAAAAAGCTGGAACATATTATCGTAGAGTGGTTTTCACGTTAGATAGTGGAAATGCTAGTGATTACAAAATTTCGTCAGATGCTTATACTCATAGCGGTAATACGATTACTTTTGTGCAAGAAGTTGATGTTAAGGATTCGGCTACACCAAGTATAAATTCAATCAGCTCTAAAGTTGGAGATTCTATAAATTCAATCACGGGAGAAAATTCTGATAATACTGCCAATAGCAATACTTTAATGAATACAGATGGTTCTTTGGTTAACACAAGTAAAGGACAATACAGTGGTGTAAGTTTTGGTAATGATTATTATGCTGGAAACTTATCAAATTATGATGTCTTAAATAGTGAAGCTGCAGGAGTAAGTCCTGAAACCGATGTTGTAGATGAAAATGGCGACTTCCTTAAATCGGGTGATTACTTAAGAACAATTACCTTCTATTTAATTGATAATGCAATAGATACTAATACGTTTGGAACAGATACTAGTTCTTATAAAGTAGGAAAAGATGGCGAAGGAAACAACACTGTTACTTATATTCAAAAAGTTCATATTGCTCCTGTTCCAACCGTAACAGCGACGGTTAGTTATGATACCCCAACTATATATAAAAATTCTGGTTCTGATAAAATAATTGCTGCATTGAATAATACAACCAATGATACTTTGAAAGTTGGTAGTGGTAATGAAGAAACATCAATAATTGATACTGATGATCAAGGTGAAAAAAGGATTGAATTTGGGAAAACCTATTATTCGGATATCAACTTAAGTACACCGGTCGTGGGTTTATCTGCATTAGGAACTTATTATCGTACGATAACTTATTATTTAACGGAAAATGTAGATACTTTAGATTTTACTGGTGCAAATAAACTTTCAACTGATAGTAAGGATAATAGTGTTACATTCGTACAACCATTTACTGTTAAAAATTTTGGAAATGTTACAGTAAATGTTCCTGATGTGACAGTGGCAGTTGGTTCAACAATAATAAATAGCCCTAAACCATCATTAACAGCTGATACAAAACCAAACATGTATTCAAATTATTGGCCAATTGATGGGCTTTATAAAAATATAGATGATGCAAAAAATAATAATAATTCTTTTGAACTCTCTGAATCGACCCCTGTAGGGGTATATTACCGTCAAATCCGTATTAAGTTCAATGGAATAATAGATGCAGATGATTATAAATTCCCAGAAGTAA
This sequence comes from Companilactobacillus suantsaicola, assembly GCF_004745525.1. Taxonomy (GTDB): domain Bacteria; phylum Bacillota; class Bacilli; order Lactobacillales; family Lactobacillaceae; genus Companilactobacillus; species Companilactobacillus suantsaicola. The sequence goes on along the minus strand of NZ_RKLY01000024.1, from coordinate 21,201 downwards.
ATGGTGTCGCCGCAATGATAAGCAGTGATGGGACTAGTGTAGGATATTACCAAAAGGTTATAGTGGCTAATCCAATAACAGCAACTGTTCCAGATATTACTATCAGTGAAAACGTACCTACAACGACAATAGATAATGATTTTTCTGGGATTAGTTTTGTAGATAGTAATACTAAAGAACCTTTGAAAGTTGATATCGGTCTTGTTTTTCCTATGTTAGATCCTCAGTTGCCAGCTCTTTATTTTAAAACGGCTGCTGGAGCAATGGCATTTTTCAATGGTGATACAAGTGGGCTTGTAAATGATAGTGAAAAACAAGCAATTTTATCATTTTCTGAGAAAGGTACATATTATCGTATAATTGGATTTCCTTTAAGTAATAATGAAATATCAAATTATGAGTTTGATAGCACCATAAATGGTGAAAAAGCATATATTTTGCCTATGGATGATAAAACGTATGTTTTTTATATTCAAAAGGTTAACGTAACTGACGGCTTTATTGAAAATATAGATACGGTATCTGCCCACGTAGGAGATTCTGTTGGTTCAATTAATAAAGGTGAAAATACTATAGAAGCAAATGGTTCATCTATCATTAATGATGATCTGACAACAGTCGGTGATAAATATTATTCTAATAAGGAAGACGTTTTGAGTGATGATGTAAGTTCATCCAACTCAGAATTCACAGACCCGGGTACATATTACCGGACAATTACATTTACTTTAAAAACAGGATCAACTAGTGATTATACGTTTGATGGTGTTCAAGGTACTGACTATAGGATTGATTCTGATAATACTGTAACTATGGTTCAAAAGGTCAATGTAGGCAATTCAATTGTTGAAAACATTGATACAGCAACTGCTAATGTCGGAGATGAAGTAGGAGCAGTAGATGAAGGAAATAGTACTATAACTAATAATGGTATATCTATAATAAAGGATACAAAAGTTGGTAGTAATTATTATAATAGTGCCTCAGATGCATTGAATGATAAAGATTCACAAGGTACGACTTTTGAAAACTCTGGTACATATTGGCGCACAATAACGTTCACCCTAACTGATGTGGCAGGTTCAGCAAAAGACTATGGGTTTGAAGGTGTTGAAGGTAAAGATTATTTAATCAATTCTGATGGCACCGTAACCATGGCTCAACCAGTCGAAGTAAGTACTTCAACTGTAAAATCAGACATTAATAGTCAAACTGTTCAAAATGGTAGTTTAATAAGCGATTCGGAAAAAGATACACCGGATTTAACTGTTAACGGTAAATCAATTGTGAAAAAAGATGGTGTATCTTATGGAACTGATTATTACAACACTATTAATGGAGGTAATACGGCCAAAACCATATTATACGGATTAGGCTATCGGGACAGTAATGCAACAAATGGGACTAACTTTGCTAAGACTGGTAGTTACTATCGTGTAGTTACATTTGCTTTAAATGTCGATGGTGAAAAATACAATTTTGATAATAATGGACTTATAAATGATGATGGAACGAAAGTTTCATATGTTCAAAAAGTTAATGTTACAGGTATTCGTGCATCGGCCAGTGTTCAAGATATAAACGTAACGGATGATGTGTCGATTGATGATTTGCCTCAAAATGCTACATTAGTTAATGATGAAGATGGTAGCTCTATTGGTGAGTTTGAACCTGGAGGTGTTTATTATACTGCCGAGAATGCACACAATAATGATGCTACTAAAAAAGTTACTTCATTAAAGGCTGGTGAAACGTATTACCGGAGAATTCTATTCTTGTTTAAGAATATTGGTGAAGCAGCTAGTTATGATTATGTAAACAAGGAAGTAAATGGATATGCTCCAGATGTTAGTGGAATGGGAGTAACCTTTGTTCAAAAAATTAATGTCACTGCAGCCAAAAAAATTAAAGTTAATGCAAAAATTGACCCCATTTATGTAGACCCTGGGAGCAGGATAAGTGATATAGGTGGTGGAGATGGAAATCCCATTGATATGGGGGAGTTAGTCTCTGACGATGGACAACTTATTGCCACGGGATATACGTCTGATATTGTTTTTGAAAATCCTGAGGATGCTTTGAAAGTGGATAAGGATAAGAACGTTAAATCAGACACTTTTGATAAACTTATGACTTATTGTCGACCCGTCATATTCTCCTTACCTAAAGCAGCAGGTTATTATGATTTTGAAGGTTATTCTAGTGTTATATCTACAGATTACTCAGACAATGTTGTATATCTCCAACCAATTTTTATGAATAAAGTTTCTACCACAGCAATTGTTCCAGATGTTTCCATTGGAGTAGGAACACCAACGTCAACGATAGAGAATAAAGTTGATGGGGTAGAATTGATCGATAATTTTGCTAATAAAGCTTTGGATGTTGATAGTATCGGAACACTTGGAGAAATGCTGGGTTCAGACTATAAGGATTCTTATTTTGCAACAGCAGAAGACGCAATTAATCAAACTGAAGTAGTTAAAAACGATGGGTCAGCTTTTGATAAAGCTGGTACATATTATCGTCTAGTTGGCTTCAAAGTGAGTGATGATACGTTATCGGAATATAAATTTGATAGTGTTGTAAATGGAGAGAAACCAATTGCCAGTTCAAATATCATCTTCTATGTTCAAAAAGTTAATGTTACAGATGATTTTGTCGAAAATATCGATACAGTAAGCGCCAGTGTTGGTGACGATGTAAAATCAGTTGCTAAAGGCAAAAGCACGATAACCGCAAATGGTAAATCCATAATTGATGATGACAAAACAACAGTTGGTAGTGATTATTATGCTACTGCGACTGATGCTTTAAATGAAAATACTTCGAAATCATTAGGAACGACGTTTAAAGGAACGGGTGATTTCTATCGGACAATTACCTTCACACTACTTGATCCAAATGAAAGTTATGATTTTGACGGTACTGAGGGAACAGATTATTTAATTAATTCTGATGGCACCGTAACAATGGCCCAACCAGTCGAGGTAAGAACTTCAAGTATGGAGCCAGAGATTAAGTCACAAAGTGTCTCAAATGGTAGTTTGGTAAGTGATTCTGAGAAAGATGTACCTACATTAAAGGTTAATAATAATTCGGTCGTACAAGATAATGGTGTGATTTTTGGCACAAATTATTATGATATGGCCGATACAACAAATAATACGATTGAGAATATTTTATCCGGAAAGGGTAAAGCAGATTCCGGTGTGGTAGCTGGTAATAACTTTGCTAAAGCTGGTCAATACTATCGTGTTATTACCTTCAAGTTAAAAGAAGGTATTGATGGTAATCAGTACGCTCTTAATGGTGGACACCTAAATGATGATGGAACGGAAGTCTCATATGTTCAAGAAGTAGATGTTGAAAATAATCCGGCTACTGCCAAAATTTATCCTGCTCAAGGTAACCTAAATGGTTCAACAGCTGATTCAGAAAAAGCTGCTGGCAGTGTGCTTTATGTAACAAATGCTGATGGCACTAAGACAAATATTTTTGATAAAGTAACTTTTGGTCCAAAATATTACACTGATAGTGATCTTAATGATGAAGCAACGAATGAAGTTGTTAATGGAAAATTCACTAAAGCTGGAACTTATTATCGTGAAATCATTTTCCATATTAACAATGATTCAATTGATGCCGCTGCCTTTAAAGGTTCTGATGCTATCGATGTTGATACTGAGAGTAAAACCGTTAGCTTTGTTCAAGCAGTTAATGTGTTACCAAGCACAACAACTGTTAACGTACATAATTTGGCGGTAAATGTTGGTTCGTCTACAAATATTACTGATACTGATGGTGATAGCTTAGTTGATAGTGGAAATAATTCGTTAATTGATGATTCTAACAATGACGGAATCACATTTGGTAAAACTTATTACACGAATCCTCAAAGTGCTTTGACTGATGATGGTAAGACTGATGCGGTTAACGTTGGAGAAAAGTTTACAAAATCCGGTCAAACTTACTATCGGACAATTACATTCAAATTAAATGCTGAAGCTAAGAACTATACCTTTACTGACTTAGTAAATGGCGTTGGTCCTAAGAGTAGTGACGGAACAGTAACCTTTGTTCAAGCTGTGACAGTTAATAAGAGTACAGTTACCGCTAATATTTCAAAATTAGGGAATGTTAAAGTTGGTGATTCAACAGGCAAAGTAGGGAAAACGCCAGACGGTAGCTTGTTATTAGATACTGATGGTCAATCGATTGTTGATGGAAACTCCGTTCCTGATGAAACTTATTACGATACTGCTAAAGATGCTTTAGATTCAGTAACAAACAGTGCTATTAAGTCTTCAAGTGGTATTAAAAATGGTTACTTTGTTAAACCTGAAACATACTTCCGGAAAGTTACTTTCAACTTAATTAATCCTGCCAGTGAATATAACTTTGCTGGTGAAGAGGGAACTGACTATGTAATAAGTTCTGAAGGTAAAGTAATTACATATGTTCAATCGGTAACTGTCTCAGTCAATCCAACTACAGCAACTATTTCTGATCTTAATGTTGGCGTTGGAACTGGAATTTCGTCAATTAGTAATAATAAGTCTGGAATTGAAGTAATTGATAACATTACTGAGAAATCATTGATTAGTGGAATTTCAATAGACTCCAATTTATATGAAAGTGCAGAAGATGCTTATAGTGAAACTTCACCAGTTTCTGTGAAAGCTGATGATCAGTTTACTGAAGCCGGAAAATCATATTATCGTCGAGTTACAATTACTTTAAACGATTTAACCTCAAATCATGATTTTACAGATATAATTAATGGAGAGAGTCCAGTTATTCCTGAGGGTGGAAACACTGTAACTTATATCCAAAAAATTAATGTTACATCAAACGCAGTTAGTGAAAAGATTGATACTATTTTTGCCAAAATTGGGGATAACATTTCTAATATAAGCGACTCAGGCACAAATAGATTAACTATAAACAATGGTGAGGTTCTTATGGCTGATGTTAAAACAGGAGATGAATTTTATACAAAGTCAGAAGATGCAATAAAGGGCATTTCTGATACAAAAGAAAATAAAACGTTTGTTAAAGCTGGAACGTATTATCGGACAATTACATTCAAATTAAAGAATCCAGTTAGTTCCTATACTTTTAATGGTAAAAATGGAACGGATTATTCAATAAATGAAGAGGATAATACTGTAACTTTTGCTCAAGAGATTAGTGTTGGTTCTATTCCTACAGGAGTTTCGGTAAATCCTTTAGTAGTAGATGCTAAAACGACAGTTGATAATCAAAAAGTTACTGATTCTACAGGCTATACTTTGACAGGAGCTAAATTCAGTAAGATTGGTAAAGTATATTACAACTCTCGTGAAGGCGCCTTGAAACAAAATACAGCTGATGTAAGTAACTCGGCAGTGAGTGAGCGTTATCTAAATCCGGGTACATATTATCGTTTAATTTACTTCTCACCGGAAGATAACTTTGATAATGACTATGTATTATCTGATGACAATATGACAAAGCTCGCTGATGGCACAATAGTTTATGCTCAACCAGTAACTGTTCGTTCAGCTACAGATTTGGCCCAAGCGAATATCTCATCTGGTAAAGCTGATGTAGGTGATACTACAGAAATAGTTGACGATAACAATCCAAAAGATGCTAAATTAACTGATAGTAAAGGTAATACTATTAGTAAAAATCCTACATATGGCGAAAAATACTATGTAAATGCTAAGGATGTCTTTAAAGAAGACGTAGCTCCAACTGTTTCTGAAAATGGTACTTTCAATAATTCAGGATTGTATTATCGTTCAGTAACATTCATATTGAGCCATGAAGACTTTGCAAAGAATAACTTTGGTAGTGATGCATATCTAAATGCTCAAAAATATACCGTTTCGTTTGTTCAACCAATTTATGTTGGCGTGACAGGTGTTAAGGTCCATGTTGATCCATTAAATATTTCAACAGGAACTTCAGAAGCATCAGTTGAAGAAACTACGGGAACATTAACGGATACTGCAGGAAAAACATTGGGTAGTGTTGCCAAGGTTGACGGAACTTATTATAAGAGTGCTACAGATGCTTTAAACGGCAATGCAAGTATAACCGCGGTAGATGACAATGGCAACTTTAATAAGGGTCAATATTATCGCCTTATAACCTTTGATGTATCAGATAATGTGAACTTAAATGACGGTTATCTTTTGAATGATGACAATGCCAAATTAAGTTCAGATGGTAAAAAAGTTTATTATGCACAAGAAATTAATGTTACGGATAATGATGCCGTTTCTAAATACAATGTAAGTATTGCAAAAGCTAAAGTTGGACAGAATATAACTTCTGTAACTGACAATCCTACTGAAAATAAGATTTATGATGCAAATGGTCAACAAATCACTAATGCAAAAGTTTTGTCATATGGAGATCAATATTATGATGAAGCCGGGGATGTCTTTACTGATGGAGCCAAGACAACTTTAGAAATAGATGCGGACGGAAACTTTACAAAAGCTGATACATATTATCGTGAAATTACTTTCCAACTAACACGGGAAGAAATAAGTGCAAATAACTTCGGAACTAATGCACATGTGGATAAAGTAAATAGTACAGTTTCATATGTCCAGGCAGTGGTAGTTAGTGCCAATGAAGCTGCCAAGATTACTGCAGATTCATTGACTGTTAACGTTGGAACTTCAACTGATGCTGAAAATGTTAAGGATAAAAATGCACTTAAGCTTGAAGATGCAAATGGTAAATCACTTGGAGAAGTCACTAAAATTGACAATACTAAGTTCTATTCAAATGTTGCTGATGCTTTGGGTAATTCTTCTAAGTTCGCTAATGCGGCGGCAAATGGTAAATTCTTAAAGGGTGATTTCTATCGAGTAATTACTTTCATGCCAACAGATAAGAATTTTGCCAAAGATTATGATTTGCATGATGGAAATGCAAAAGTTAATGCTGATGGCACAATTACTTATGCTCAACAAATCCACGTTGTGAATAGTTCTCTAGCAAGGCCTACTATTACGGTTGTTAATACGACTGCTGGTAATAGTGATGCTTTGACGAGTATGGCTGAAAATGTTTTGTACGATCAGGATGGCAACGCAATTTCTACTAGTGTTACACCTGGTGCTAAGTACTACACGGATTCTACTAATGTCTTTAAAAATGTAGATTCCATTTCAATCACAAAACCTGGAACTTATTATCGTGAAATTACGTTTAAAGTCAGTCAGGAAGATATTGACAATAATACCTTTGGAACGGATGCATTAGTTGGTAATGGCACAGTATCTTATGTTCAAACAGTAGTAATCAATTCTGCTGTAGCTCATGTTTCAGTTGCTTCAATTGATGTCACAACTGGAACTTCAACGAGTGACACAAAATTAACTTCTACAGATGGATATATTTTGAACAATAAGAATGATTCAATTCCAGCATCAGTTAGTGTTGATAATACATATTACACAGGTGTTAAGGTAGCTTTGGCTGGTGATAAATCCGGTGTTGTTGATGTTGGTGATATCTTTACAACGCCTGGAGCTTATTATCGTCGAGTAACCTTTACGCCAAATGTTAAATTAGACAGCAATAGTTTTGCTGATCCAAATGTGGTGGTCAATAGTGATGGTACTGTCACTTATATTCAAACAATCAATGTTTTGGCTGCTGAAAAGTATGCTCAAACTTCAGTTTCGGACGTGGATGTTTCAGTCGATACTAAAGACGATTCAAAGTTAGCGGATACTGATTACACATTGACGGATTCTGATGGTAATTCTTTGCTTGCTCCTAACAAGAATGTCGAAGTAGGTTCAGATTATTATTTGAAGAATGATTTGACTGATAAAACTGACTTAGCTAGTGGCAATCGAGTTTACCAAGCCGGAACTTACTTCAGACAAATTAAGTTCTACTTAGCTGATGGTGCAGCTGATAATATTAACTTTGCCGCAATTGGTGGAACTTACGATAAAACTGATAATAGTGTCACCTTTGTTCAAAAGGTTGTTGCTTCAACAACTCCAGCAAATTACATTATTGCTGACACGTCAGTTGATTATGGTACTTCAGTCCGTGATTCAAGTTTGAATAATCCTGGTGATGTTTCTATCACTGGTTCAAGTAATGATGCAGTTGTTGCTAATGATGGGGTTCAATTTGGAGACTTCTATACTGATAAAGCAGCCACAAATAAGACTACAAACATCGATAGTAATGGTAAATTTACGAAAGCCGGCACTTATTATCAAAGAGTGACAGTTAAGTTAGTTGATAATGGGACTAATGCTTATACCTTCGATGGCGACAATGTTTCAGTAGATAAAGGTAATAATACGGTAACCTTCATTCGTGCGGTCAACGTCAAGGCGGCATCCTCAACTGGAGGTTCAACTGGTGGTAGCACTGGTACTGGTGGAAATTCTGGCGGTACTGGATCAACTACTGGAACTGGTTCAACAACTGGTAGTGAAACTGGTGCAGATGACGATTGGACTTACGGTGATGACTCTGGTGTGGTTACGACCAAGACAGATCGTCAAATGTACGGTTTGAACAATCAAGATAATGAGCGGATCACGAACCGGAATTTGGCTGAAAATACTTCTTGGAAGTATGATCAAATTCGGACTAATCAAGCCGGTGTCAAACAATATCGTGTCGCTACTGGTGAATGGATTGACGCAAATGATGTCTATCTAGGCTATCCACAAACTAAAGGTGACGACGATTGGATTTACAAAGATGTATTTGGAATCGTAACAACTAAGACAAATCAAAGACAATATCAATTAAATGATCAAGCAAACGTTGCTATTAGTCGTAATTTGAAGAAAGATACTTCTTGGAAGACTGATCAATATCGGACTAACAGGGCTGGTGTTCAACAATATCGTGTTGCTACTGGCGAATGGGTCGATGCAAACGATGTTATCTTTGGTCAAAATGAAGTGGTTATTGATGATGCTTGGACTTACGCAAATATCGATGGCATTATCACAACTAAGACTGATCAACAGACTTTTGATTTGGATAATCAAGACAATGAATTGATCAAAGGTCGTCAATTGGTCCAAGATACTTCTTGGAGAACTGACCAAGTTAGAACTAACCGAGCCGGCATTAAACAATATCGTGTTGCAACCGGTGAGTGGGTCGATTCAAATGATGTTTTCTTCGAAGAACCAATTGAGACAGGTGTCTTCAAGAATGCCGTTGGCGTTAAGGGAATTATCAATCTAGATCGTACAAGCACAATTTATCGCTTGTATTCTAAAGAAGACGAATTGATCGATGATTACTCCTTAGCTCAAGAAACATCTTGGAGAACTGATTATCGAGTTGAAGATTCAAATGGTGATACTTATTATCATGTCGGTAATGATGAATGGATCAAACTAGTTAAAGGGGTTCATTTCAATACTTACGCATGGTATTAGAGAGTGGAACAAGCCGGTTAGACCCAGACAGATAGCCTAATTCCACGAATTGCACACCGAACTTGTGTGTGATTTGGGGAATGTAGCTATATGGCTGGGTCTGGCTTGTGTAACTCGTTTCGATTAGAGAGTCAAATAGGCCAAGGCAATTAGAAAACAATTACCTTGGTCTATTTTTTTGTAAAAAAAAGTGGTTGTACGATAAATAGAGTTGACGGGCATTTTGCCATCAACTCTATTTTTGTATACTATTCTTTATGCACGATGCCAAGCTGCGTATCCGATTGATGGGAAGATTCCGATTAGACGACTGACTTGTTCGCGGTCAAATTTAAATTCGATAGCTGGGAGTAGTGCGTTGACGGCATCTTGAGCTTGGTCGCTGACTTCGGTGACGCCAACTAAGTGGCCGTCTTTGTCGTGAATCTGTTTACTTTCGGCGATTGGTTCCTTATCAACTTGATAGTACCAATAGTTAGCGAGGTCGTTGGTACTGATTTCGTAACCTTTAGCTTGTCCTTCTTTAACAGAAATTCCGGCTTGAGCAATTCTTGGTGAAGTGAAGACGACTGAAGGGATAACGGGATATTTTATAGGTTCACTCGTCTGTTTGGAGAAGAGTTTCATCAAATATTTTGATTCGAAGTAGGCGGCGGGAGTAACTTTTGGTAAATCATTAGAAACAACGTCACCAGCAGCGTAAATATTCTCGACGTTAGTTTGTAAGTACTCATTCACAAAGACACCGGTTTGATCGTACTTAACGCCAACTTTGTCCAAACCGAGGTTGTCCAAATTAGGAATCCGGCCGGTCGCATCGAGAATCCAATCGGTTGTCAGGCTTTGGTTATCTCCATAAGTGATTTCTAGTTCATTATCCTTTTGGGCAAATTTTTGTACCTGAGAATTTTCAATAAATGTCACGCCACGTTTTTTGAGGTCATCGACAACTTTTTGAACGTAAGGTTGGTAAAAGTTTCTGAGGACTTTGTCGGTATGCAACATCACAGTAACTTCAGCACCTGAGGCGTTGGCAATCGTGGCAAATTCCATCCCGATATAGCCAGATCCAACAATGGTGATTCGCTTTGGCAAGTGCTTGAGATTGAGGAAGTCTTCACTGTCGTGAGCTAAATCAGTTCCGGGAATATCCAAGCGGTGGGGACGTAAGCCAGTCGCAATGACGATTTTTTCAGCAGTGATTTCTTGTTTGTCATCGACTATTACGGTGTGTTCATCTTTGAATTGGGCGTGTCCGTGAATCACATCGGCTCCGGCATTAGTCAATCGAGCAGTCAAATTGTCGGGTAATACGTCAATGATTTCTTGTTTGTGTTCGATATTTTTGGTCCAGTCAATTGTTAAATCACCTTTTAGGATGCCGTTTAAACGTTGTGCTTCACGGGTCATTTTGACTGGTTCATCGATGGCAATTTTGGCGTTACAACCACGATTTGGACAAGTTCCACCAACTAAACCACTTTCGATAACGCCAACTTTGACACCAGTTTCAGCCAAAGGTGCGCCACCGTCAAAAGTTGCGTGTCCGGCACCAATGTACAATACATCATAATCAAATTTAGACATAAAGTTCCCTCCAATAATTATTCTATATATCAAATGTAAACCATTCCGTATATCATGACAATTTATTTGATATGTCATTTTTATATAGCTGTTGTCGAAATCGACATTAAAGGATTAGAATAATCAAAAAGATGAGGAGAGATTTGATGGATGTTGAAATAAAAAGAGATGGCCTAACTTTACGTGGGACTTTAGTTAAGCCGGATAAAAAAGAATTTGATTTAGTCGTTTTGATGCATGGATTTACGTCAGACCGAGGGATGAATCCGGATCAATTGTTGTATCAATTAGCTTTGAGATTTGAATCTGAGGGATTGGCAACGTTACGTTTTGACTTCAATGGTCATGGTCAAAGTGACGGAGCTTTCAAAGATATGACGGTTTTAAATGAAATTGGTGATGGCAAAGCTATTTTAGACTATGCCCGCAGTATTTCCGGCGTCAGAAATTTGTATCTTTTGGGACATTCTCAAGGTGGAGTCGTTGCTAGTATGATAGCTGGTTATTATCACGATAAGGTTGATAAACTAGCTTTGTTAGCTCCAGCAGCAACCCTAAAAGATGATGCTTTAAAAGGTAACACCCAAGGATATACTTACGATCCACAAAATATTCCTGATGAATTGCCAATCAAAAAGGGCTTAACCTTAGGCGGTTTTTATTTGCGAACCGCTCAGACTTTACCAATCTATGAGGTTGCTCAGATTTATACTGGCCCAGTTTGTTTGATTCACGGACTCAAAGATACAGTCGTAGATAAAATTGCTTCAACTCGTTACGATGAGGTTTATCAAAATGACCAATTACACTTGTTGGATGATGCTGATCATGGTTTTTCAATTGGTAATTCACGAAAAGAAGCTTTGGACATTACAACTGAATTCTTTCTAAACTAAAAAAGATTGCTTCAACTGCTTGAACAGTTGAGTCAATCTTTTTTTAGTCTTTAAATTTCGTAATATCATCAATATCTTCACGTTTCGAACGGTAAGTATTGATTGTTACATCTTTTGCATAGCCTAGTGATAAGCCGATTACTAAAGTCTCATTATCAGGGATGTCCATATTTTGTCTGATGACATCAGGAAATCTGACGCTGGTGTAAGTTGGAATGGAATCTAGGCCTTTATCTTTGGCGGCTAACATTAATGTTTGGCAGAAAGCCCCGGCGTCGAAAACTGACCATAGGGATGAATTTTTCGGAATAGTCACGAAGACAATGGCCGGTGAATTGTACAAGTGGGTGCTAGCGCTGCTCATTTTTTCGTGAGCTTCGTCAAAGTTTTCGAAGTGGTGGACAATCTCGTGACGCCACTGTTGCATGTTCTTTTGGGTTTCTGCACTCCAGTCATCTCGGTGCATGACTGGAAAATCAGGATAACCTTTTTCAGCATCTTTTTTAACGTAAGCATCTTTGATATTTTGAAGAGTTTTGCCAGTGGCAACATAGACTTTCCATGGCTGGGAGTTGACCCATGACGGTGATTTTTGTGCTAGAGCGATTATTTCTTTGATGGTTTGGTGATCGACTACTTGGTCACTGAAATCTCTGACTGAGTGACGGTTATTGACAACATTTTGGAATTCCATTTATTTTGTCTCCTTTAGATTCTCTTTGAGCGTTTGTAAAAATAGTTTAGCCGTTTCGGGCATTTGGCGATTCTTACTCCAAATCAAGGTGTTCGGGTCGGTCAATTCTGGTTGCAGGGGGATGAAGGTGACGTCGTTATTTGTCACATCGGTCAATCCTTCGTACGACAATGCCATGCAGGCACCAGTTTGGACGAGGAGAGCGGCGTTAAAAATCAGATTGTAAGTTCCGACGAAGTTTAGTTGGTCCCAAAGATCCTGACTCCAGTCTTGGAAGAGCTGCTTTCTGCGGACTTGACGGGATAACAACAACGAACGTCCCAATAAGTCGCTAGGCTGAATGAAGTCTTTTTTGGCGAGCGGTTCATCTTTTCTCATAATGACACCCCAACGATTTCTTTCAGGCAAAATTAGTCGGTGGTAGTTGTCAAGTGGGCGATCACCCATGATAATTCCAAACTCCAAAATGCCGCTATCTAGTTCTGATAAGATATTTTCGGAATCACCACTGCGGAAGTTGATGTGGATTTCGGGATATTTATGCATGATTTCTTTGATCGTTTCCATCACGCATTGCAAGGCAATACTTTCACCAGCTCCAATATCTAAAGTACCACTGATTAAGTCTTGTTTTTGGAGAGTGTAGGTCGTTTTATTGACCAGTCCGACAATTTCTTTGGCTCGTTCTAATAAGTAATAGCCGTCGGGAGTCAACTGAAGTTGTCGTTTGCCACGAATGAATAGTTTCGTACCTAAAGTTGTTTCTAATTCGGCGATTTGACGTGACAGTGCTGGTTGCGAAACGTGCAAGAGTCGGGCGGCTTTGGAAATGTTCAATTCTTGAGCGATGATGATGAAATATCTTAAAACACGAATGTCCATGTTTACACCTCAACTATGTTTAAAAGTTATAACTAACCATTATTAATAAGTATTTAACATTATAATAATTCGTTCGTATAATAAAATCAATCGACAAATTAGCATAGTGATTTAGGAAATGAGGTTTTCAATTGGAAAAGAAATTAAATTTAGACAGTCAAGCTTACGAACAGATCGAAAAAATTATCCCCGTCAATTTGAAATTAGTTCAAGAATTGAATACAGGTGCCCATGACGGAGATGAAGTTCGAAAAGTAGTCAGTCAAATTACCAATGAGACGATTGATCCGTCGACAGAAATCCGTTTACCTTTTTACACTGATTTTGGACGTAATCTGCATTTTGGTAAAAATAATTTTATCAATGGCGGCGTGATGTTTACTGATTTAGGTGGAATTTACTTAGGTGATAACGTCTTGATTGGACCCAAGGTCACGGTTGCTTCAGTTAACCATCGAATCGAACCGAGCCAACGTCACAGTAACTCCGGGAGTTGTGATTGGTGAAAATGCTGTGGTGGCAGCTGGTGCTGTGGTCACGAAAAACGTTCCTGCTAATACGATTGTCGGTGGAGTGCCAGCTCGAATTATTCGAACGATTAAAGAAAACAATAAAGAAAACTAACAAAGGGAAGTAAAAATATCAGAAAAAGTAGTAGTTATTATGGGAGCTTCTAGTGGTATTGGAGCTGCGACGGCTAAATTATTGGCTAGTCAAGGTAAGAAGGTCACAATTGCAGCTCGTCGAATGAGCCGTTTGGAAGAAATTCAAAAGGATTATCCCGAAAATATTTTTGCGGTTGAAGCCGATGTGACTAAAAAGGATGAAGTCCAAAATGTGATCGACAAGACGGTTGAAAAATTTGGCCGAATTGATGTTCTGTTTAATAATGCGGGAATCATGCCGGTTAACAATTTGGACCAATTAGCCCATGATGAATGGGAGAATATGCTTAACATCAATGTTAAAGGTGTTTTGAATGGAATCGCTGCGGCTTTACCAGTTATGAAGAAACAACAAAGCGGCCATGTGATTTCTACTTCATCAGTTTTAGGTTATGAAGTTTTACCCGGCTATGCAGCTTATTCAGGTACTAAGTACGCTGTTCGAGCAATTATGGAAGGTCTTCGTCAAGAGGAACATCAAAACAATATCAAGACGACTATCATTGCTCCGGGTTCAGTTAAAACGGAATTATTCGATTCTATCAACAACGCCGAAGTTAGAAACGGTTTGAAAGATGCCATGAAACAACCTGGTTCGGAAATGATGGGTCTTGATCCAGAGGAAATCGCTCAAGCGGTGGCTTTTGTGATCGATACGCCAAAGAACATGGCTGTTAATGAAATGGTAATCCGTCCTACAGGACAAGAAGTATAAATTAAATATATAATGTAAACGATACAAGAGGAGGACTTTTATGTCTATTTTTGATGAAACATTCACTATGAATAATGGTTTAAAAATTCCTAAGTTGGCTTTAGGTGTTTGGGAAATTCCTGATGAAAAAACAGCTGATGCTGTAGAAAATGCGGTTAAGATTGGTTTCCGTCACATTGATACTGCTCAAGCTTACGGCAATGAACGTGGTGTCGGTGAGGGTGTTAGAAATTCTGGTATTTCACGTGACCAACTTTTTGTTAACTCAAAGGTTGCGGCTGAAATCAAGGATTACGATGAAGCTAAAAAATCAATCGATGAAACTTTAAATAAGATGGGCTTGGATTATTTGGATATGATGATTATCCACAATCCACAACCTTGGAAGGAAGTTAATCAAGGCAATGACCGTCACTTTGAGGGTAATTTAGAGACTTGGCGGGCGATGGAAGATGCTGTTAAAGCTGGTAAATTGAAGACTATCGGTGTTTCGAGTTTCCAAAAAGAAGACTTAGACAATTTGATCAAGAATTCTGACACTAAGCCAGCTGTCAACCAAATTCAAATCCATATTGGTGACACTCCAAGTGAACTCATCAAGTATTCCCAAGATAACGGAATCGTCGTTGAAGCCTTCTCACCAATTGCGCACGGTGCTGCGATGAACAATGATTTGATCAAGAAGATGGCTGCCAAGTACAACGTTTCGGTTCCCCAATTGTGCATTCGTTACGATTGGCAATTGAACGTGGTTGTTTTGCCTAAGACCGCAAATCCTGACCACATGAAATCTAACGCCGATATTGACTTCGTGATTTCCGATGAAGATATGGCAACCCTAGCCAAAATTGAGCAAATGGAATACGGCGATGCCAGTGCTTTCCCAGTCTTTGGTGGTAAAATCTAGAACGACGTGTTATCTTAAAGGTAATAAATTTTAGGAGAAATGCCGGATGATTGTGTCTAAGTAAGGATAAAAATTTGAACAAAGAAGCTTTCTTTGTTGTACCCAAATTGCCTTACGGATACCGTCGGTGTTTCGATGTAAGTGCAGTTTGTCGACTGCGCTTTTTTTGTATTCTGTAGGTAAATTACGTAAAAAGGAATATAAAATGACTAAAAAAATTAAATTAAGACAAGAAAATAAAGTAGATTATCAAAAAACTGAATTAATGTTACGCAATGCTTTTTGGAATGAATTTCAGCCAGGATGTGTGGAGCATTTTCTAATGCATAAAATCCGTAACCATCCCCATTTCGTCACCAAACTAGATACAGTTGCGGTATTAGATGATGAAATTATCGGATGTGCTGCCTTTTTGGAAGATTTTATTCAAGGTGATGATGGAAAAATTCATCAAGTGTTGTGTTTAGGACCTTTGGCAGTCGCTCCAGAATTTCAGCAACAAGGACTAGGTGGCCGATTGCTTGAATATTCAAAAGAACTAGCCAGGGATTTAGGCTATGCGGCGATTATTCTGTATGGAGATCCGAATTATTATAGTCGGCAAGGTTTTGAACCGGCTAAGAATTATCAGATTCGGATGGCTAACGATAAATTTGCGACAGTTTTGCAAATAACGCCTTTGTTTGAGGGCGCTTTAGATAATTGTGCAGGTCGATACGTGGAAGATGAAGTTTATTCGGTTGACCAGTCAGAAGTTGATCAGTTTGATGCACAATTTCCGTATAAAAAGAAAATTGTTGGTAATGCCTCACAATTGAAATTCCAGAAGTTAATTGAATCCCAAGATGTGGAATTAGGGTAATATGTTGATAAAAAAAGACCGTAGTAATCGTATTTTGATTACTATGGTCTTTTATTTTAGGTTACGCTTTTTTTGAATGAGTTCGTTCATGCCTTTTTCCATTTTTTCATTTTCTTTTACTTCAATATCGTAAGTTGATGTTTCACCACCGCCGCCACCACCAGTAGCCTTTATAGGAGGGACTCTTTTGTACAATCCTTGTGAATTTAATGGAAACATTCCTTTGGCACCAAAATCGATTGACCAGAATTCTCCAGGAATATTGTTGGTTCCAGAGGCTTCTTTGTGTAGTAGTAATGCGTATTTTTGACCGGCTTTTGGTAGAGGCATGTCAGCTTGTTCCATTGTTACGATTTCTTCAGAATTAGCTTCTTCTTTAGAAATTTTCATAAATGATTTGTTCGCAACGTCAGTTAACATGGCTTTTTTGGTGATATTTCCTCCAGGAAACATTACTCTGATAGTTTTGTTTGTTAAACTTTTATCGCCTTTTAAAACGTCTTGTATTCTAATATCAGCGATAGTATAAGCTAAGTCTCGATCAACAAAACTATGAAGATTGATTACTTGACCGTCGATGGTGAGTTGACTGATATCAACTAAATTTAAGAACGTTGAAGGATAGCCAACTAAGGCACTTTCAGCACTATGTGAAATTTTTTTATGATTATAAAATTTTGAATTGATTTCATTTGCGGTTTTTGTACTGATTGCATTTTTTGAACTACTTTTTGAATGGTTGGCATGCTTGTTTTTAGATTTGTCGGCTGTTCTATTTTTGACAAGGGTACTATTAGTGTCACTAACAGTTTTATTGTGAACATAAAATGTTGTTACTCCAGCCATGAGTAAAATGAATAGAATGGAGCTTAGAATTATCTTTTTTTTCAAAATACTATCTCCCTTTTTTCATATGTGATTTTCCCTTATTACTAATTAAATGTTATCAGAAGAATATATACTAAACGTATATTTTTGAAAGATAACAAGAGCGACTTACCAAATCAGTTGAATTCTCTTTAAAAAGTTGTCATCCTCTACATGGAAATGGAATCTGGCATTATAGAGATTAGTAGGAGGAACTGATATGTTTGCATATGGGGAAAGATACGATTGCTGTGGCTCCAGGTACTACAATTCACGAACAAATAGTAATTACACCTGAAATAGCAAATAAATTAACTAAAGTATTTGGTATCCCAGCTGCGTTTTGGTTAAATATGGAAACCCAATACCGTAATGATCTTAAACAGATTAAAAATTAGGTTAATTAAGATGGAATTTGAATTAGAAATTCCATCTTTTTTTGATATTTTTCGGTATCATATCGGTAAGGAGTAAAAAATATGAAAAAAAGACATTTGTCAGATATAACAACAGATTTTTTGAAGAGTGATGAATACTTGAATTTAAGTAATCAGGCCAAAGTAAATGCTCGCAATATGATAAAGAGTATTGGTGACACAGCTGGGTATTCAGGTAATGGTGATTATACGAAATGGGATGAAGATTTTATCGTCCCTTTCGTAATCGCAATGATTAAAGAGTTGGGTAATGGTGATGATTATTCTTTAAATTTACTCGATTTAACCTTTGAAACTTTGCAAGAAGTCTTATACTTTTTGTCAAGGACTAAGCAAATCAAGATTTCGGTAGCGAGACTGGATAAAATATTTGATATGTTGGCAGCAACATATTCATTCACGGAAGCGATAAATTTTATACATGAACCTGACGACCAGAATCCGTATTTACCGCAATGGCAGCCTTGGGTCGCAGAAAGTGTGTCAAAGTACGTTTTGGAATGGTTGCACTTTTATGAAGAGAGTGCGGCTTGGAAGAATCGCCCTCAAGGTGTAGACGAGGCTTATATTGAAACATTGATGAAAGCGATGACCGAATTTGCTTATAACGTTTATCGCAAAACACCTAAGAATTGGACTAAAACCGCTATTTGTGGCGTAATGGAAAATCAGTTGGTCGCAAAACTGGATTTTAGTGCCGACGAATATAAATTGGTTGTTCCGGCAATGACAGCGATGTTGAACTTCCTTGGCATGCGAGGTTTCGTCAATTCTAAAAAAGTTGAAAATTATAAGCGCTATTTTGCTGCTGGTGAAAAAGCCATGTTAGAGGCCGCTAAAGACCCAGGCAATTTTGATGCTGCCAAGGTGATTTACCAAGAAATGAAACGTCGTGGAATAGATCCTAATGACCAAAAAGCAGTTGAAAAGTTTCTTCAAGAGGTAAGTGCCAATGGTGGTGTTGACAGTCTTTTGCCTAAAGAAGCGGTCGACAAGCATAATTTTACCGAAGAAGAAATGCGCTTTGTTTTAAAGAATCCTGAACATTTGGACATGCTCAGTAATCTATTTTCAAATTCTATGGAAGAGATTGCGGATGAACACATCAGTTCACGTAACAATCATCGTTGGAGTAGAAAGCAATTCGACAGAATTGAACGTAATGGAATAAAAGACGGTATCAGATTGTGGCTCGATCGGGATAAATATAAACTAGTGCCTAAACACTTGAAAGCTATCGATGCTATTGCACTAGTTGTTTCACTTGAAACTAGGATTTATTCACGAACCTTGGAAATACCAAAGAATTGGTCGGTAGAGACTTGGCAAATGATTGCGGATTCCTTTGATGCAAGTATGGTCAGAGAAAAGACAATCGTCAAAGCACTGATACAATTTAAAGTTAGTGAAAAAGTCATTACTCAAAAACAGGCTGATGAGTTATTAACCGTGTTTGAAGAAAAATAGTATGCGTGATGGGTATACTGCCATACCATTTTAGTAATTTTTTTATCCGATAGATGGCTTTATACTAAAGTCATCAATTAAGAGATAGAGGTAATTACATGACAATTCCAACATTCAAATTAAACGACGGCACGAATATCCCATCATTTGGTTTCGGCGTTTTCCAAATTCCCGCTGACGGCACAACTTATCAGGTAGTCAGCGATGCTTTAAAATTAGGCTACCGTCACATCGATACGGCGGTCGCATACTTCAACGAACAAGAAGTCGGTAAGGCTATCAAGGACAGTGGTATCCCCCGTGATCAAATCTGGGTAACTTCTAAAATGTGGCTCCAAGATTATGCTTATGAAGATGCCAAAAAAGCTATCGACCTTTCACTGAAAAAATTAGGTTTAGACTACATGGATCTTTACTTAATTCACCAACCATACGGCAAAGTTGACGAAGCTTGGAAGGCAATGGAAGAAGCTAAAAAGGCCGGCAAGATTTGTTCAATCGGGGTTTCCAACATGACGCCTAAGATTTGGAACAAGTTTGTTCCTAAGTTTGCGACAATGCCAAGTGTCAACCAAGTCGAGTTTGACCCATATTTTCAACAAAAAGAATTGCGTCAAATTATGGCTCAAGCACACGTCACACTAGAAGCCTGGGGCCCACTAGGTCAAGGTAGTAAAGAGTTGTTTTCCGAACCATTGTTGAATGATTTAGCTAAGAAATATGGCAAAGACGTTGGACAAATTATTCTTCGTTTCGAACATCAAGAGGGAGTCATCGTCTTTCCTAAGTCAGTTCACGAATCACGCATCAAATCAAACAAAGATATCTTTGATTTTGAATTAACATCTGATGAAATGGATGCAATCAGAGCCTTGGACCGTAATGGTAAAGGTATGTACAATCCAGATGCTGATGGTGTTGAAGATATGTTGTTGAATGCTTTTGATGTTCATGCTAATGATTAGAGAGTGGAACAAGAGCGCTCAGCTCCCGGAGGATAGCGAAACTTCACGAATTGCTCGCGCACTTTGCGGGCGGTTTGGGAAGTTTTGCTATCTTGTAGGGAGTTGCTCTTGTGCAACTCGTTTCAGTTAGAGAGTGAAACAAGAGCGTTCAGCTAAAGAACACAATAGAAAGGGAAGATAATATGACAACATGGAAAGATTTTAAAAGTACAATTACTTCTATCCCAGAGGATGAATTAACGGTTATTGATACCCTAAGCTATTTGCAAGCTGAACGTCTAAAAAGAGGAATTAGTCAAAAAGATTTGGCAGATAAAATTGGTATGAAACAACCCCAACTGGCAAAAATTGAAAGAATGGAGTCAACACCTTCATTAACAACTTTAAATCGCTATGCTCATGGACTCGGTTTGGAAATACAGATGAGAATTGTTCCAGAAACAAAACTAGCAAATAATTAAAAAAACACTAGATGATCATTTTTCAGATTATCTAGTGTTTTTTAGTTTAAAAATTCTTGCCAAGCTTGTGACATCTTTTTGAGAGTTGGTGCGATGAGTTTTTTACTCGATTTTAAATAAGCCGCATAAAAGTCCATCTTGGCGGCATCGTCTTTGATTGGAACGTTAACTTGGTCATGATCGGTGAAACCAGTATCATCAATTTTAGAAATATTCGTCGTGAAATATGGAAAGTCGGAATATTTGGTGATTTCCGCAAAAGCTTCTCGTTGTTCTTGGTATAAAAATTTTGCCCCAGGAATTTTACCTTCAGCGACTTGCTTCCAAACGCCAATATCTGATAAAACAATGAAACTTAA
>NZ_RKLY01000023.1 GCF_004745525.1 Companilactobacillus suantsaicola | reverse complement strand
TACTTGGCGGTGAAACGACTGAAGACGTTTCTTTACTAGTATATAGAAATAAGGTCCAGAAATCATTAGGATTTCTGGACCTTATTTTTGTCATCTAGGACTTTTGTCCCAAACTCTTTATTTTGTCTTCACGAGTGGAATTAAATTTTTGTTCTTTTGGGAACTAGCAACAGGGATGTAAGATTTGTTGTCCTTGTAGACAAATTGGATGACATCGTAATTATTGTCGAGTTTCTTAGCAGATTTCTGGATGATGTTTTGAATCGAGCGGATGTACAGTTTTTGGTCGGTAGTGGCGTTGTCATTTTGAACAGCTTCATAAGTAGTTTTGATATATTTTTGAGTCTGTTTGTCAGTTAATACTACTATGATCACAGTATGTGATTTCTTGCTGGTTTTGTCGTTAATGTTGCGATCCTCTTTGACCGTAGCGACTTTGCCGTTGCTGTTGAATTGTTGAGTGAGTTCTTTTTTGATTTTGGGATACGTGGGTGTCGTTGACGGGGTTGGCGTTCTCAAAGTGAGGAAGGAAAACAGGGCAGCAAAAATTATCACGCCAACGATTGAGATTATTAGTGGGATTTTTGGAAGTGATTCTCGATATCTTTTTTGCATGTTTAACCTCCTAGGATTAGGGAAATTATAGCAGATTTTTTTAGGTTTGTTTGGGATGAAGGAGAAAATAAAAACCACTGCTTGGTGTTTGAAAAGATTTACTTCTAAAACTAATCAATCGAAACACCTTTCACGCTCAGAATTGAATTGGTACCAATATTATATTTTTTATTTCGATCACTCATTATGAAGCCTCCCTTAGTGTTATACGCTTTCATATTAGCAGAAAAATAAATGTGAAAGTTCCAAAGTAAGCGAATAAATTGACTTACCAGACCAGATTTTGAATAATCGATGTATAACAAATATGCAGCAGAAAGTAGGATTAAAAAATGCCTTCACATCAAGCTTTATTGGTTATTGATTACACGAACGATTTTGTAGCAGATAATGGTGCTTTAACTTGTGGAGCACCGGGTCAAAAGATTGAATCGAGGATTTTTAATTTAGCTGAGGATATGTATCAAAACGGCGATTGGGTTTGGTTCCCAACTGATGTTCACAAAGCCGGTGACAAGTATCATCCTGAAACCAAACTTTTCCCGACCCATAACGTTCGAGGAACTTGGGGTCGTGAACTATTTGGCGGTGTCAAAGACTGGTTCGATAGTCACGACGACAATGAACAGGTGAAACTGTTCGATAAGACCCGTTATAGCGCTTTTGCCGGGACTGATTTAGACTTGCGTCTTCGAGAAAGAAAAATCGATACGTTACACTTAGTCGGTGTCTGTACGGATATTTGCGTTTTGCATACCGCTGTTGATGCGTACAATTTGAACTATAAACTGGTAATTCATGAAGCTGGCGTAGCTTCATTTAATCAAGCCAGTCACAAATGGGCTTTGGAGCACTTCAAAAATTGTCTTGGTGCTGAAATTGTCAAATAAAAAAAGCTTCCCGTTCGGGAAGCTTTTTTTATTTAACGTTATTTTTGATTTCTTTTTCCGCCAAATACTCATCAGTTTGTGTACCTAAGAATAGGGGAACTTTTTCTTCAACAACATCACTAAATTCCAAACCGTACCAAAGGGATGGTGAAATAGTAATATTTTGGAGCAATAATCGACCGCCAATCAATAATCGATCTAAGCCATTCATGTGTTCTTGCGCTCCCAAATCCTGGAATTGTTGATTTTGAATAATGAATTTGAAGGAGCCGACGTGACGGTTAGAAACCATCGAATAAGTTGGTGTTTGATCATCAATAATGTGCTTTTTGATCAAATCATTGATAATTTGCCGAATGTAAATATTAACGTGTTGCGACTTCTTAAATCCAAGGTTTAACTGCACGTTGACGACGTTTCTCGTGTGCATCATATCGATCGTGTAGTTACATTCATAAGGGGCACTTGTCTGATTGACCGTTATGAACCAGTAG
Organism: Companilactobacillus suantsaicola; assembly: GCF_004745525.1. Classification (GTDB taxonomy): domain Bacteria; phylum Bacillota; class Bacilli; order Lactobacillales; family Lactobacillaceae; genus Companilactobacillus; species Companilactobacillus suantsaicola. The sequence continues at coordinate 40,973 of NZ_RKLY01000023.1, read as the reverse complement.
ACCTTAGCCCGTTTAGGTGCTTGATCCAAAATTGAATAGATGATGGAACGTTTAATCGTGTAATCCTTACCTAATTTGATCATGTAAACTAAATTAGTCGCGTATGTTGGGAATCCAGGATCCTTACTTAATTTCTCCAGTTGAGGGATGTAGTCGAGTAGACAAACATTCTCACTTTCTGATAAGTAAGCATCACGCCGCTTGTTACCGAAGAACCAGATCACCATGACGGCTAAAATGGCTAGCGTGATTATAACGGTGATATAGCCACCATGAACGAATTTTACCAGACTGGAAATTAGAAATAATCCTTCCAATGCTAGGAAGAATACCATGAAAATATTAGCGAAGAGACGGTGCTTTTTCATGAGCAGGAATTGATGTAATAGGATAGTAGTCATTAGCATCGTTAGCGTTATAGCGAGTCCATAGGCTGCTTCCATATGTTCTGAAGAACCGAAGATCCAGACGATACTGACGGTGATCGTGCAAAGAATCCAGTTGACTGATTCAATGTACAATTGGCTTTCAAATTTACCAGGGAATTTAACTCTTAACCGAGGTAAAATTTTTAAACCAATCGCTTCTTGAACTAGAGTGTACGAGCCGGTTATTAAGGCTTGAGAAGCAATGATAGCTGCTAGTGTCGCTATAACGATGGCAAAAATTTTGAAGTCACTAGGTAACATTTCGTAAAAAGGATTAATTCCAGAAAGCTTGTTGTACTGGCTGTTTTGATAGTTGGAAATCACCCAAGCAGCTTGGCCGAAGTAGTTGAGCATCAGCATGGTGTAAACAAATGGCCAGGTAAAATAAATGTTGTGCTTGCCAACTTGACCCATGTCAGAATACAGTGCTTCGGCACCGGTCGTTGCTAAGAAGACACTACCTAAAATGAAAATACCAACCTTATTGACCGGGCTGAATAAAACTTTGATGGCATAGATTGGTGATAGAGCTTTTAAAACCTCAAAGTTACCGACGAGATTAAATAGTCCGGCAATACCAATAAAGCTGAACCAAACGAGCATAATCGGGCCAAAAGAGCGACCGATCCGTTCAGTTCCAAATTTTTGAATGATAAAAATTGATAAAAGAATTACCGTTACGATGATCAAAACGACTGATTGGTGATTGGAAAAAATGAAATTACCAAATTGTTGGCCTTTGATTCCTTCAATCGCTGAAGTAACCGTTACGGCTGGAGTAAGTGTTCCATCTGCTAGAAGAGCGGAGCCACCGATTAGAGCAGGAATGATCAACCATTTACCTTGAGAACGGACTAAGGCATATAGGGCAAAGATTCCCCCTTCGGAATTGTTATCGGCTTTCATGGCAATCAGAACGTACTTAATAGTAGTGATCAACATTAAAGTCCAGAAAATCAATGAAACGCTACCGAGAATATATTCAGGTTTAGCGTCTGCCATTGTACCGGCGTTACCGATAATCGAGTTCATAACATAAAGCGGGGAAGTCCCGATATCGCCATAAACGATTCCAAGGGTGATCAACATACCTAATAAAGATATTGATGATTTTCTCTTTTCCATGACAAACTCCTTAAAATATAAATATTTCATTCTTTTAGAATGCGACTCCATTATAATTGTTCGAATAAAAAACTGACATTTTAACGCTCTCTGGCACAAGTTGAATTGGTATACATAGAAAAAGAATTGTAATAAAATACGGGTCAATATAGAGGGATACTTGAAACGCTTGTGAGGGCTTGTTTTAACTATCAAAAAAAGAATGTGATAATTATGAACTTAAGCTTTATGATTCTTTCAATAATATTGGTCTGGATAATGGTGCCAGGAATTGCCGTTTTTTATAGCGGATTTGTCCCTCAAAGAGACGTCAATCGAATTCTGTTCAACAGCTTTTTAATGTTTGGAATTGCTGGTCTACTCTGGGTCGCAGTAGGTTTCTCGGCTGCCTTTGAAGGTAATATTTTAGGAATTATCGGTAACTTTCAACATCTCTTCTTGTCGGGACTAGACTTATCGTCTACTTATGGCACGACAGGTTTGCCGACAAGTGTGTACTTACTCTTTCAAATGATGTTTGCGATTCTCACGCCAGCGCTTTTCTTAGGAGCAGTCGCTAGTCGAGCTAGGATCAGATTCATTGTTTTGTTTGTAATTTGCTGGTCATTGTTGATCTACTATCCGTTGGCACATATCGTCTGGTCAACCAGTGGTTTTTTGGCTAAGTTAGGTGTACTGGACTTTGCCGGAGGAACAGTGATCCATATTGATGCTGGTATTACAGCGATGATTTTAGCCATTACTTTACGAAAACCGTATCAATACAATAATGAGGCGGCCAAAGGTAACTCAATGTGGATCTTATTTGGGACGGTGCTCTTGTGGATCGGCTGGTACGGGTTCAATGCCGGCAGTGCTTTAAAGTTAAATATGCAAGCTATCAATGCTTTCTTTACTACGACCGTTGCCGCATGTTCGGCTTTAGTTACTTGGATAGTTTTGGAAAATATCTATAAATCTCAAGTCACCGTCAGCGGCATCTGTACCGGCAGTATTTGTGGATTAGTTGGAATAACACCGGGCACAGGTTATGTGACAGTTTTTGGTAGTTTCATCATCGGTATAATTTCTGCAATAGCGAGTTTTTATTTTATGAATTATTTGAAATACAAATTACATCTAAATGATTATTTAGATATTTTTGGCTGTCACGGTGTCAGCGGCATTGTTGGTTCAATTGCAGTAGGATTGTTCGCTACAAAGTCAGTCAATAGTAACGTTATAACGAATGGTTTGTTGTACGGCGGTGGCTTCAAACAATTAGGCTTGCAGCTATTAGGCGTGATCTTCACAATAATTTTTGTATCGATTTTAGCTACAATCATCGTGACGGTTTTGAAAAAACTATTTAGAGGAAACATAGGTGTCACGCACACAATAAAATAAATTTAGGATATAAAACAAGTGGACCAAGGTAATCAAAGTACGATTATCTTGGCCCACTGTTTTATTGTTGGAAAAGTTCTATTCCATTTTCTTATTTTTTGTGCGGATGTCTAGTATTACGTTCTCTTTTTGGCTCATTTTCAGCTTTCAAAGATTGAATTTCATTTTCAATTTCACTGAGAACCTCGATTTGCATTTTTTGAATGTCCAAAATATGGGGCCATTGGACTTCATTTAGTTGGTCGAGTTTTTCATGCAGAATTCTAATTTCCATTTCTGATTTAGTATTGGTCCGATAATCATTTTCAGAATCGAAACGGTCACGATCAGCTTGGCGATTCTGACTCATCATGATAATTGGTGCTTGAATTGCGGCTACACAACTGAGAAATAAGTTCAGTAAGATGAAAGGATAGGGATCAAAATGCATCCCAAATAAATGAAGCACATTGATTGCCATCCAACCGACTAAAACAACGGTGAAGACGATAATAAAGCCCCAACTACCGCCAAATTTAGCCACAGCGTCAGCCATCTTTTGACCACGAGTTCTTTTGCCATAAACGGTATCGTTGATATTCTTAATGACGTAAGTATCTTTTTCCAGTTCTTTTTTGAGTTTGTCACTCATTTGGTGATCAATTTCTAAATCTTGATCGATGATTTTTTGCATATTTGAAATTCTGAGTTTTTGTAAATCCTTTAAGCAAATGAACGAGGATGGTTTGACGTATTGATTAGTTTCTTTAATTTTGGACTTTAAAACATCACTGAGGTCGCGAAGAAATAATCCTTCAGTGATGGTGAAGCGGTTGCCGCAAATCGTGCAAATTTGATTTTTATTGATTGCCATGATTGTCACCCCTTGGTGTTGTTCAGGGTTAGTATATTATTTGGATTTTTATAAAGCAATTATTGGGTGCTTTGTTGGGGATTTTGGGGAATAAAAAAACAACCTGGCTTCTTTTGGGAACTGAAGTGGTTGTTTTTTGTTTGATATTTATATTTGTTTGTTCTTTTTGATTGGAACCATGGTTCTATGCAATATAGCCAAAACGCGTTCCAGCCAACAGGAGTCAACATATAGCTACGTTTCCCAAATCGCCCGCAAAATCGGCGGGCAATTCGTGAAACTAGGCTATCTGCTGACTCCTGACCGTTGGCTTCCACGCTCTATTTAGATAGTACCTTTCTTAATAGCAGTCTTAATTCCACCAATTTCCATAATTCCTCTATCAGCTGAAAGATGCTTCAACAATGAAGCAAATGTTCCTTTGAACTTGAGGTTCTTACTTGTGATTTCAGCGATTCCGTGGTTTTGTCCTAATGAAGCGACGGTACCCATTGACTTGTAAACGAATGGTTTCAAATCTTTGCCGTTTAATGCAGCGGCGATGTTGAAGGCAGCTCCTGATCCTTCGGCTGTAGCTAATTGGCCAGTTGTTGGATATGGGCGTTCTTCACCCTTTGGGATAATGGCTGAGTCGTCTCCGATGAAGTAAGCTTCTGGATGTGCTTCTAGATTTAAGAATTCGGTTGTCATGACACGGTTTCTTCTGGCATCGATTCCAGAATCTTTGATGACGTCACTACCACTGACACCAACGGTCCAGATGATTGTGCTTCCGCCAACACTCTTTTCAGTGTCGCCGTCCATATAGATAACGGAGTCCTTTTCGATTTTCTTAATCTTAGCTCCTGTAAGCAATTTAATGCCATTCTTATCCAAATAGTCAACAGCATAGCTTGCCAAGTTCTCATCGAACATTGGTAGGATTCTCGTTGCCATTTCGAGGCAAGTTACTTTGATTTCAGGAACATCGTATTTAGCTTTTAAAATTTTTACAGTATCAACTAATTCACCAAGGATTTCAACACCAGTGAAACCGGCACCGCAAACGATGATAGATAAGTCCTTAGGATCTTGTGAGTTCTTATAATTTGCGATATTTTCGTTGATCTTCTTGTAAATATTTTCAGCTGATTCAAGATCTTGAAGGATCAAGGCGTTTTTGCTGGCACCTTCTAGACCGAAGTCTTCAGAACGGAAGCCTAAAGAAACAACGATGTAGTCGTATTTGATATCCTCGTGGTCTGAGAATTTAACCGTTTTGTTGTCTAAATCAAGCGAAGAGACATTTGCCTTGATAAAGTTAACATTTGAAGGTAAAACTGAACGAATTTCAAAACTTACTGCCTCAGCTCGGTTAGTTCCTGCTGCGATAGTATGTAGAGCAGTTTTTTCAACGTGTCGATCATTTTTGTCGATCAAATCAATTTGTGTTCCTGCTGGAGTGCTTTTTGCTAAATCACGAGCAGCTCTCAAGCCACCGTAACCAGCACCTAGTACTAAAATATGTGCCATAATAACCTTCCCCTTCTATTTTCTAAATAAAAAATGTTTACGTTATCATTATATCGCGTGCTTTGATTTAGTGGTAACTATAAGCTATAGCGGATTCTTATTAATTGAGCTCTTGAGAATAAATGGTGCGATGATCGTAATTAAAATGACACTGATGATCACGGCTGAATAGTATTCTTCCGATAACAATTTGGCACTAAAACCAATTTGGGCAATGATCAAAGCCATTTCACCACGAGAAATCATCCCCGCACCAATGACATAGGAATCTTTTTTACCAAAACCAGAAATTCGAGCACCGAAGCCGGCCCCAATCAATTTTCCGACGATTCCGGTGATGGTAAAGATGGCAATTAACCAGAAGTCACGAAGGAAACTGCTGAATTCGAGGTTTAAACCAATACTGATGAAGAATACTGGAATAAAGATTCCATAACCGATCGTTTCGATATTACTATTAACTTTTTCATCATAGTAGCTTGAATTAGACACTGCAATTCCGGCCACGAAGGCACCTAAGACGGCATCTAATTGAACTACATCAGCGACATAAGCCGTCACAAAACAAATTACTAAAGCAAATATCGTCGTTGCATGAGTAGCTTCAACGTATTTGGATAGGTGCATTAGTTCAGGAATGATCCATTTGTGAAGGACGAGGATTAAAATTCCAAAGCCGATCCACATGGCTAGTAGCAACAATAATTTTTTGGCAGAAAAATCTCCTGTTAAAGTTCCAGACATGACACTCAAAATAGAGATGGCCAAAATATCATCAACGACAGCGGCTCCTAAAATGACCGTCCCAGACGAACTTGAAAGGTAGTTGAGACTCTTCAAAACTTCAACAGAAATGGAAACTGAAGTAGCGGCGAAGACAACTGCCATGAAGACACTTTCCTTTAAGTTAATACCAAAAATTAAGGCAGTTGCTAGTGATAAGGCGACGGGGAGAATTACCCCAAAAATTGCGACATTAATACTTGGTAATAAATGTTTCTTTAGTAGTTTTAAATCACTTTCTAGACCAGCTAGAAACATTAATAAGACGACACCAATTTCCGAAAAGAGGTCGACCTCACTGCTAGGTTTGACGATGTTTAAGACACCTTTCCCTAGAATGACCCCCAAGATCAGTTGTCCAATGACAGCAGGTAAGTTGAGTCGGTTAAAAATGTGGCTCACAACTAGTGTTAGAAATAACATCAATGCGAGAAGGGTTATAAATTCCATATTTGCTCCTATTCTTTTTTGATGCCATTGATGAAAATATTGATAACCGTAGCTAAGTTAGCAATATTACGCTTCCTTTTGGCATCATTGTGTTCAATGTAAGGCAGCAACATTGTTAAATATGTTCCAACTTGAACGGGGATTGCCAAGTCAGAACGCAAATCACTCTTGTGAGATTGAAATATATTGAATAAAACTTTGTAATATCCACCATCCCAATTTTTGCTGAGTTCTGTTTTTTCCTCAGGGGTAAAGAAGGTGTCGATGTCATTTTGCATCACGAAATAATTGATGCGGAAATTCTCAATCATGAACTTCGACATTGAAGTAAGTAGTTCTTCAAACGGTAAATCTTTTTTGTCGTTATACTCCGCTAGCAATTTCTCACTCAAACCGTTAACGACGTACTCGATAGCCTTCATATAGAGGACTTTTTTGTTTTTATAATAGTGATACATATTCGGTTGTGTAATGTTCAACTCTTGGGCAATCTTACGAGTAGAAGTTGCCTGGTAACCTTGTGATAAAAACATTTCAGCTGCCACCTTTAAAATTGCATTCTTGGTGTTTTCAGCTTGACGATCACGTACATTCATAGTTTTATCCGTCCCTTAATCTATTCCTGTATATTATATTATATCTTATAGTATATGGTTTATCATGTGATAATGATTGGAAATGGTGGAAATGAAAAAGCAGAGGATTCTGGATTGGGGAATTCTCTGCTTTTTTGGTGTGGTTTTTTATAGCTATAATTTTTTTATAACCATGGTTCTATGCGATATAGTCAAAACGCGTTCCACAGGGGCAACTCCCTCCGAGATAACAAAATTTCCCAAATCGCCCGTAAAGTTCGACGTGCAATTCGTGAAATTACGTTATCCTCCGGTAGCTGACCGCCCCTGTTCCACGCTCTCTATTTTTTGTCCTTAACAATATAAATCGGTCTCTTCTTAACTTCTAAGAAAATCTTCCCGATATATTCACCTAATATTCCGATACTTAACAACTGTATTCCACCAATTAACAAGATTATCGAAACAATTGAGGCCCAGCCGTTGACGCTGCTTAGGGGATTAACTATTTTTCTGATGATGATGGCAATAATTGCGAACACTGAGGTGATTGAGAAGATAGTTCCCATCCAAGTGGCGAACATTAATGGGCCTTCTGAGAAGTCGACGATGCCGGTTACGGCGTATTTCAACAGTTTCCAGAAGTTCCAGGATGTTTTACCAGCGACTCTTTCACGGTTCTTGTATGGTAAATATTTAGTTTTAAAGCCGACCCAACTGAAGATTCCCTTGGAAAAACGGTTGTACTCGGTCATTGATTTGATGGCTTCAACCATTTGTCTAGTCATTAAGCGGTAATCACGGGCGCCGGGGATGATTTTGGTTTGCGACATTTTATTGATCAATTTGTAAAAACTGTCGGAGAAGAAGGAGATGATTTTGTTTTCACCTTCACGATCCATACGGGCAGTTCCGACACAGTCATATTCTTTAGCTTCTAATAGATCAAACATTTCTGGCAACATCTCGGGTGGATCTTGTAAGTCGACATCCATAACGGCGATATAGTCACCAGTAACTTCGTTTAATCCAGCGTATAGAGCAGCCTCTTTACCGAAGTTTCTTGAGAAGGAGATGAAATGGACTTCGTCACTGTGCGTTTTTTGCAAGTCCTTTAGGATCGAATACGTTTTGTCCTTAGAACCATCGTCGATGAACCAGTATTCAAATTTGAATTTGTTGGCAGCCTCTTTGACTTTTGTCATGGCGTCGTAATAAATATTGATAGATTCTTGTTCGTTAAAACACGGAACGATAACAGATATAGTTTTCATAATTTCTTCCACTTTCGCAAGATTGAAGATGTGACCAAAAAAAAATCAAACTCATTAGTATGAATTTGGTTTTTTAGAGTTCAAATGAGAGACTCTGCCACATCATACAGCCCCCCAATATTAAATTTTCAGTGATACAGGTAGTGATAAAGTACCGTCACTTAAGGTGTTGATGACACTGACACTGATGTCACGGTTAGTTTTATTTTCAATCGCATGCAAATCATCCTCAGATTGCACAAAGATGTCGTGAACTTCAGATAACTTATCCAATAAGGTTATCACATCATCGATTCTCTTAGCTACATTTTGTAAAAGAAGAATGGTGTTATCACTCGAAATACTATTCACGCTTGTGATTAGTTGGTATAACAAATCAGAATTATTACCTACAAAAACAGCGTTTTCTGTATCGGGTGAGATGCTCTTGAGCCACCAAGTGATCAGTTCTGACTTCTCATTGAAATCATGCTCCAAAAGTCCGTTTTTATCAAATAATTGATAGCTAATAGCATTATTTTTATCAAAAATAATAGTTAAAACAATTGAACCATCAGTGCGATAGAAACTTTGTTCAGTCAATTGCTTATCCTGATTGAATTTCTGCATTGAAGATAGTTGACCGTCACCGTTATAAATATTAGTTTTGACGATTTGATCGTTCTTGTAATAGTTGATACGGTCAATTTTTTTGTCGAAATATTCAACCGTCATTAGAAGTGTTTGTTTTTGGTCGTAGATGAAAGTGTCTTGTGATTCAACATCAGTTCTAGTTACCCAATCTTGATTTTCGGGGATAGCTACTTTTTTATCAGTTGGATTAGGGCTGACTTGGAGTTGTTCAAATAAGTTAACAACATTTGGAATGGCAATCTTCAAGTTTTTAGCTTTTTGATCCAAGCAATCGTGAAGATGATTGTTATAGAAAGTTGAAACAATTGTTACTGGTTTTTGCAATTTAGTCTCTAAATAATTGACCATACCGAATAAATCGTTTTGATCAGCGTTAGAATCGAATTTATCGGCTGCTACAAAATATTGTTTTTCCTTATCGAGATAAACATCACGAACTAAGTATGCAGAATGGAAAACATCTTTGATATACTTAGTGATGTAGTCGATGTTGTTATTAACTTCACTTAGTTCACCATCAATTTTCTTGTGTTCCTCATCCAAACTTTGTAAGTGTCGTTCAAGGCCAGCGATAGTTTCAATACGATAATTGTGATCACTCTTCATCTTGTCGTTGATATCTTTGTCTTTTTTAACTAAATCTTCGATTTGCTTGTTGACGTCACTAATATTACTATTAAGTTCGTCAGCATTACTATTTAGATTTGCGATATTTTCTTGGGCGGAATTAATTTGAGTCTTGAGGTCTTTTCTTTGATCATAGAGGGTGTTGATAGAATTCTTTTGTTCTTCCATCAAGACGAGCATCTTTTGTAAGTCTTTTTCTTCTTTGATCGAAGTTGACATGTCAGATTCAGATTGTTCGTTCTTAGCCAAGTTAGTTTGAAGTGATTCTAAGTGGGCTGTTCTGGCGTTGATGTCGGAATTCAAATCTTTTAGTCGGTCTTGTAAGTCAGCAAGTTTTGCCTCTAGATCCTTACGATCGGCTTTAACATGAGCTAGTTGTTCTTTAGCAGCATCGTCATTTTGAGCTTTAGTATCAGCAAGTTTTTCAGTTGATTCAGACTCATCGCGTTTTAAGGTTTCAAGATAATTATCTAAGGTTTCTTTCTTAGTTTCAAAATCGTCTTTTTCTGTGAAAAGATTCGTTTTGAGGTCATTTCTCAATTGAGCATATTGATGCGATAAATCGTTCATTTGTTCTTCAATTTTTACGCGTTTATCATGAACAGACATTGGAAGTTGTTCTTCCTCAGCGGGTTTTTCAGCCACTTCGGTTGTTTGAGCTTGTGAAGTAGGTGTAGGTTCTTGATTTTTTTTAGGAGAATTTGGAACCGCTTTACTAGGCTCTGGCTTCTCATCAATTTTGCGTAGCATGTCTAAAAATTTCACGAATGGATTCCCCCATAAAAAGACTTATAATAGTTACTAAAGAGTAGCATTTTTTTATATCGGTGTAAAGTTTGATATAAAGCTATTTGTAGAGAAAACTTAGACCAAAAAAGGAGAGTTTTTGTATGAAGATTATGGCTATAAATGCAGGTAGTTCAACTTTGAAATGGAAACTTTTTGAAATGCCTGCCAAAACAACAATTGCTTCAGGGATGATCGACCGTTTAGGTAGTCCCAAAGCTGTCTTTAAATTAAAGTACAATGGTCAAAAGATTGAACGTGAGGAAGCCATTGAATCCAATGATGTCGCCGTTTTGTCTATCCTGGATGCACTAAAAGATATGGGAATCATTGAAAGATTTGAAGATATTGTCGCCTTCGGTCATCGTGTCGTTGCCGGTGGTGAAGAGTTCAAAAAGTCAGAAATCGTCAATAGTGCGAACTTGAAAAAAATTGAGCAATTGGCAGAATATGCACCACTTCACAATAAAATTGAAGCTTATTATATCAACGTCTTTAAAAAATTAGTTCCAAAGGCCATTCAAGTTGCAGTCTTTGACACTTCCTTCTTCGTTGATATTCCGGAAACAAACTATCTCTACAGTATCGATATGGAAGACTATAAGAAGTATCACGTCCGTCGTTATGGGGCTCACGGAACTAGTCACAGATATATCGCCCAACGTCTAGAAGATATCGTCGACGGTGGTATCAAGGATAAGAATATTATTGTCTTGCACTTAGGATCAGGGGCTTCGATCAGCGCAATAAAAAACGGTAAAGCCTTTGATATCTCAATGGGATTCACGCCACTAGCAGGGATCATGATGAGTTCTAGAAGTGGTGACATTGATTTCTCAGTTTTGCCGTTCTTAATGGAAAAATTAGGTATTACCGATATTCAAGAAATGATCGACATTTTGAATCACAAGTCTGGACTATTAGGAATTTCAGGTGTTTCCCCAGATATGCGTGATATCGAAGCTGTCGAGGACACTAATTCACGTGCCAAATTAGCTTTGGAAATGTATCGTAACCGCATTTTGAAATTCATCGGTTCATACACTGCCGAAATGGGTGGCTTGGACGTGTTGGCTTTCACAGCTGGTGTTGGTGAAAATTCAGCTCCTGTACGTGAGGACATCTTGAGTGGACTCGAATACATGGGCTTGAAGATTGACCACGAGAAAAATGAACAACGCGGTGGCGAGATCAAGATCACAACTGATGACTCAAAAGTGGCCGCCTACACGATTCCAACTAACGAAGAATTAATGATTGCCCAAGATACTTATGATTTTGCGCAATACTTAAATTAAAAATTAAATAACACGCCTAAAATAAAGGTGACTGTTTCTGTCAAAGTGATCAGCAAGAGATTTTTGATGATTAAGGGGAAAGTTTTCTTCTTGATCGGATTAGCGCTGAATGCTTTGGCATTTTTATATACAATTGGTGTAATCAAGAAGGTCAACAGCATCAACTTTGGAAGTAATCCTAAAATAACGGAACAAGTCAGAGCTAGATATCCCAGTACGTAGAGAGATTTCAAGATAAAAATTGAATTGTCTTTACCAAGATAATAGACTAGCGTTTTTCTGCCTAGACCAATATCTTCTTCTTGATCGGCAATGTTGTTTGCTAATAATAAATTGGAAATGGCGAAAACTGTCAGTAGGGATGACAATAAGGCATCACCATAAAATTTAAAATTCAAAATCACTTCAGGTGTGTGGACGACGTTGATATAAATTGCAATTAGATAAATAACGTATCCCATCGTGAAACCGGAGAAAAATTCTCCTAAAGGACCACGGTTGATTGGCCAAGGACCTCCGGCGTAACAAAAACCGACAGCAAACGAGAATAACCCTAAAAAGAGCAGTGGCAAGCCGGTTCGATAGACGATAAATAGTCCGATGATAGCCGCTATAACGGTAAAAGAAAAGTCGAGCCAACCGACTAAGTGGATATTAAGCTTGTGAACGCCGATGACATTAGTTTTCTGACGAAAATCGTCTCCAGTGGCGTTTTTGTAATCCCAGTAATTGTCGTTGATATCAACGGCCATATTGAATAAAAACATAGCGATAAAAAATAAAATCAAATCAAGAGCGTTAATAGAGTGCCAGTGATAATATGAATACAACGTTCCCATTAGAAATGGAAAGACACTAGCAGTTTTAGCTTTAATTTCGACTAATTCAAAAAATACTGAAGGTTTCACGTTGACCATCCTTTGGTTTTGATAGGTTCTAATTTGATAAGTTCTATTATAGAATTATTTTGCAGTACAACAAAGCGATACAGGGGTAAGATATATTTTATGGCAAACTCAATTTGGAAAAAGTATCCCCAATTAGGGGAACAGTTGGATTTAACGACAGAATATATTCATCAGGCAGTGAATATTAATAATCTCGAAATAACGGGGATGATTCGAGATTTGACCTCAGGAGGCAAGATGTTGCGTCCCGCCTTTTTCTTACTATTTAGTGACTTCGGTAAGAAAAAATTGCCAACCAAAGATTTAATTCCGCTAGCAGCATCACTGGAAGTACTACACGTCGCTACTTTGATTCACGATGATGTGATCGATGACTCACCAATGCGCCGCTCCCAACCAACCATTCATACGAAGTACGGTCGCCGTAACGCCATTTATGCCGGAGATTATTTGTTTACGCTCTATTTTGAATTGATATCACGCAATTTACATTCCAACGTTGATATTTTACGCAACGCCCTCAGTATGAAAAAAATTCTCGTCGGTGAATTAGACCAGATGTTGATCAATTTCAATGTCAAAGCCACGACTGAAATGTATCTTACGGAAATCTCTGGTAAAACGGCCGAATTGTTCAGTCTAAGTGCCGCAATGGGGGCCATAGTTAGTGACGGCGACCAAAATTTGATCGATCGTTGCAAGGGAATCGGCCATGATATCGGAATGGCTTTTCAAATTATTGATGATGTTTTAGACTTCAGTAATTCTGGACAAATTGGCAAACCTGCTCATGAAGATTTAAAAAATGGCGTATATTCGTTACCATATATTCTAGGATTAGAAGCAGGAAACGAACAATTGATCGAAGTTTTATCAAAAGATAAACTAACTAGTGAAGATGACAAAAAGGCAACAAATATCGTCGTTGACAATGGATATCTCAATCAAGCTAAAGAAATTGCCCACAGTTATACGAATCGGGCTGTGAGTGAAATTGAGAAGTTACCTAAGAGCCACAATCAAAAAGTTTTAAAAGCTTTAGTTAAGAATTTGATCGATCGAATCAAGTAATTTCTTGTTAAGGAGGAAATTATGAGTGAAGAGAAAAAGCTTCAAGAAGTTAAGAAAGTCAATCAACTTTTAAACCGGTTGAATACTTCAGTACAAGACAATGATGCAATCAAAAAAGAGATTTTGACAGCCTATGCGGTTATCAATAAATCCGAGAAAGTTAGTCAACAACAAAAGCAAATTCCCGAAGCAATTCGCAATTTGAATTGGTATCTACGAAACTTAGCCTTCGCTAACGAGTATCATTTTACAAAAGAGCAAAATGACATAATCAATCAACTAGAAGTAATGTCACGGTCATTAAAAGACAGTCCAATAGGAATAATCAACGGTGTAACGATGGGATTCTAATTGTTTTTTTGGGGGGATGTGGAAGTATGCCGTCCTCCATAGCAAAGCCGATTTTGGCTGGAACGTGGTGGGCACGACTTGAAACTACCGCAAAGTACGCGGCATTTCCAAGCTCGGCCTTTCACTAAACGCTAAAGCGTTAAGAGAAATTTCACCACTGAGCCAAATCGGCTTTGCTATTCCGGACTGAATTTCACACTTATTGGTTATTTGCTTTCCATTCATTTAGGTATACTAATTCTGTTCTGATTTTGGGCTGGGTATTTTGTTAGGCTATTGTGTCTCGTACGTCAAAGTAAGAACTAAGGAATAAAGAAAGAGGATATTACTATATTGCAGAATCTTGCAGTATTAGTAATATCCTCTATTTTTTTATTTTAGTAATTAAATCAATTAAAATATTTAAGCGTTATAACGAATCCGGGCTATGAAACAGTTCAATGATGCCTCTGAATAGATTTGTATTCAATTCAGAATTTACAGAAATAACTGCAAAGAACCGAAATCTAGTCTGGAGCAACAGCTCTGGGAAATGCTCAGCCGTGAAATTTTTGTTAATGCTTTAGCATTTACAAAAAGGCCAATCTTGGAGACAATTTTCGAACTTAAAAATTGGCTTCAAGTTGTGCCCACAGCGTTCCAGCATTTCCCAGAGCTGTTGCGGAAGACGGCAGTACAATCACCACCCAAACTAAAGAAATTAACTATTTAGTCGAACACAAATGTAACGTTATAACGACTAAAGTCCTTGGTCCATTTGATATAGTTCTTTGAAATGTTGATTGGTTTTGTATAGTTCTTGTGGTGAACCTTGCATTTCGATACTTTCGTCGTTGATAAACACTACTTTGTCAACGTGTTTAACGCCTTGTAAATGGTGCGTTACCCAAATAATTGTCTTGTTCTTAAGAACTTCGAAAATAGTTTCTAGTAAATCATTTTCGGTGATTGGGTCGAGTCCTACGGTTGGTTCATCCAGTAAAACAATTGGAGCATCTTGAAGGAGGATTCTTGCTAAAGCAATTCTTTCTTGTTCTCCACCTGAGAAACGTGAGCCATTTTCTCCAACGAGGGTTTCGTATTTATCAGGTAATGATTCGACTAGTTTCTTTAAACCGACACGTTCTAAGGCTTTTTTGACCTCAGAATCGCTGCGATTTTCGTTTCCTAGACGGACATTGTTCATTAAGGTTGTGTTGAACAAGAATGGTTTCTGATTTAATACTGAAAAGATTTTTTCACGGTTGACTTGAATTTGGTCGATACCAAGATTGTTGATAGTGATTTGGCCTTTAGTTGGCGTTAGGTCGCCTAGAATCAACTGTAAAATGGTTGTTTTACCAATTCCACTTGGCCCAAGCAAGGCTAACTTTTCACCACGAGTGATAGTTTGCGAGAAATCTTTGATTAAAATTGGTGAGTCGGTGTTGTATTCAAATGACACATGCTCGAGATTTAGTTCCTTAAAGTCAGCGGCCGGTAAGTTAACTTGCTCAGGAAGCTGGTTTTTAACCGGTTTAAGCGTGTTTAACCGATTGATCGAGTCTTTATACAAGGGCCATTCTTCGAAGCCCTGACTGACAGGAATTAAAGAATCAGAGAGAGGGAAGATGGCTAGTACGACGGCTGAGACAAAGTTAGCTTGTTCTTGATTGTTAGTCATTGTTAAGTTGGTGAAAATTAAGAAACAAACGACAATTGCCGCGAAGATCAATTGTAATAGTAAGTCACGGTTACGCCGGAAGGCTTTGGATTTATTCTTTGATTGATCGAGATTTTGAATATTTTGCGAAGTCAGATTTTGAAAATCGGATTTTCGACCAGAAATAATCCAGTCGTCAACTCCTAAAATATTATCGGTCAGTTGAACGTAGAGGTCGCTTTTGACCTCTTTTTGATAGGCACGGCGGGCGCTTTCAACGGAAACTGAGAACAGTGGTACGAGGAAAACTTCGATGAATAATAGTAAAAAGACGAAGAAACCAAAGGACGGGTTGAAGACTCCTAAGGCAATTGAAGCGATGATGGTTAGTAAATAAGAAATCACGGCTGGGAAAATAGTTCTTAAATAAAGATTTTGGAGATGGCTGATGTCTTCAGATAATAATCCCATGATGTCACCGGTCTTATGATGCTCATTGAAAAATGTTGCATCACTTTCAAGGGTTTTATAGAGTCGTGTCCGCAAATCGGAAGTGACTCGTAGAACCCAGTTGTGACTCTTGAGGCGTTCGAGATATTTGAAAACTGGGCGACCGATACCAAACGCACGAGTCAATAA
The DNA here is from genome assembly GCF_004745525.1 of Companilactobacillus suantsaicola. Classification (GTDB taxonomy): domain Bacteria; phylum Bacillota; class Bacilli; order Lactobacillales; family Lactobacillaceae; genus Companilactobacillus; species Companilactobacillus suantsaicola. The sequence continues at coordinate 24,632 of NZ_RKLY01000023.1, read as the reverse complement.
AATGGGTACGTAAATCAAGAGAATATTAACGGGGTGAGTGGCTGCTTTATCGATCGTATAGCCAGAGGTAAACATTAAAGCGGCGGCACAAAATGAGGTAAAGAGTCCTAATAATAACGCCGTTATGAGAAGTCCCTTATATTGTTTTATGTAAGGTTTAACCCAGGAATCATGTTTAAAAGTTTTAAAGAAATTCACATCTGTTCACCTCGCATATTAGTAATTAATTGTTCAAAAGCACCGTTATGACGGCTGAGCTCTTCAGGAGTTCCTTGTTCAGCAATTTGACCATTGTCCATAACGATAACGTAATCCATTTCTTTGATCCAGTGCAAACGGTGGGTCGCAAAGATTACCAAGTGGTTCTTGAAAAGCTCTTCCATCGGTTGTTTTAAGGCATATTCAGTTTCAATATCAAGGTGAGCAGTTGGTTCATCAAAAATCAAAACGTGTCGGTCATCAGCTAGAAAAGCTCGCGCCAGCATGATACGTTGTTGCTGACCACCGGAAATACCACGGCCACCTTCACCAATCTTGGTATTAAAACCATCCTTCAAAGTGGCGATGAATTCTAACAACCCGGCAGATTTAGCGGCGGATTCAATTTGATCTTTCGTGGCGTCTGGTCGGTAGAAGGCAATATTTTCAGCAATGGAAGCTGAGAATAAATAGGGTGATTGGGGTAAGAAAGTTAACTTGTTCTGCCAATTTTTTTGCTTGAAACTGTCTAGTTTTTGATTGTCGATGGCAATCTCAGCTGAATCAGGTTTGATAAAACCGCCAATGGTTCTGATCAGAGTTGTTTTACCGGAACCGGATTTGCCGATGACGCCGATTTTTTGGTAGCCGGAGAGTTTCAAACTGTCGATATCAAGGCTGACTTCATTTTGGGCAGTTCCCTGGTATGAGAACTTTAGGTTATCAATCGTTATTTGCGAATTATTATCCCAATTGAAATCACGCAATTGATTTTCCTTGGTCGTAGTTGGTCGGTCGAGAATCTCAAAAATTGAACCGAGAGCATTCTTTCCATTTAAAGTGGCATGGTAATCGTTTGAAAAATTGCGTAATGGCAAAAAATATTCCGGCGCCAAAATTAATGTTACCAAGGCGGGGAAGAGTGGGAAACTATTGTTGATCAAGCCAAGACCCAAAAAGACGGCTAAAATAGCAATTCCTAAGGTTGTTAGCCAATCGAGGGCAAAGGTTGAAAGAATGGCAATTCGTAAAGTATTCATGGTGCGGCGGCGATATTCGTCACTGACGGTATAGATATTTTTAGCATAGCGCTTACTTAGACCTAACATTTTTAAGGTTGGAAGACCACGTAAGGCATCTAAAAAGTGATTTGAAAGAATCGTATACTGCTTGTACTGTGAATCGGCTTTGGCTTGGGCAGCGAGTCCTAAAATAATCATGAATAAGATTACTAGAGGAACGATGATGGTCAAAGTAATTCCTGAAGCGATATTTTGCATATAAATGTAGATCAATAAAACTGGTGGAATTAGACACATATCCATCAATTTAGTAAAAATCAACTTGAAGTAGTTCTCAATTAAATCAATTCCATCAAGTGAAGAAGTGACTAAGTTACCACTTCCGACATCAGAAATCATTTCTGGTCCTGAAGTGTAGACTTTCTCCAACAATTGGGAGCGAATCTGCTCGGAAGTTTTGCTGGCATAACCTTCAACAATTTTGGTATTGATCAAGGTAAAGATGTGTCTGAGCATAAAGACGATTGCAAATAAAATCATCGGTTTGATGATTGATTGGAGCGGTTTTTGTTCCCACGAATTAACTAGTGCTTCTGCTAAATACTTACCTTGGAATAAAATAACAAATGCTTGCAAGAGAGTTAATCCTGCAAGCATTAAGAGTAATTTTTTAGTTCCCGGTAAGCGAAATAAACGCTTATCTATCATTAATATTTCACCGTATTCTCTCTTGGATTTATTCTCTTAGTGAATAGGGAATATGACCAAACGAAGTAGATTGCCACAATTGGAACCAGAATACAGGCCACAATCGTCATAATTGTGAGAGTGTATTGAGAATTGGCAGCATTTTTAATCAAAATACTATGTGCTGGATTTGTAGCAATCATAACACGTGGGAAAAGTCCGTTGAATAGCAAGACGATAACCATGCTTAGTGATAAGCCACTACCAGCAAAACTCCAGCCTTCTCTATCCTTTAGGACTCCATAGTAACCTAAGAGTGAGAACAAAACAATTAGAACTGTGATAAGTAATGATGATGCGAATCTCTTAGTGAAGAAGTCTGTTTGTAGAAATACCAAGATGGCAAAAACGACTTCACCTAAAAACAAGATTGGATATAAAATTTGATTCAATTTACGAGCACGTTCACGTAATGGACCTTCGATTCTTAAGCGAATGAAGTTCAAACCGTGGACTAGTGATAGTAGGACACCAGCAACTCCTCCGACGACTGACAAGAGATTGACAACGTCAAAGAAAGTTGGGAAAGCATCACCATTGGCATTGATAGGAATACCTTGAACCATACTTAATAAAATCATACATAGAAAGAATGGTGGGATGATACTACCAGCAAAAAATGCCCACATCCAAAGATTTTTACCAGTTCTAGTTTCAGCATGTTTGTGGAATTCAAAGGAAACACCACGCAAGATAAGGCCAACTAAAACTAATAAGAAGAGAATGTAATAACCTGAGAATAAAGTAGCATACCAGAGTGGCAAGGATGCAAACATGGCACCACCAGCCGTTACTAACCAGGTTTCATTTCCGTCCCAATGAGGGCCGATCGTTGACATTAAAGCAGCTCGTTCTTCATCATTTTTGGCTAGAATTCTAGTTGACATTCCGACACCAAAATCGAAGCCTTCCAAAAAGAGGAAGATGGCAAACAAAAGTCCGATTACGATGAACCATAATGTACTTAGTGTCATTGTCCAAAGGCCTCCTTTGCGAATGGATCGACGTTTTGTTTAGCATCAGCTTCTTCAAAGTAAGGACCATGATGAAGTGTTTGACGACAATACCAAATCATAACGCCACCCAGAAGTGTGAATAGCAAGAAGTAAACAATATTACTGAATAATAAAGTACCAACAGTTGAAGTTGGTGAAACGGCATCGGCAATTGTGAATAGACCATAAACGATCCATGGATAACGACCGAATTCGGTAATGAACCAACCAGCTGAGTTGGCAATAAATGGAACCCAGAGGCAGATGCCTAAAACAACTAGCATCCACTTGTGACTTTCAATCGTATCTTTCTTCTTACGTGAGAAGATCAGACCAACGAAAGCAACTAACATGATCAAAGCATCGATTCCGGTCATGACTCTAAAGCTCCAGAATAAAGTCTTAGGTGGAACGTAGTAGTTCATGTCCTTACCGAATTTTTTATCATATTTAGCATGTAGTTCTTTGTTGATGGTGTTCATACCTTTAACAGAACCACTTAATTTGTGATATGCCAAAAGACTCAAAACACCAGGAAGTTCAATTTTTCCACTAGCAGTATGGTTTTTACTGTCGATCAGTTCAACGACTGTCCAAGGAGCAGGGTCCTTAGTATCTTCGTAAATACCTTCAGTTGCGGCGAACTTCATTGGTTGATCCTTGATGATTTGTTGAGTTTGCAAATCACCAGCACCAGCTGAAGCAAGTGCGAAAATCAAACTTGCCCAGAGACCAAAGCGAAGTGATGTCTTGAAGAAATGATTTTCACCACTCTTCTTACGTAACAAGCCCCAAGCACTCATACCGGCGATTACAACACCAGCAGTCATGAAAGCAGCTAAGATAACGTGAGGAAAGACTTTCCAAAGCTGAGGATTAGCAACAACAGCACCAAAGTCAGTTAATTGAATACGACCGGTGGCGTTGTTGATTCTAAAGCCAGTTGGATGTTGCATGAAACTATTGGCAGCTAAAATCCAAATGGCTGACAACATCGTACCAATTGAAGTCATCCAAATCATAAATGCGTGCACACCTGGTTTGAAACGATCCCAAGTGAACATCCAAATTCCGATAAAGACGGATTCAATAAAGAAAGCAAGCAGAGCTTCAATAGCTAAAGGAGCACCGAATACATCACCCATGAAACGTGAATATTCGGACCAGTTCATACCAAATTGGAACTCTTGAATAATACCGGTAACAATACCAACAGCAAAACTTAGAAGGAAAATTTTTCCCCAGAATTTTGCCATATCTAGATAAACCTTGTCTTTTTTAACAGCGTAAATAGTTTCCATGATGGCAACAAGAAAACCCATTCCGATTGAGAAGGGAACAAAGAAGAAATGGAAGACAGTTGTCATAGCAAATTGAAAACGTGCTAAAGAGACAATGCTTAGACCCATAGTGAGCATGGTAAAAAACCTCCTTAGAACAATATATTTTTCCCTATATATACAAATTTATCATATGATTGATTAACTTTTTAAGCAATGAATTAGCCTCGCAAAAAGCGGTTTCATCATTGTTTTAATAGGATTATCAACAGATTGATAAATTTTTAACAATTTTATAGATAACTAATGTTCTACAATAAAATATAGTCCTTTGAAATCGTTTTTATCATCATAATAGGCAAGAATTTTTTACAAAAATCAATGGTATTCTTGAATTAGGGAATTTATCCCCAAATTTTAGCGTTATAGCGATTGAGTTATTGAAAATAGTAAAACTAGAAAGGGATTGGATGGTAGCTTTCTTCCCATTTTGATAAGTTTTAGATGAAAGGTGATCAGTCATGAAATTAAATCAAATATTACGTGGTAAACGAAAAGAATTCAATTTAACGCAAGAACAACTAGCAGAGAAATTGTTCGTTTCGTCTAAAACTATTTCTAATTGAGAGACCGGTAAAACTTTCCCCGATATAGAAAGTTTGATTCGAATTTCGCAACTCTATCACCTGTCACTCGATAATTTATTAGTGGAAGGATCTGATGTTGTGAAAGACATAGAGAAGAAAACTCGTTTAGCAAGCTTAAAAAAATATATCTGGGTACCAAGTATTCTGAATATCCTCTTGGTTCTGATAGTTTCTCAGCAAAGAATAATAGGCAAGTTAACCAATCTAACAACGGGGCTACTGTTAGTGGCTATTGCACTGAACAGTGTGATAATTGTGTATTTTTCTAAAGAATTGAGCACGGAAAAAGAAGAAGAACCAGAATTCAGAAATCAGCAGCAATTAAAAGGATTGATTGCTTTTCTAATTTTATTTGGATTGGCTGTTCTTTTTGGGTATTTACGTAAGTACTATTTTTAAATAGAATGTTTCTTTTGTTTGGTTGGTGGTTGATGCCGTCTTCCGCACAAGTCCTGTGATTGGCTTTGCTATGGAGGGCGGCATACTTAACCCCTAAAACTATTTCTTATGACGATTACTGCGACTTCGACTGCCAACACTATTTTGGTTGTTGTTGAAGTTATTAGGGAATTGGCCTTGGTTATTAAACTGGTTTTGTTGATTAGGTTGGTTATAGGCGCCCTGATTGTAGTTTTGGTTATTCTGATTTTGACCAAATTGATTTTGATTATAATTTTGGCGATTTTGATTCATTGCTTGATTATTGAATTGACGATTGTTGCCGCCGTTTGGTTGATTAGGCATTTGACTTTGATTGTAACCATTGTAATTCTGATTTTGATTGTATTGATTTTGTCCGTATTGATTAGGTTGATTGTATTGATTGGATTGATTATATTGATTTGGGTTATTTTGATAAGGATTGTACCCATAGTTTTGTTGATTAAAATTGTTCGGTTGATTATTGTATTGCCCATTCATTGGTTGATTGTTAAATTGATTTTGATTGGGATCAAACTGGTTGTTATTGAATTGATTGTCGTTTTGATTTTCGTCCTCGTCGGGTAAGGGATTGATGATCGTATCCGTTATAACGACGATTAAATCGATGGCACCAATAATAATACCGACCCAGGCCCAGATTTTTAAGAATCCGGCACCGGGCATATTGGCATTAAACAAGCCCATGAGACCGCCTAAAATTAAGATAATAAAACCAACGATATCGGGAACTAAACTGTAAGTCCGATTTGTCAAAATGTAGATAGCTGCCGTGATGATGTAAGTTATTGCCATCAAAATACCAGCAGCACCTCCAATGGCACCAGTACCAACCAGTGCGGCGATAAAGCCTTCAAAACCTGACTTGATCATTAAGATAATCGATAGTATAAGCAATAAAATACCGGCAGAAATTTTTGTTATTCTTACCATAATTAACCTCCGATTTTACTAACAAATACTATTGTATATCATCCTTTACAAAATGGTTAATAGGACCATATTTGTGCCCAACGTCGATTTCATTTTTAATAGCATTGTAAGTAAATGTTTTTGCAATTCTAATGGCGTCTTCCATACTCTTACCCTTAGCAATTTCAGCTACGATACATGACGATAAAGTGTCACCCGTACCGTTAATGTGGTCAGTTTTGACAAACGGTTCAGAGATCCAGAATGACTGTCCATCTTCTAGGAGAACGTAGTCTTCAACTTCTGCAATTGAGTCGTCGCTATGTTCACCCTTTATCATAATATTTTTTGGACCTAAATTGCGTAATTTATGTGCAGCCTTAACAATTTCTTCTTTATTGTCTAATTCTAAGCCAGATAACTTCTTAGCTTCGTAAAAGTTTGGTGTGATCAAGTCCGCCAATGGGAACAACTTGTCGATCAAAGTTTGATAAGCGTCAGTTTCCAAGAGCATTGCGCCGTGTTTAGTGATGATAACAGGATCCAAAACGAAAGTCCCAAAAGGTTTGTCACTGATAGCATCAGCTACCGTATTAATAATTTCTGAATCAGAAAGCATTCCCGTTTTGAAAGCTGAAACCTGAAAATCATCTTTGATATCTTTAATTTGACTATTGATGAATTTGGCTGGCATATTGACACTGTCGTGAATACCATAAGAATTACCAGCCACCGCAGCAGTTAACACGGACATTCCGTAAACGCCACGAGCCATAAAAGTTTTTAGATCAGCTTGTGCGCCAGCACTTCCGTCAGAGTCAGAACCGGCAATTGTTAGTACTTGAATAAATTCGTTCAAATTAGTCACCCACCTAATAATTGTTTCCTTTATAGTAACAGAATCAAAAAAAATGTGATTGGTTTTTGCGATATTTTCCTTGACCTTAACGCAACGTCAACTTGTAGAATCAGTTTTGTTAGGAGAGTTATTTATGAAATATACAATTAAAAAATTGGCCCAATTGGCCGGTGTCATTACGCGTACTTTGAGATATTACGATGAAATAGGATTATTGAAGCCAAGTGAAATTAATGAAAACAATTATCGAATTTATAATGAAAAAAATGTAAATAAATTGCAACAGATTTTGTTTTATCGTTCACTAGACTTTTCCCTGAGCAAAATTAAACAGTTACTCGACGATCCAGATTTTTCACGTCTAAAAGCTCTGAAAGACCAACAGAACTTGTTGCTAGAAAAAAGAAATCAAGTAGATGCTCTCTTAACTAATATCACCAAAACAATTGCCGATTATCAAGGAGAAATCACCATGACAGATAAAGAAAAATTTGCAGCCTTCAAAAAAGAACAATTAGAAAAAAATGAGGCTGAGTTTGGAACTGAAATTCGCCAAAACTATGGAACTGACGTGATCGAACAGTCGAATAAGAAGTACGGTCAATTATCAAAAGAGGACTTTGATCAAATGGAAAAAATTGAGTCACAACTGATTGCAGATTTAGTGACACTCAAACAAAATCCCGACCTGGATTCTGCTTTGGCTAAAAAAATCTATCAAGAACATAAATCTTGGTTACAATTTACGTGGCCTAAATATACTAAAGAGATGCACAAGGGCCTAGTCGAAATGTATGTCAGTGACGAGCGTTTTGCTAAGTATTATAACGATAAAGCTCAGAGCGATGTAACAAGCTTATTGAAAGATGTTGTTGAACATTATACGGCATAACGGCGTTATAAAAAAACACAACCTAAGTTGTGTTTTTTTAGTTATTCTCGTTGGCAACCAAGTCATGATAGAAGTTAGCCATAGTTAGTTTGTAATATGGGAAAATCCAGAAAAATCCGATTCCCAAAGTAATACCACCTAAAATGAACCAACCGATGAAGCTCAATTGTAAGACGAAGTAACGCCACTTGTTACCATTCATCAATTGACGACTGCGGGTAATGTAGTCAGTCAGTGAATAATTGTCGGCTAAACCGCGATCGTTTAGATCTTTGTAAACAAAGAAAGTCTGTGAGTAGGCGATACTCTTAACGATTCCGGGTACGATCAAAAGCAGATACCACAAGAATACAAAGATGTTATTGATGATATAGATGAAAATCAATTTCCACCAATCAGGACTTCTGAAGTAAGTAAAGTTACTCTTGATTGGACTGAATTCCAATTCGGGATCTTCGATCCAATCTAAGCCACGAAAAGTTGCTGAAAGTGAAACAATTAAGAAAATCAAACTCAATAAAAAGACGATGATTCCGGATGAGAACGCCGTCGTGACAATGGCAGTAAAGTTAAAGCTCGTTGTTGCTGAAGTGTAGTCACTAGAACTTCTGCTCCCACCTGAACCAGCATTCGCCAACATCAAGATTGTTGGAATCAAGTATAGTAAGACGGCTGTACTCCAACGTCCTCTAACCAAATCCTTCACTTCACCTTTTAACTGGGCTCGTGTTTTGTAATTATTCATTTTTCCCCTCCTGTTAATCAAATGATACAAAAAAATGGTGAGAAACTAAAGGAAATGACAATCTATATTTCTCATCTAAAAATAATTTCTATATAATGTACAGTATAAACATTGTGAAGGAGAATAGTGCATAATGATTGGATTTATTGGTGCCGGAAGTATCGGAGGGGCCGTTATAACGGGTCTCGTAAAAAATGGATTTGATGCAAATCAAATTATTGTTAAAGGTGGTCGTTCCAACAGAACCCAACTTTTAGATGATCAATTAGGTTTTAAAATGGTCAAGCGTGTTAAACAACTAGAAGACACGGAAGTTATTTTTATTGCAGTTGGTGCCAATGCCTTGGATAGCGTTTTGACTGAATTAAAGGAAATCGCTGCAGGTAAGTTAATCGTTGCCTTCACTGGTAACGCTTCAGTTTCTCATTTGAAGCAAGCACTAGGAGAAGTCAAAGTGGCCCATGCAATTCCAAACACACCAGTTAAAGTTGGAGCAGGCTTTACTGGTATCACTTATTCAAGTGACTTCACTGATGACGACAAGAAAAAAATCGCTTCAATTATGGGTTACACTGGTCAATTAGTCGAAGTTCCAGAAGCACAATTAGGAATTTTAGGCACCGTTGCCGGCTGTTCACCAGCTTTTCTAGATGTTTTCATCGAAGCTTTGAGTGATGCAGGTGTAAAACATGGCTTGAATAGAAAACTAGCTTATGACGCTGCTATTGGAATGGCTATTGGAGCGGCCAAACTGGCTAAACAATCCGAATTGAACGTTTCAGCCTTAAAAGATGAAGTAACTTCACCAGGTGGTTCAACGATTCGTGGCGTGGCTGCGCTTGAAGAATATGGCTTTAGAAATGCAGTTATCAAGGCAGTTGATGCTGCTGAAGGATAGGCTTACAATAATCGTATTGGGACTTCGTGTCCGTAGTGTGCAAAAAAAGCACATCTAAACCCTGCCTGTATGGTGGGGTTCTTTTTTTGTCCTTTTTATCATATTCGGGTAAAATTAAGAAAAATTAATTTGAGGACGTGAGGAATTTGCAAAAACGGAAGGCATATCGGACTGCCATCTTGGGTATTTTAATTGCCATTATTTTTGTGCAATCGATGGTTCCTTTTTTGGGTTATATTCCCACAGGATTCATTAACATAACGATTATTCATATTACAGTGATCGTAGCCGCTATTGTTTTAGGACCTAAAAGTGGTGCGATAGTAGGACTAGTTTGGGGAATTGGTACGGTTATTCGTGCCTTCACGAGTCCAACATCAATTATTGATACAACAGTTTTCACCAATCCCGTCGTCGCCGTTTTACCGAGAATCTGTGTCGGATTGATTGCCGGGTTTATTTATCTTTGGTTTAAGAAGCATACTAGTAAAAAAATTTTAGGGATGGCAATTGCTGCCGGAGTCGGTTCCCTAGTCAATACAGTCTTAGTATTAGGTTTGATGCGTTTGATGTACGCCAACACAATGGCACAAGCATACGCAACCCAAACTGATCTTTTGAATAAAGTATTATTAGTTATTGTCGGTACTAATGGAATTCCGGAAATGATTGTCGCAATTATTGTTGCACCAGCAATTTCAACCGCGATATTTAAAACTAATCGATTTTTGGATAACTAAAATTTTTGTTTTAGACTAAGTAAACAAAATATGTTAATTAAGTTAAAGAAGGTAAGTACGATGTTGTCTTGCAAAGTGTCAGATGATATTAAATTAGCAGTACCGAGGCCTGAAATTGATGGTCCCAAGCTATTCAAATTGTTAGATGGACAAAGAGAATACTTTGAATATTATTTACCATGGTTAAAGTTAACTAAAGTAGTGGATGATGAAATTGAGTTTTTACAGATGACTAATCGCCATATGGGGAAGAATGATTCATTAAACCTTATAATTTGGTATCAAAATGAAATTGCTGGAATGATTAGTTTTAATCATTTTGATCATTTACGAGCTAGTGCTGATATTGGCTATTGGTTGGGTAAGAAATTTCAAGGAAAAAAATTATGACGCAAGCAGTGAAGTGTATGGCTAACTTAGGCTTTGAAGATTATGGGTTAAATCGTGTCATAATCCAAGCAGCTGTTGATAATAAAGCAAGTAATGCAGTGGCTAAGAAAGCTGGCTTTATTTTGGAAGGAACATTACGCCAAAACGAACTATTAGACGATGGTTTCCATGATGAAAATCTATATAGTTTGCTTAAAGAAGACTTATAGTAGTGATTTTATGTCTATTTTTATACAAAAAAAACCCCGGCTTGCCGAGGTTTTTTATTTTGCACTTTCTTTCATACGTTCCTTGTGAGCTTTGATGATTTCGTCGGCGATACCACGGGCGACGTTTTCGTTTTTTAGAATTGGTCCGTGGGAATAGCTACCGATAGTGTTCTTGTAGCGCATACCTTCTTGGCCGTCATCAGGATTGTTGCCGTAACCTTCGACCATTTCACCGAAAGGTTTTAGTTTGGTTTTGTCATCGAAATAAGTTCGGCCACTGTGATTTTCAAAAGCTTTGACAGTTCCCCATGGGGTCTTGTATTCAGTGTCACCGATCATTCTACTATCGGCTTTAAAGACTGTGTGAAGGGGCAATACGTCCAAGCACTTGATTGTTTTCCCACTGCTGGTTTCATAATACTTACCTAAAAATTGGTAACCACCACAGATACAAAGCATTGGTTTGTCAGATTCGATGTAGTCTTTGATGGTTTGGCGGTGCCGTTGAATATCGGTTGCGACGACGGATTGTTCGAAGTCTTGGCCACCACCGAAGAATACGAAATCATAATCGAAGGCGTTAAATTTCATACCGAGGCTGATATTGTCGACTTGAGTATCATAACCTTTTTCTTTTAAAAGGAAACTGAGAATCTTCACGTCACCACTGTCACCGTAAGTGTTCATGAGATCTTCATATAAATAAGCAATTTTAATAGTTTCTGACATAATTTCTCCAATTTGATTAGAAATGTTGTAATTTAGTTAAATAATTGTAATATAGTTTAATAACGAGGTGATGAAATTGACTAAGGAAATCAATAATGAAATTTTAGCAGATTTTAATAAGAACTTAAATCAAGATGCAAGTAATAATGTTCTTAAAAATTCTGTAGCGCAAGTGGGTATCTACAAAGCTTCAGAGGATCCCAAAGTAAAAACAAAGTTAAATCCAACTTTTAATCTCGAAGTTGAAACTGGCAAAGTTTCTAATCAAAAGCAATCTGGACGTTGCTGGCTGTTCGCAGCTTTGAACACATTGAGAACTGAATTTGCTTTGCGTAACAATTTAAAGGATTTCGAGTTGTCACAAAATTATTTATCATTTTATGATCGTCTAGAAAAATCCAATTATTTTTATCAAGAAGTCTTAAAAACGGCTGAATTACCAGTCACTGATCGCAAGGTCAATCATCTATTTGAGAGTCCTAACGGTGATGGTGGTTTCTGGGATTATGCGACAAACTTGATCACAAAATATGGTGTCGTACCAAGTTACGCCATGCCAGAAACACAACCTTCAGAACATACTAACGAATTCGACGATGTTTTGGGCAAATTATTGCGTAAAAACGGAATTGAATTACGTAGTTTAGTTGAAAAGAAGACGAGCCAGGAAGCAATCGACAAACGTGTTGAAGAAATGCTTAGTCAAGTTTATAAACTCTGTGTCTACTCATTTGGTCAACCACCAAAGGACTTTGATTTGTCTCTTAGAACTGATGATGGCAAGTTGCTCGAAGCTGACAATATCACACCCAAAGAATTCTTTAAGAATTACTTTACCACTAACTTGGATGATTATGTCACAATTGAAAATTCACCACAAAAGAGTAAGAAGTATCATCAAGTTTACGCAATCGATACTCAAAATAACATGGTCGGAAAAGAACCTCATACTTTCTTGAACCTACCAATGGAACGTCTAAAAGATTTGACGATTCAACAATTGAAAGGTAATCAATTAGTTTGGTTTGGAAACGACGTCTTACAACAATCAGATCGTAAGAACGGTTATTTGTTAGGCGATTTATATCAATACGACGCACTCTTGGGCATCGACAGCCAATTCGACAAAGGCTTGAGATTAGATTATGGCGAAGCAGAAGTATCACACGCAATGACAATCACAGGAGTTAACTTGAAAAATGGCCAACCAAACCGTTGGAAAGTTGAAAATTCATGGGGCGAAGAGAACGGTAACCAAGGATATTACATGATGGACCAAAAATGGTTTGAAGATTATGTATATGAAGTAGTTATCAATAAGAAGTTCCTTAGTGATGAAGAAAGAAAAGATTTGGAACAAGAACCAGAGTTGTTACCAGCTTGGGATGCATTAGCTTAGAGAGCGTGGAGCAGGCCCGCTTAGGACTTGGCAGATAGCCTAGCTTCACGAATTGCGCGCGTACTTTGCGTGCGATTTGGGAAGCGTAGCTATATGTTGACTCCTGTTGGCTGGAACGCGTTTTAGCTATATCGCATAGAACAATGGTTATAACCCAAAAGACCAATTACTATTCAGAATAGAACAATGGTCATAACCCAGAACAACAACAATTTAAAATAGAAAAAATTTACCAAAACCAAAAAAACAGACGAACCCAACCCCCAATCAAAACAGGAGGCACCAGGTTCGTCTTTTTATATACCAAAAATTAAATTTAAGCCACAACAGCAGCGGGTTTACCATAAAGATAGCCTTGTTGAATGTTAATCCCAAATTTCTGCGCCAAAACTTGGTCATTACCATCCTCAACACCTTCAAGCACCATACCTAAACAGTATTTTTGAGCTTGATGGACCCAAAAAGATAAGCACTCGGGAATCTTTTCAGGTTTTCCAGCCATACGAAAATTTTGCATCGCAAACTTAATGCGGTCAACGTATGGTAAAGTATGCTTAATATTTTCAAACGTATTTGAACCAGTTCCCACATCATCGAGGACTAGAGCAATGTCGTATTGATGCAACAAAGAACTGTATTCTTTGATAATATTCAAAGGCATTGACTCGGTTAATTCAATCGTTAATGAAATAGGAGTAATTCTTTTTTTCAAAGCAATAATTTCTCCAAGAGTTAAAGGGTCCAAAGCTTGTTCCCTGTTAAGGTTAAAAGAAATCACGCGATCAATTGAACCGGTGGCTTCTTTTAAAGACTCCGCAGTTTCTTCGACCAACTTAGTTTGCTCTGCAATAGAAAGCTCGGTGAAATCATCAGGTAAATGCCAAGTCCCGTTATCCTCTTTACGTAACAAAACCTCATACCCAAAAACGGAATCATCACTTTTATTTACTTGTGGTTGAACAAAAAAACTATATTTCGTAAGTCTATCCTCCTATTTCAAAAAAATATTTATTATTTCCAAACCCATGTTTTATGACTTTTCAAAACGTATAGCAATTAATTGCTATGTAATTTTGCTCACAAGGTCTATACCAACACTATTGTAAAATATAACGCCGTTATATGGCAAAAGTACTTGCATATTCCCCAACGTAATAAGGTAAAACAAGAATAGAAAGAGGTGAAAATCTATGTCAGAATACACAACTGGTGAATTAGCAAAGCTAACCAATATCTCCGTTAGAACCTTACAGTACTACGATGATAAGTCTTTGTTGAAACCCAGTAAAATAGTCGGCAACGGTCGTCGTATTTACACCGATAATGATTTACAAAAACTAAAATTAATTTTGTTACTCAAGAATTTGGGCCTATCACTCAAAGCAATTTCCGAGATCATTGAAAGTGATAATTCCATTACAGTTTTACAACTGCTTTTGGAACAACAACAAAAAGCACTTAAAGATTCGTTGAAAGACACTAAAGAGCAATTAAGAACAGTTGAAGAACTAAAAAATCATTTACCACAGATGGAGCAAGTAAATTTAACGACGATCGATGACATAGAAAAAATAATGGATAACAAAAGTAAATTACGTAAAGTACATCTAAGAATGCTCGGTTATGGATTACCAATGGATATTTTAGAGCTAGGAACGCTTTATTGGGGAATTACGCGTCATCAATGGTGGCCCTTTGCAATCGCAATTGTAATAGTTATTATCGCAGCCGCTTGGTTGTCACTATATTATTTTAAAAATACGAATTATATTTGCCCAAACTGTGGGACAGAATTTAAACCAAATTTCAAAAAAGCTTTCTTTGCTAAACACAATCCCAAAGCTCGAAAATTGACTTGTCCAGCTTGCGGCAAGAAAGACTATTGTGTGGAAGTATATGATGAGAAAAAGCCTGTGATGGGAAGATAAGGCTAAATAGCATAGTTCTTTAGTTTGGATAGTGGTTAATTGCCGTCTTCCGTACAAGTCCTGTGATTGGCTGGAACGCTGCCGGCACTATTTTGAGTTTTTGCAAAGTACGCAAAATCTCAAAACTAGGCCTTATTCTAAGCAATAAATTGCTAAGAATAATATGGCGGCTGAGCCATCACAGGACTTGTACTCCAGACTGGATCTCAGTTTTTTTGCAGTATCTCAGTAAATTCTGGAATTGGATAGACTTCTGTTCAGATTCAGCAGTTAATAATTTGATGTAAAAAATAGAGAATCTTACTGGAACGACGGTACATTGCTGCCAACTAGTAAGATTTTTTCTTTTCATACTTGAACGAGAAGTAACGTAAGCACTAGTTAAAATATTAAGTTCCAAATCAGAATAGAAGTAATATTTTTAAATGAATGGAAAGCAAATAATCAATAGAAGTGAAATTCAGCCCGGAACAAAAAACTCAATTGGGCTCAGATGTGAAATTATTCTTAGCAATTTATTGCTTAGAATAAGGCCGAGCTTTAAGATTTTTTCCGGTTTTGAAAAAAGCTTAAAGTCGCGCCCACATCGTTCCAGTCCCAATTGAGTTTTTTGTGGAGGGCGACATACTTAATCTCCCCCAAACAAAAGATTTATGTTATATAATTGTATGCATCAAGAGAGGAAGATTTTGATGGATACTGTAGTACCTAAAAAAGAGCAGAAAAAAGAAATTTCTTCAGCTGAATGGCAAATTATGCGTATCGTCTGGACTTTGAATCACGTGACGAGTACGGAAATTATTAATTTAATGCAACAAAAGCAATCCTGGTCTGATTCGACCATTAAAACTTTGATTACACGTTTAACTAAAAAAGAGTTTCTCAGTCGTAAAAAAGAAGGCGGTCGCTACATCTATTCAGCAACTGTTTCTGAACAAGACACGATGGATGAATATGCCAAGAGTTTGTTCAATGACTTTTGTGCTCACAAGACGGGATCAGTTTTAAATGAACTAATTGATTCACTTGAAATCAGCCGTAACGATATCATAACGCTTCAAAAAACTTTAGATGAGAAGGTTAAGACCGCTCCGGAAAAAGTTAATTGTGACTGTTTGCCAAATGGGTGTGACCATATGTGTTAGAAGCGTTATAATTAAGTTCCTTGGCAGGGGCACAGAGAGTGAAACAAGCCTACTTGTGTAACTCGTTTCAAAAAACCGTTCGAATTTTTTAATTCGAACGGTTTTTTCCTTATCTTAAAATCATATCAATATGTGGGATGCCATCTTCCAAATAAGTTTCAGAGATAGTTTTGAAACCAAAGCTGCTGTAGAAATCTTGTAGATATACTTGAGCTTGAATTCTGATTTTTACATTGGGAAAACGTTGGGTGATTTCTTTTAAGGCCGCGGTGACGATTTCTTTTCCCAAGCCATTACCACGGAATTCTTTGACGACTAAAACGCGGCCGAAAGTGATATGAGTTTGTTTGTTGATGATGCGGGCATAGGCTTTTAATTTGGCATCTTCGACTAAGCAAACATGCAGGTCGTCAAAATCGTCATCGTCTACTTCAGGATAGGGACAATTTTGTTCGACGACGAAAACTTTGGTGCGCTGCTTAAAAATCTCGACTAATTCGTTTGGTTTGAGGTCATTGGTATGTTTAACAATTATCATTTTCGTTACTCCTAAAATTAAGTGGATTCATTATTAATTATAATATTTTTTAATACCTTAAAAATTAGAAAATACAAATCAAAAACAGCATTGAATTAAACGCTTCATTAATATAGGATTAAAGAGTGTGAAACATCTTGTTTCACGAGTGGAGGTATTGAATGAAACCGGAAGAATTTTTTAAAGCTTTAGCTCAAAAAGGTATTGAATTGAGTGATGTTCAAAAAGAACAATTTGCGACATATTTTCATGAATTGGTCGAGACGAATAAGGTCATGAATTTGACTTCGATAACGCAAGAAGATCAAGTTTATTTGAAGCATTTTTACGATTCAATCGTCCTCGGTTTTGTTGATGAAAAGATCTTAAACCAAGAATTGACACTTTGTGATGTTGGTTCGGGAGCTGGTTTTCCATCTTTGCCATTGAAGATCATCAATCCCAAACTCAAGGTGACAATCGTTGATTCATTGAATAAGCGGATTAAATTCTTAGATGGCTTAGTTAAAAAACTAAACTTGGACGACGTTTCCTTAGTTCATGGTCGAGCTGAAGAAGTTGGCAAGAATAGTCAATTTCGTGAATCATTCGATGTTGTAACGGCTAGAGCGGTTGCAGCTATGAATGTCTTGACGGAATTTTGCTTACCACTAGTTAAAGTTGGTGGCCAATTCGTAGCGATGAAGTCGGAAAAAGCTCCTGAAGAAGTTCAAAATGCTGAATTTGCCATCAAGACTTTAGGTGGTGAAATCAAGCAACAAGAATCAGTTGAACTTCCTAATGAAGCAGGGGTTAGGAATTTTATCTTTGTTGAAAAAATTTCTAAGACACCAAAGAAATACCCTCGAAAGCCTGGTACGCCTGCAAAGAAACCACTCGTGAAGTGATGTTGATTTTTAAATAATACTGTAAAAATGATAAGATTATATAGTTATGGCAAAAGCGCCAAAAGTGATTACCATAGATAATATTTTGTGAGATTGTAAGACAATTTCTAGAGATAGGGGAATAAAATGGCACGAAAAATATCTGTTGCAAATCAAAAAGGTGGTGTCGGAAAAACTACAACCACCATCAATTTGGGAGCGTGTTTAACTGATCTTGGTCAAAGGGTATTGATAGTTGATACTGATCCCCAAGGAAACGCTACTAGCGGCTTAGGAATCAAGAAGGCTAACGTTGAAAAAGATGTCTATGATGTTTTGGTCAACGAATATCCATTGAAGAAGACAATTATTCATACTAAACATAAAAATCTTGATATTGTGCCGGCAACAATCCAATTGGCTGGTGCAGAAATGGAATTGACTTCAATGATGGCCCGTGAAACTCGTTTGAGAGCGGGACTACAAGAAGTTGATGATGAATACGATATTATCTTGATCGACTGTCCACCATCTTTAGGACAACTTTCAACTAATGCGTTTACTGCAAGTGATTCAATTATTATCCCAGTTCAAAGTGAATATTACGCTTTGGAAGGTTTGAGTCAATTGTTGAATACCATTCGCCTAGTTCAAAAGCACTTCAATACTAATTTAGCGATTGAAGGAGTTTTGATCACGATGCTCGATGCCCGGACTAACTTGGGTGCTCAAGTTGTTGATGAAGTGAAATCTTACTTTGGCGATTCAGTTTATAAATCAATCGTACCTAGAAATACACGTTTAGCAGAAGCACCAAGTTATGGCCTACCAATCGTTGATTTCGACGACAAGTCAAGAGGTGCACAAGCTTATCGTGATCTTGCTAAGGAGGTGTTAAAACGTAATGGCATCAAGCAAAAATAAAAAAGGTTTAGGCCGAGGAATCGATGCGATTTTTTCCGAATTTGAAGCAATCGATGAAAATAGTGAAACGGTTGTTGATCTAGCCATCGATGATATTCGTCCTAATCCATACCAACCTAGAAAAACCTTCGATGAGGATGCCTTAAACGAATTAGCACGCTCAATCGAACAAAATGGTGTTTTTCAACCAATTATCGTACGTGAAAGTGTCAATGGTTTTGAAATCATTGCTGGTGAAAGAAGATTTCGTGCTAGTAAGATTGCCAAAAAGACGACTATCCCCGCAATCATTCGTCCTTTGAGTGAATCCGGGATGATGGAAATCGCCGTCTTAGAAAACTTACAACGTGAAGACTTAACCCCACTGGAAGAGGCTGATGCTTATCAAACGTTAATTACCAAGCTTAATTTAACGCAAGAACAAGTTTCCCAAAGATTGGGTAAGAGTCGACCTTACATCGCTAACTACTTACGACTATTGAATTTGCCGGAAGCGACTAAAAAATTGGTCCAAAGTGGTAAATTATCAATGGGACAAGCTAGAACGTTGTTGAGTTTGAAAGATAAGGACCAAATCGACCAACTGGCTAAACGAGCTGTGAATGAAGATTTAACTGTTCGTCAACTTGAACAATTGGCCACGGAGTCAAAACACAACAGCAAGAAAAAGAAAAAGGCTGTTCAGAAATCACCATTTATCAAAGCTACCGAGGAAAAATTGGTGGAAAGATTTGACACACCGGTCTCAGTGAAAGAGACTCGTAGTGGTCATGGAAAACTCGAAATTGATTTCTCGAATACGGATGATTTGAACCGTATTTTAGACATATTAGGAATCCATTTAGATTAGAGGAATTGTATGTTTAAACTTGGAGATATTATTGGAATGAAAAAACCTCATGCTTGTGGGGAAAACCGCTGGGAAGTTATCCGAATGGGTGCGGATATTAAAGTCAAATGCCTAGGCTGTGGACACATCGTAATGATTCCACGGGCTGAATTCAATAAGAAATTCAAAAAGGTATTGACCCAAGCTGACCAGGTGAAATCGGAAAACGAGCAACATTACTTGAGAAAAGATCAACTAATGCCACCTAATATTATGAAGAGAAATGAGGAATAACTAATGGCTTTAACTGCCGGAATTGTCGGACTACCAAACGTTGGTAAGTCAACTTTATTTAACGCTATTACAAAGGCTGGTGCCGAAATGGCTAACTATCCTTTCGCTACTATTGAACCTAATGTGGGGATGGTTGAAGTACCAGATTCACGATTGGCTAGAATTGATTCATTGATTCCTGCTAAAAAGCTGATCCATACAACTTTTGAATTTACTGATATCGCTGGTATCGTCAAGGGTGCTAGTAAAGGTGAAGGACTTGGTAACAAGTTCTTGGAAAATATTAGACAAGTTGATGCCATTGTTCACGTTGTTCGTGCTTTTGACGATGACGACATCACCAGTGTTACGGGAAAAGTTGATCCACTAGATGACATTGAAACAATCAACCTAGAATTAGGGATCGCCGATTTAGATAGCATCAACAAACGTTATACAAGAGTTGAAAAAGCTGCTAAAAGTGCTAAGGATAAAGAAGCTCAAGCTGAATTTGCAGTACTTGAAAAGATCAAGCCAGTTCTTGAAGAAGGCGGAGCGGTTAGAACAATCGATTTTGACGAAGAAGAACAAAAGATCGTTAAGGGCTTGTTCCTATTAACTTCAAAACCAGTTTTGTATGTCGCTAACATCGCTGAAGACGACATGGCTGATCCAGAAGGTTCTAAGTACTACAAACTAATTGAAGATTACGCTCAAAAAGAAGGAGCCCAAGTAATCGGTGTTTCTGCTAAAACTGAAGAAGAAATCGCTGAACTAGATGACGACGAAAAGAAAGAATTCCTTGAAGCTGAAGGTGTTTCTGAATCTGGTTTGGATAAGCTTATCAAAGCTAGTTACAAGTTATTGGGTCTTAGAACATTCTTTACTGCAGGTGGTAAGGAAACACGTGCATGGACATTCCATGAAGGTATGAAAGCACCACAAGTAGCCGGAATCATCCATTCTGACTTTGAACGTGGTTTCATTCGTGCCGAAGTTATGTCTTTTAGTGATTTAGATGAATTAGGCAGTGAAAAAGCTGTTAAAGAAGCCGGTAAACTACGTGTCGAAGGTAAAGATTACGAAGTTCAAGACGGTGATATTATCGAATTCCGTTTCAACGTTTAGTCCAGGGGGAGCAAAATGTCAGAGGATTTAAGAGAAAAGAATAAGAAGGCTGCACAAAAGCAACAAGCCGCGTCAGCTAAGAGCGATAAAAAAGAAGAAGTGACAAGTCAGATTTATAGTGCCGACGCAGATGACTTGCACAAGAAACTCAGTAACAAAAATGCCGAATACGTTTTTAAGTTGAACAAGTACTTGCTTGAAAATGGATTTAAGGAAGAAGAAGCAAAAGAAATCATTGACGGATTACTACCAGAAATGGTTGAAAACCAAATCAAAGGTATACCCGCTAATCAACTTTACGGACCAGTTACTCAAAAGGCCCAAGAAATCGCCCATCCAGTCAAGAAACCTAAGAAGACACCATTCTGGGGACTATGGATCGATACAGCTTTACTATTCTTTGCTTTGTTTGGATTACTATACGGAATCGTTGCCTTAACATCCAAGAAGGCCGATCCAAATAATCAAACTGGTATCTTAACCTTGATCGTCTTGTCATTAATGTGGGGTGCATTGTTAACATGGTTCAACGACCAAATGCGCCTACCAAAATCACAAAGACCAGGTTGGGGAAAGACAATTGCCTACTTAGTAGTAGGAATGGTCGGAATGTTCTTGTTCCTAGGAGCAATGGCATTCGTACCAACAACCATCAATCCAACCTTGAATTCAGTAGGATACTTCGTCTCAGCCGCTATAGCATATGCAATTAGATTTGGCTTTAGAAAGTATATGGGAATTAAGGAAAGAACATTTTTCTAGAGCGTGTAGCAGGCCCGCTTAGGACTTGGCAGATAGCCTAGCTTCACGAATTATCCGCGTACTTTGCGGATGATTTGGGAAGCGTAGCTATATGTCCAAGTCCTGGCCTGCGGAACGCGTTTTAGCTATACCGCATAGAACCGTGGTTAAAAACAAAAAAAGCCTCAACAGAATTTACTGAAAAATTCTATTGAGGCTTTTTTACATCACAAGAAAAAATTTCTTATCAAAAAGTAATAGAAATCACGTCCTAATCATCATACAATCCTAATGAGGTGATAATATGACAAAAACTCCAGCTACACCAAATTCAGAAGTGATGAAATCTCTAGATGAAGTTGCTGATGATCAAACCAATAAAGTGCCCCTCCCTAAATTCAATACAGTCAAATCACTAATGAATGACTTAGAACAAGAGAATCCCCAAAAATAAGCTAACAATCTGCATGATATAATCAAATAAGGACGCAAATACGGAGGGGAACGTATGATGATAAAAGAAATAATAAAATTACTTGTGCCACCAATGAGAAGTTTCAGGGATGATGGATTGTTTGAATGCTTTGATAGTGTAGGATCAGTTTTATGGACCCAATAGTAAAGAAATTAATTAAGGCAATCGTACCACCTATTTTCTTTATTGCAGTAGGATTAATAAATTTTTTGTTAAAAAGAACGGAACGATCAAAAAAACAATTCAAATCTCTCATCTTTATCGCGTTATTTTATTTTGTAGTAAATTTATTTTAATGAGACAAAAAGTTTTACGCTATAAAAAATAGACCAAGGTAATTAAAGTCGATTACCTTGGTCTATTTGTCATAATATTCCAATGACAGTTCGCAGTCATGTTCTCTTTACTCGATATTGATACTCAATTTTTCCCATAGCGAAAGCTAACTTATTTGATGTTTCAAGACTTGTGTTGTCCCAAGTTTTCACGAGCTTTGTATGCTGCGTAAGCACTTTCTAATCTCTCGCATTCAGCCTCATATTCACGTTTAAATTCTGGGTTTTTGAGTTCTTCTTTTAGAAGATCATCAATAGAAGTTCCTAGTTCCATAATTATCGCTCCGTTCCATCAGAATATTCCTACTTTTACCATAGATTTATTGTACGACATACGCTACTGATGTTCAGTATAGAAATCTTTCTAATTTTAAAAATACACAAAAATTGACAATCCACAAAAACTAATTAAACTAAAGCTATTCAATCAATTACTCAAATACTGTCAAAGGAACCAAAAAAATGAACAAAATAGCTAATGAATACAAAACTAATCTCTACAGTGAATTGTCAAAAATCGGTAAAAGTTTATCCAGTGATCGTCGTCTAGAAATACTAGATTTGCTCTCTCAAAGTGAAAAAACCGTCGAATCCCTATCAAGACAGTCAGGAATGACCATTGCCAACACTTCCAGACACTTAAAAAATTTACGTGAAGCCAATTTAGTTAAGTATAAAAAGCAAGGTAATTACGTAATTTATCAATTAGCATCCCCACAAGTTGAACAATTATTTTATTTGTTACGGGATGTCGGTGAAAACCAACTGTCAGAGATGAAACAGCTCCAAAATCAATTTAACCTCGAACAAAAAGTCCAAACACTAGATCTATCAGCGGCAATTAAATTACTTGCTCGAGGCGATGTTCAGTTATTAGACGTTCGGCCAAAAGAGGAATTTGATGCAGGTCATATCAAAGGGGCCATCAATATCCCCGCTGACGAATTGAAAAAAGAATTGCAACAACTCGATGCCAAAAAGGATATTATCGTTTATTGTCGAGGACATCTCTGTGCTTTAACAAATCAAGCAGCACACCTGTTAAATGAGAATGGTCATCACGCATACAGTTTGAACGAGAGCTATTACGATTGGCGTGAATTTGTCAGTGAGCAAGCAAATTGACATAGTGATAAATCATGCTAGTATAAAACTATTCAATCAATTAGTTGAATAGGAAAGATTAGAGGATAAAATTTATGGAAATCAAATACTGGTCAGATATTGCTTGTCCATTTTGCTATATCGGCTCAACAAGAATGAAAAAAGCTTTAAAAGAATTAAGCCTATATGATGACACACCTTTAGAATTCAAATCATTCCAACTAGATCCAACCTTACCAACCACAACCGATAAGACAATGCTTGAGAACTTCTCATCCGGACATGGAATGACCACTGAACAAGCAACAGCTCAAATTGAACAAATTTCAAAAATGGGAGCTTCCGACGGATTAAAAGTTGATTTACTAAACGCCGTACCAACCAACACACTCGATGCTCACCGTTTGATCAAACTGGCAGATTCATTGGGTGATCGGGATTTAACTGAAAAGGTTATCGATGCTTTCTACCAAGTGTACTTCAGCAAGGGCGAATCAATTGCCGACCACGACGTCTTGAAAAAAGCCGCTACCGCAGCCGGTTTAGATGCCGAAAAAATTGACGAAGTACTCAACAGCAAACAATTCGAAAAAGAAGTCCGGACTGACCAAATGGAAGCCCAACAATTAGGAATCCAAGGCGCTCCATTCTTCGTCATCGACAACAAATACGGAATTTCCGGAGCCCAACCATACGAAACCTTTGTTCAAGCTCTACAACAAGTACAAGCCAAGGAGGGATAATTATGGACGACAAGAAAAACACGTTCCAAAGCCTAGGCAGCGATGAAAGTGCCGTTTGTGGCCCAGAAGGTTGCAACATCAACGAACACCGCGCGCAAGAAGAAAAGAAACAAGAAAATAAGAAGAACTAAAAAGAAATAAAAGTAAAACCAAAACAGCATCCATTCAGAAAACCTGAATAGATGCTGTTATTTTTTAAATCATTTAAATTAAAACTACCAAAATTTTTCGTGATATATAGTTAAAGGTCGATAACGCATCCAGACTATAAAACAATTGTCCATTAATCTCGAATAGAATTTATATTCAATTCAGAATTCATTGAGACAACGCATAGATCTGTATTCTAGTCTGGAGCAACAGCTCGGGGAAATGCTCAGCCGTGAAATTTCTACCAGAAGTCAAGAGAAATACTGATTTAATAGTAATTATAGTGAAGTTAATTTGTTATAGATCTAAGACATCAGTCAGATGGTATGAACCAAGGCAAAAATAGTCTT
>NZ_RKLY01000022.1 GCF_004745525.1 Companilactobacillus suantsaicola | reverse complement strand
TTAGGTGTATATTTCTGCATAAAATCCCTCCATTACTGGGTTAACATTTTTATACTATTTTGAAATGTCAACCATATAAGGATTATCGCAGAACGCGGCCGGCACAACTTTGAGCTTTTGCATAGTGCGCAAAATCTCAAAGATTGGCCTTATCCTAAGTGCTAAAGCACTAAGGATAATTTGGCGGCTGAGCCATCACAGGACTTGTACTCCGGACTGAATTTCACGTTTATAATTTATTTGTCTTCCATTCATTTAGGAATATTACTTCTATTCTTATTTTGTACTTGAGATTTTTGTAGATTTATTGTGTTTCTGTATTTTAGATAGTGATAATAACTAGAAAAGAAATCTTATCATTTTCTATAAAAAAAACCTCTATTCTTAACAGATTTAAACTTATGTTAGTTAAGGTCTGTTTCGAATAGGGGTTATTCTTTTGTTTTAGAACCATTGTTCTTAGTTTTATAGTCAAAACGAGCTGTACAAGCCAGAAGTACCCACATAGCTACGCTTCACAAATTGCCCGCAAAGTGCGGCGTGCAATTCGTGAAGCTAGGCTATGCGTGTACTTCTAAGCGGCTTGTTCCGCTCTCTAAATGAGCTACGTAAGGGCAACTCCCTACAAGATAGTGGAACTTCCCAAACTACCCGTAAAGTTCAACGGGTAATTCGTGAAGTTCCACTATCCTCCGGGAGCTGACCGCCCTTACTCCGCTCTCTGTTCTACCAATGTTTCTCCGCTCTACTAGGTTGCTTCAAAAATGTATCTTCGTCTCCAAAGATAATATTCGTTGTGGCCTTTGCGGTGGCTTTTCTTCTTCTTGCTTCTAAATACAAGAATTGATATTTCAACTGATCTAGTTTCAGTCTAATTCTGGTTTCGTCATCTACGTCCACTGAATTATTGATCATTCTTTGTGTATTACCGATTCGTTGTTGAATTTGGTGAATATTATCTAAAAGGCGATCATCTTCCATTTTTTGAACGGATACTTTATTTCTACCAAACATGTTAAATCTCCCTGCGACCTAGTACCGCACTCTTCAAAGTCATCTCGTCTGCATATTCGATATCAGATCCAACAGCTAGTCCGTGTGCTAGTCTAGTTACTTTTATTCCAGCTGGCTTAACTAATTTGGCTAAATATTGAGCGGTTGCTTCTCCTTCTGGGGTTGCGTTGGTAGCAATTATCAACTCTTTGACGTGTTGATTTTCCTTCAAACGATTTAGTAATAACTTAATATTCAAATCTTCTGGGCCAACTCCATCTACTGGTGATAAGACCCCTCCTAGCACGTGATATAAGCCGTTGTAGCCATTCATATCATCGAGTGACATGATGTCTTTAGCTTGTTCAACTACCAAAATAGTCGACTGATCACGATTCTTATCGGCACATATGTTGCAAACATCCTCAGTGGTAATATTTCCACAAATTCGACAAGTCTTTAGATCTGTCTTAGCGGAAATTAAATTATTGGCAAATTCTTGCACTTGGTCTTTATCTAATCCAAGTGTAAAAAAAGCCATTCTGGTTGCGGTCTTACGACCGATTCCTGGTAACATCATATAACTATCAATTAATTTTGATATTGGTTCTGGATATTTCATTACATCAACCCGTTTGTGTATTTACCTAATTTTGCTTGTTTATCATTATCGACAGCTTCAAAGGCATTATTTAAAGCATCGATCAGCATATCTTGTAATGTGTCTGGATCATCTGGATCGATGATCTTTTCACTGATTGTCATATCAGCAATTTTCTTGTCACCGGTAACTTTAACTGTGACAAAATCATCAACTGACTTACCTGTGTATTCTGTCTTGTTCAATTCTTCAGTTGTTGCTTGGACTTCTTTTTGCATCTTTTGAGCTTGGCGCATAATGTTGGCCATGTTGCCACCCATTCCGCCCATATTTGGCATTCCTTTACTCATGAAAAAATCCTCCTAGTCATTTTTTATATCAACTATATCGTCACCAAATAATTTTACTGCTTCATCAACGGTGGGATCAGTTTTCTTTTTTGGTTCTTGCTTAGATTCTACTTTACCTTGATTGTTTAAATCAATATTGTTATCAATATATTCTTTTCGAATCTTAGGCCAATCGGCTTTAGGAACAAGTACTATTTGACAGTCCTTCTTCAAAAGTCGACCAGCATTATTACTTAATTCAGATAAAAATTCGGTATCATCTTGAGCCTGTTCAAACCACATTTCGTAATCGAAAGCTACGACGATGCCATCTTTTGAGGCCGCTACCGGATCAGCGACTTTCATCATAGCACGTTGGGTGATTGAAAGCATACTCATTAAATCGGGCCAAATATCTCGCGCTTCCATTAAGTCAGACTTAGTGGCACTACCGAGAACTTTGTAAATGGCCGTCTTATTGAGACGAGTGTTATTCTTCGTGCGACGATGAGTCTTTTTAACAACCGGTTTTTTAACTTCACCAGTTGCTAAATTCTTCACTTCATTTTGCAAATGTGACACTTCATCACGAAGTTTATCGATCACTTCATTGTCCACAGCTTCACTTGGTTCTTGAAGATTTGCTTGCGTTTGTGCTTGGGCAACTTTTGGTTCAGAAATCTTAACGGTCAAAATTTCCATATAAATGTCAGTTTGATTGGAATTCTTGAGATTCTTTTGAGTCGCACTGACTTGATCGACGATGTAAAACAGGCGTGCGTTATCGAATTTATCAGCAATTGCCAACAATTCTTTGGTCATAACTGACTTATCCATTTTTTCGGACAAATCGGAATCCGAATTATACAAAATTAGATTTCGACATACCCGAATAATCATCTCCGTGAATCTCAAAGCTGAGCGTCCACTGGCTAAAATTTGGTACAAACTAGTCAACGCTTCGGCCGGATTATTATCAGCGATAGCTTGCATGTATGAAGTAATCTGTTCATTACTTAAAGCACCGGTAACTTCTTGAGCATTTTTCAACGTCAATTGATCATCACCATATGATAAGGCTTGATCCAAAATACTCAAAGCATCACGCATTCCACCTTCAGCAGAGGCAGCGATAATGTTCAGTGCTTCTTCGTCAAAATCAATTTGTTTATCTTTTAAAATAAATTCCATTCGTTGCAAAATGTCTTGTTTGGAAATTCTGCGGAAATTAAAACTCTGCGTCCGAGAAATAATTGTAGCGGGAATCTTTTGCGGTTCAGTTGTCGCCAAAATGAACATGACGTTCTCAGGTGGCTCTTCCAAAGTTTTCAACAAGGCATTGAAAGCACCTTGAGAAAGCATATGAACTTCATCAATAATATAGACTTTGAACTTAGCTTCGGTTGGTGCGTACTTAACTTTGTCACGAATATCACGGATCTCTTCAACACCGTTGTTCGAAGCAGCATCGATTTCAATCACATCATTTAAACGATTCTCATTGGCAGCTTTACAAATCTCACATTCATTGCAAGGTTCGCCGTCATGTGGATTAAGGCAATTCACCGCTTTGGCTAAAATTTTGGCACAAGATGTTTTCCCAGTACCACGGGGACCACTGAATAAATACGCGTGACTGGTCATATGACTAGCGACCGCATTTCTCAAGGTTTGCGTGATGACATCTTGGCCGATTACATCAGAAAAAGTTTGGGGACGCCAAACTCGATAAAGTGCTTGATATGCCATATTTTCTCCTTTAAAAATCTAATATCTAAATTTTACCACAAGACTTTTGCCAAAGACCGTCTGGAAAAAATTACGCAAAATTTTTTGAGTAATCAAAAAAACTCCTAACCAAATTGGTTAGGAGGCTAATATACATAACAAAAGGCACATGATACACCTTACTTAGTGCTGCTTCCTTCCGGATCTGACACGATTTGTAAGAGCACCATTGCCCTAAGGCCTTGCGGCAATAACTATGATACTATAAATAAAACATTTTTGCTACTTTTTCCGGCGAATTTCCCGAAAGAAATTGCGTAATAAGTCGCCCGTTTCTTCTGCCTTAACGCCACCTAAAACCTCTGGTTGGTGATTGTAAGCCGTCTCAGCTAACAAATTATTGATTGAACCAACCGACCCAGCTTTCGGGTCACTCGCTCCAAAAATAACTTCTTCGATTCGACTATTAATGATGGCCCCAGCACACATTGGACAAGGTTCCAAAGTCACAAATAAACTCGTGTGTTCTAAACGCCAGCTACTAATCTTTTCACAGGCAGCTTCAATGGCAATGATTTCGGCATGCTTGATAGCATTTTGGGTCTCTTCACGTTCATTAGAGCCAGTCGAAATAACCTCACCAGTAGTGTTATCAACGATGACACAACCAATCGGTACTTCTCTTCTAGTCTCAGCCTTTTTAGCTTCGGCAATCGCTAGATCCATATATTGATCAATTTCTGTTTCTGAAAATATCATTTTAACTAATTAAATTGGTTACTTTCTGTTCTAAATATTGGGGAATGTTAGGAGATTTCAACTTCAATTGCTCTCTTTGTCTTTGCAGTGAGTCAAGAATTTCAACCAATTCACGAACTTGACTATCAGACAAAGTCCCCACGAATTCCATTAATTTATCATTGCCGTGTAAATATTTGTCGACCATACTTTCCAATTTTTCACGGTCTTTTTTAATCGAGCGGTTCTTTAAAAAATGAATCAATGCATAAATTGCTAAAAATAGTCCTGCTGAAACTACAGATAAAATTGATACGATTAAAATTTTCTTCTTCATATGTAAACGCCTCCAACAAGAATATAACATACTGCGCAAATTTTTAAATCAATTTACTTTTCAAAATATAATAACCCTTTGCCCGCGTGACGATTTCAACGTTTCCAAAAGTTTCATCCATCAACTTTTTAGCCGAAGGTGCACCCTGTTTCTTTTGCAAGACAATCCACAATTCACCGTTTTTGAGCAAGTGATCTTTCGCCTGTTGCAAAATAGCCATCACGACTGCTTTACCAGCGCGGACTGGCGGATTTGATACAACTAGAGCATAGTTTTCTTGAACATTTTTGTAAACATCCGATTCGAAAATATCGACATTCTTAATGTTGTTATTTTCAGCATTTTGCTTAGCTAGATCCAACGCTCTTAAATTAACATCAACCATCGTCACCGTCCGACTAGTTTGTTCTTTAGCCAAGGCTAAACCGATTGGTCCATATCCACAACCGACATCCAAAATATTACCTTCAGGAACATTTTGAAAATCAATTGCATCGATCAAAACTCTAGAGCCGTAATCAATTGTTTGGCGTGAGAAAACTCCACTGTCAGAAATAAAATGTAAATTATGCTTTCTCAAAGTGAAATCGAATTTTTTTAACTCATGTTCTAGATCAGGCGTATTGTCAAAATATTGATTAGCCATAAGTTTCCCCTTTCCTCTATTTGAGGGTAAAAAAAAATCCTCTTACGAGGATTAATTTTAACATAAAGTTATTACTTCAATGTAACTGTTGCACCAACAGCTTCAAGTTTAGCCTTCATGTCGTCAGCGTCAGCCTTAGCAACGCCTTCCTTGATAACCTTAGGAGCACCATCAACAAGGTCCTTTGAGTCCTTCAAGCCAAGTCCTGTGATACCACGAACTTCCTTGATAACCTTAACCTTTTCTTGACCTGCTTCTGTAAGTTCAACATCAAATGAGTCTTTTTCAGCAGCAGCGTCTCCACCAGCAGCACCGGCAGCAGCAACTGGAGCAGCAGCCTTAACATCAAATTCTTCTTCAATAGCCTTAACAAGGTCGTTAAGTTCTAGAATTGAAGCATCTTTTAAATCATCAATAATCTTTTGTGTATCTAAAGCCATTATTGTATCCTCCAAATATTATGAGTTTTTTTTAAATTAAATTAAGCTTCTTGGCCTTCGTCTTCTTTATCTGCGATTGCCTTAACAACCATAGCAAAGTCACGAACAGGAGCTTGTAATACAGATACCAACATAGATAGCAAGCCATCTCTGTCTGGTAGTGTTGCAAGTTCTTGAATTTCTTCAAGAGAAGCAGCTTTACCTTCGATGATTCCACCCTTGATTTCAACGGATTCAACATCTTTGGCAAACTTAGCAGCTACTTTAGCAGGTCCAACAGGATCTTCTTCAGAATAAGCGATAGCTGTTGGTCCAACGAAGAACTTCTCTAGACCTTCAACACCAGCTTTTTCAGCTGCACGTCTCAAGATTGTATTCTTAACAACTTGCATAGTAGCATTTTGTTCACGTAATTCGGCACGCATTTCTGTTGCTTGTTCAACAGTTAGACCCAAGTAGTCAACAACGATAACTGACTTTGCGCCTGTAAGTTGCTTAGCAATTTCATCAACTTGTGCTTGTTTTTGTGCTAATACTTCTTGCTTCATTATTACGTTTCACCTCCACAATTTTTTAGTTAATATCTACAAATTAGGGTTAAAAATAATAAAATCTCTGTGCCCAAAGGACACAGAGATTAAGTGAAATAATCTTCTGGCCTCGGCAGGATATTAAGACTTTCATCACCTGAGTCTTCGGTAGAAATCAACTATACTAATTTATCATTATTTTGGTTATTAGTCAACATTAAGCGTTAATTTTTAGACCAGGTCCAAATGTAGATGTCAAGTTAACACTTGTTACATAATTACCTTTAAGTGATGCAGGACGGGCTTTAACAATAGCACCGTAGAAGGCATCAAAGTTTTGTGTGATCTTTTCTGTATCGAATGACAACTTACCAATTGGTGCGTGAATCAAACCATTTGGATCTACACGGTATGTAACTTGTCCGGCTTTAATATCATTAACAGCCTTTGTAACATCCATTGTAACTGTACCTGTCTTAGGGTTTGGCATCAAACCTTTAGGTCCAAGAACACGACCTAGACGACCAACTTTAGCCATCATAGGTGGTGTAGCAACGGCAACATCAAAGTCTAACCAACCGTCTTGGATCTTTTCAACAAGATCATCTGAACCAACAACATCAGCACCGGCTGCTTCTGCATCCTTTGCTTGTTGTCCTTCAGCGAAGACGATAACCTTTTGTGACTTACCAGTACCGTTAGGTAGGACAAGAGCACCACGAATTTGTTGATCAGCTTGCTTAGGATCTACATCCAAGTTGATGGCAACTTCAACAGTTGCATCAAATTTGGCATAGTTAACCTTCTTAAGTAAGTCAACAGCTTCTTCTGCAGTGTACTTCTTGTTTTTATCAACTTGTTTCATTGCTTCTAAATATTTTTTTCCATGCTTAGCCATGCTAAGTTCCTCCTTGCTTTGTGGTCTTTGCGAAGAATTTAAATTTTCTCCTCCCACTTGTTAAGAATGCTTTCACACTCTTTGTAAACTGCTCAATCTAGTCTTTTACTTTACTTCAAAGCCCATACTTCTTGCAGTACCAGCAACCATACGCATTGCAGATTCAACACTAGCAGCGTTTAGGTCTTTCATCTTGGTTTCAGCAATTTCGCGAACTTGGTCTTCAGTAACAGTGGCAACCTTGTTTGTGTTAGGTTCGCCAGAGCCCTTTTCAACGCCAGCAGCTTTCTTCAATAGAACAGCAGCTGGTGGTGTCTTAGTAACGAAATCGAATGAACGATCTTCATATACTGAGATAACAACAGGGATAATCATACCCTTTTGATCTTGTGTACGCGCATTGAAGTCCTTTGTAAAGGCAACAATGTTAATTCCAGCTTGTCCTAGTGCAGGACCAACTGGAGGAGCTGGAGTAGCCTGTCCAGCAGGGATTTGTAATTTTACTACGTTAGCAACTTTTTTAGCCACGGTGCATACCTCCTTGTTCCGTGATGTGGTCATGATGAGAATGAAAATTTTCTCTCCCACATGTATGTGTCAAAAACATACCGTTATATAGTAGCACGGTCTACTAGTCTTAGCAATAACTATTTTTGCTTTTCAACTGATGTGAAGTCAACTTCAGCAGAAGTCATACGACCAAACATATCAACGTCAACTTTAAGTTTTCTATGTTCATCATCAATTTCAGTGATTTTACCAGTTGTATCAGTGAAAGCACCATCAGTGATCTTAACAGTTTCGCCAATTTCGAAGTCAGATGGTTTGTTTGCGCTCATACCATATTGCTTCATGATGTTGTCAATTTCTTCAGGTAATAATGGTGCAGGTTTACTACCAGAACCGTGACTGCCGACAAATCCGGTAACACCTGGTGTATTACGAACGATAAACCATGATTCATCACTCATAACCATTTGTACTAAAACGTAACCAGGGAAAGTTTTTTCCATTTCTTTCTTTTCTTTACCGTTCTTCATTTTTGTTTCTTCTTCTTCAGGAACAACTGCTTGGAAAATGTAATCTTCCATACCCATTGATTGGGCACGTGATTCGAGATTTTCCTTAACTTTATTTTCATATCCTGAATAGGTATGTAGAACATACCATTGTTTTTCGCCAGCTTCAGCCATAATTTCCTCCAAAAAAATCAAAATAAAAAAACTCCGAACCACAGTCGAAGTTTTTCCTATTGCTAATATCATAGCAAATTTCTTACACACTTACAAACTATTTACCACCCATGATAAATTTCTGTAGTAATGTAAGTAATCCCCAGTCAACTAATGCAAAGAAGACTGCGTACATTAATGATGTAGCGATAACTGTCCATGTATCGCGTCTGTTTTCTTTAAATGTAGGCCAAACAACTAATTTCATTTCTTTTTTGACACTACCAAAAAATTTAAATAACTTCATGTATTCCTCC
This sequence comes from Companilactobacillus suantsaicola, assembly GCF_004745525.1. Lineage (GTDB taxonomy): Bacteria > Bacillota > Bacilli > Lactobacillales > Lactobacillaceae > Companilactobacillus > Companilactobacillus suantsaicola. The sequence continues at coordinate 36,182 of NZ_RKLY01000022.1, read as the reverse complement.
GCGATTATCTAGTTTCTTTATGTAATGTATGCTTACCACAGTGCTTACAGAACTTCTTTACTTCCAAGCGCTCTGTTCTACTAGGGTTTTCAGTAATTGTGTAGTTACGTGAACCACAAACTGTACAAGCTAGTGCAACTTTTCTTAATCCCATGTTTATCTCCAAACACAATTAATATCTTAATCTTACTAATTGTAAACTCTCAAACATGAATTGTCCATTGCAAACTCATGACAAATATTTATCTAGTCTTCTTCTTGATCTTCTAATTTTCTTAATTTACTTTTACAACGTGCAATTGCGCGTTTAAGTTTTCTCTTTTCAAGTTTAGTTTTCTTTCGGACCGTCTCAGCAGAAATGCCTCCTAATTCAATTTGAAAACCAATTAGCTCAAGGCGACTGAATTTAGGAATAGCTTTTTTTATTTCACTAATAAATTCAACTGAATTATCTTCCGAAACCTTCAACTTATCAAGTTTTCCACTTCTAATTACAGTCTCAATATTTGTTGTTTGCTGATTAGCTTTTCGCTTAGCTGCACTTTCTTTTCTAATCAAATCGATCATATGATTCGTAAATCTCATTTTATAAAAACTGCCGAACTTGGAACCATTACTGCCATCGTAATTTAGACATGTTACAAAACAAACTGAATAAGCTTCTTGATACCAATCGCTGCGCTCAAAACCTTCAATAAAGTACTGGCCATATAAGTTATCGATCATTGGTCGATACTTTTGAACCAATAAATTTAGTGCATCTGAATCTCGATATAGTTTAACTTGTTTAATCCATTCTGCTTCGGCTGTCATTCAAATGTTTAGATAATAACTTTGCACTTTGAAAATACCATATAAACCAGTCGTTTTTAAGCGAACGTATGTTTACAACAAATTAAATAGCCTAACGAAAAATAATTCGTTAAGCTATTGTTTATAATTTTTATACTTTAATTATTGCGTGACGCAAATGCTTGATACAACAGGATTCCAGTTGCTACAGAGGCATTTAAACTTTGGACATGTCCGACCATCGGAATATTCAAAGTTTGGTCAGCTTGTTTCAAAACTAGTGGTGAAATTCCTTTGCCTTCGTTACCAATGATCAAAGCGACTGCTCCCTTGGCATTCCAGTTACGGTAATTGTCACCTTCCATTGCGGTTCCAAAGACCCAGACGTTACGTTTCTTCAAATCTTTGATGGTATTAACCAAATTAGTCACGCGCACAACTGGCACGTGTTCAATAGCACCGGTTGAAGTCTTAGCAACCGTTGAAGTTAAACCTGTTGAGCGATGCTTAGGTACGATAATTCCATCAACACCAACGGCATCAGCTGTCCGCATAATCGAACCGAGGTTATGAGGATCTTCAATCTTATCCAGAATTAAAATAAAGGGATCAGTCCCCTTCTTTTCAGCACTCTTGAAGATGTCTTCCATTTCGGCGTATTGATAAGGAGCCACATAAGCTGCCATCCCTTGATGGTTACCACCGTTACTAATATCATCCAATTTGTTCTTAGGAACTTCTTGAACGATCAAGCGGTCACGTTTAGCCAACTTGATAGCTTCAGCGATGTGTTCACTAGAAAGTCCTTTTTGAACTAATACTTTGTTAACACGTTGATCAGCAGTAGCGGACTTCAATAATTCAAGTACTGAATGCACACCATAAACTAATTCATTATCTTCTAAATTATTATTGTTACGTTTATTCGAATTTGCGGTCATCTGCTTCACCTGTTTCCACTTCATTTATGCACCATTGTGCTAGTTCTTGAACTCGTTTTTTGTCACCTGTGATATCTAAATAACCAAATAAGGCTTCAAAACCAGTCGACATGTGATAAGTTACGACACTGGTATTTTTAGCTTTGGTATATTTTTTAGCATTACGGCCATTTTTGTAAATTCTAACTTCTTCTTCAGACAAAATTTCTTTGTCGAGCATCAAAGTGATCAATGATGCTTGAGCTTTGGCTGAAACGTAATGTTTAGCTTGTTTTTGTAATTCGTTAACTTTGGTAATATCTTTACCCATCAAATGTTCACGAATAAATACTTCATAAACGGCATCGCCCAAATAAGCTAGCGCCACGCCGTTAAATTGTTTCACATCAGTCATTAATATGCCACCGTGTTCCTTGTGGTGTATCTTCGAGGATTACACCCATTTCTTTTAGTTGGTCACGTAATTTATCACTCGTGGCAAAATCTTTGTCAGCGCGCGCTTGATCACGTTTATCGACCATTTCTTGAATCTCTTCTGAAAGGTCTTGTTGATTGTCCAAGTTGATTCCGAGAATACTTGTCAAATCAGCCATAGCTTTTAGGATAACATTTACAGCATTTTTAGCAACTGTATCTCTTGTTGAATAGTTGTTGGCAAAACTGACCAAATTGAAAATTTCCGTCAAACCATTTTGAACGTTGAAATCGTCATTCATCGCCGTCTTAAAGTCTTCAGTGATTTGGTTAACTTGAGTATTTACCTCGTTATCATCGCCAGTCTTAGCATCATCTAATCTAAATTTCAAATTGTTGTAAGCTGTCTTGATCTTATCCAAATTATCGGCAGCTTTTTGAAGATTAGCTTGCGAGTATTCGAGTGGTCGACGATAGTGAGTTGATGAAAGGAAGAATCGTAAAACTTGTGGATTCGTCTTTTGCACAAGATCATGAACCGTCACAAAATTGCCCAAAGATTTACTCATCTTCTCATTGTTTTCAACTGTCACAAATCCATTGTGCATCCAGTAGTTGACAAACTTCTTACCCGTCTTAGCTTCACTTTGAGCGATTTCATTTTCATGGTGAGGGAACTCTAAGTCTTGGCCACCACCGTGAATATCAAAAGTATCACCTAGGTATTTTGTCGACATAACTGAACACTCGATGTGCCAACCAGGACGACCTTCACCCCATGGTGAATCCCATTTGATTTCACCTGGCTTAGCTTTTTTCCACAACACAAAGTCAATTGGATCTTGTTTTTTGGCGAATTCAGTTTCACCGATATGTTCACTGGCACCTTCAACTAATTGGTCGATATTCTGGTCAGACAATTCACCGTAGTGTTTGAACTTTCTAGCCCGATAGAAAACATCCCCATCAGATTCATAGGCATAACCTTTCTCAATCAAAACTTTGACGAAATCAATAATGTCTTGAATGTTATCAGTAGCTCGGGGATTAATTGTTGCCTTTTGAACATTGATTGCAGCAATATCCTCATAGAAAGCTTTGATAAACCGATCAGCGACTTCAGGAACGGTAATACCCTCACGATTGGCTTCTTTGATCATTTTGTCATCAACATCAGTAAAGTTAGAAACAAATTTCACTTTGTATCCTAAGAATTCTAAATAACGACGAACGGTATCAAAAGCCACGATGGAACGGGCATTTCCGATGTGAATATAGTTATACACGGTTGGTCCACAGACGTACATATTAACTTGATTAGGTGTTATTGGTTTAAATTCTTCTTTTTCACGGGTCAATGTATTGAAAATCTTCAACATAATCTTCACCTATATAAAAAAGAGCTTGGAGGCAAACTAAGTTTTCCTTCAACCTCTTTTTCTTTTCTTTATTTTTTGTTGCTTTGGCTTGCCGTCCGAAAGGACAAAACCGATTTTGGCTGGAACGTGGTGAGCACGACTTGAAACTACCGCAAAGTGCGCGGCATTTCCAAGCTCGGCCTTTTACGTAAGCGCTAAAGCGCTAAGTAAAACTTCACCACTGAGCCAATCGGTTTTGTCCTTCCGAACTAGATAGTAATTCTTTTTGAATATCCTCTATTCACTAAAAACATTCTATCCTATTCTAACAAAAATTAGCTTTAGTTCATTTCTGATAAAGTCTTATCGATATTTGCAAGAGCTTGTTTCTTACCGAACAATTCGATTGTTTCAGCAATTGCTGGACCGTGCATTGTTCTTGTTGTAGCAATTCTTGCTGGCATATAGAGTTTTCTACCTTTAACACCAGTGTCAGCTCTAACTGATTGAATTGCATCCATGATTTGTGCGGCTGTGAAGCGTGGTAGGTTTTCTAACTTACCTTTTAGATCTTCAATAGCTGCTTTGGCATCATCGTCTGCTAATTCTTTTTGTTCGTCATCTGTTAGGTGTTCTGGTTGATTGAAGAAGACATCTGCTAGGTCAACGATTTGTTGTGTATATGACATTTGTGGCATGTATAGTTCTGTTAAATGTCTTACCCATTGGATTTCGTCAGTTGATGGATCTTCTGATACTCGTTTGGCTTCAATCAAGTTTGCTAAGACTAGGTCAGTGATTTCACTAACGTCAGCGTGCTTAACATATTGGTTGTTGACCCATTCGAGTTTCTTTTGGTCGAATTTAGCAGGTGATTTGCTCAAACGGTGTTCGTCAAAGATCTTGATGAATTGTTTGCGTGTGAACAATTCGTCTTCACCGACCGGTGACCAACCTAGTAAAGTGATGAAGTTGAACATAGCTTCTGGCAAGTAACCTAATTCACGATATTGTTCGATGAATTGAAGGATTGATTCGTCACGTTTACTCAACTTCTTACCTGTTTCAGTGTTGATGATCAATGTCATATGACCGAATTTTGGAGCTTCCCAGCCTAAAGCATCATAAATCATCAATTGTTTTGGTGTGTTAGCAACGTGATCATCACCACGAAGAACATGACTGATTTCCATCAAATGGTCATCAATAACAACCGCAAAGTTGTAAGTTGGCATACCGTCACGCTTTTGGATAACCCAATCGCCACCGATAGTGTCTGAACCAATGGAAACTTTACCTTTAACGATATCGTCCCATTCATAGTTCTTACCAACTGGTACGTGGAATCTAACAACTGGTTGTAAACCTTTGTCTTCAGCTTCTTTGATCTTAGCGGCCTTTTCTTCTTCAGACATGCCTTCGAATTCGTATTCGTAATGAGGCATTTGACCATGAGCTTCTTGGTCTTCACGCATTTGTGTTAGTTGTTCTTCAGTCAGATATGATTTGTAAGCTAGACCTTTTTCAAGTAATTCATCGATGTATTTTTGATAAATTTCTTTTCTTTCTGATTGACGATATGGACCATAGTCACCACCGACATCTGGACCTTCATCCCAATCAACACCAAGCCATTTAAGGTTTTCTAGTTGACTCTTTGTTCCACCTTTAACGTTTCTCTTTGTATCTGTATCCTCGATACGGATTACGAATGTACCTTTGTGACTACGTGCAAATAGGTAGTTAAAGATAGCTGTTCTAGCGTTTCCAATGTGCAAGTGACCTGTTGGACTTGGTGCATATCTTACACGAATTTTGTTATCTGACTTTTTTGCCATTTCTATGTTCTCCCCTTTTATTTCTTGAGTTGTTTTTATTCGAAGTCCGATTGCCATTATTGCGGTTACGGTTGCCATTGTTATGGTTGTTGTTTCCGTTATGGTTATTGGAATTCTCCTTGGCACTACTCTTTTCCTGGATACCATGCATTGAATGCTTAGGCTTTGCAAATATCATTTTACCAGCATCAGTTTGCAATGCACTAGTTACGACGATTTCAACTTCTTTATTGATGAAGTATTTACCTTCTTCAACAACAACCATTGTACCGTCCTCTAGGTATGCGACACCTTGCTCTCTTTCAGTACCCTCTTTAATAACTTTAACAGTCATTGCCTCGCCTGGCAAAACCATTGGTTTCAAGACTTTGGCTAATTCGTTAATGTTAAGTACTTGAACATTTTGAAATTCACTTACCTTACTTAAATTATAATCATTTGTGATGACAGCACCACCGATTTCTTTAGCTAATTTAAGCAATTTCATATCCACTTCTGGAATATTATCATAATCACGCGTCGTAGTTGTGTAATTGATACCTTTATCCATTTTCATTTCATTCAAAATATCAAGTCCACGGCGACCACGTTCGCGTTTTTGATTATCACTAGAATCTGAAATCAGTTGCAACTCGTGCACTACGAAATCAGGAATCATCAGTTTTCCTTCCAAAAAGCCCGTGTGAGCTAGTTGGTGAATCCGACCATCAATTACAACTGAAGTATCCAAAATTTTGTATGGATAATATTCCTTCTTGTTGCTGCGACGAGTGACTTCCCCTTCAGATGCTAACTCTTCACTTTTTTCCGTCGTATTCTTGGTGTTGCGCTTAGTGATTGAGAAGTTACTCCAATCATTACGACGACTAGTTCCCATTCGAAAACCGATCCAACCAAAGACAATCATCAGAATGACCGGGATAACATTTGAAAACATGTTACTCATCATATAGAACGGAATGGAAATAACATTGGCTAAAACTAAACCACCAATCAAAAATCCAGCTCCGTAAATGATCCAACCTGGTGAGCGAGAGTTCAAATACTTCTCGATTCTTTGGTTCAAATTTATAATTGGTTTAACAAATAAGAACGACAATAAATAAAATATGATACCACCAATAAGTCCGTCAAAATAGCCGTTGTTAATAAAAGCAATTCCTGCTAAACCTGTCATTTCCCACAAGATTGGCAAAGCGCTAATTCCGACCGCAATACCAAAGAGTGCAAAAATTATGTTAATTACTATCTTTCGCATAAATACCTCCTAGTTAAAAATTTTGTTCATTGCATCAGACACTGTGCTGACACCGATAATTTTAATTTTATTATCTTTTGACCAATCTCCCAGATTATTCTTAGGAACGAAGATCCGTTTGAAGCCTAACTTTTCAGCTTCGTTGACTCTTTGATCGATTCTATTGACCCGACGGATCTCTCCAGTCAGACCGACTTCACCAACAAAACAGTCAGCTGCGGGAATTCCCCGATTCTTATAACTGGAAGCAATCGACATCGCTAAGGCTAAATCAATTGCCGGTTCATCCAACTTAACTCCACCTGTCGATTTCAAATAAGCATCTTGATTTTGTAACATCAAATTGCCACGTTTCTCAAGCACTGCCATGATCACAGAAACACGATTATGATCTAATCCGGTTGCCGTTCTCTTGGCATTTCCGAAAATGGTTGGGGTTATTAAAGATTGAATTTCAACTAAAATTGGTCGTGTTCCTTCCATTGAAACAACAACTGCAGAACCATTCGTATCAGCTAAACGCTCCTCTAAGAAAATCTCTGAAGGATTAGTTACTTCCACCAAACCCTTAGTTCTCATCTCAAAAATACCGATCTCGTTAGTTGAACCAAAACGGTTTTTAACTGAACGTAAAATTCGATAACTGTGATGCGTGTCGCCTTCAAAATAAAGCACCGTATCAACCATGTGCTCCAAAATCTTAGGACCAGCAATGGCACCACCTTTAGTCACGTGTCCGACAACAAAAACGGTGATATTGTCTTGTTTGGCAATATTCATCAATTCAGCGGTGACTTCTCGTATCTGGGAAATACTGCCGACTGCCGAAGTGATCTCTGGCTCATCCATCGTCTGAACAGAATCGATGATCAAATAATCAGGTTTCATATCAGCTATCGTTTGACGGATGTAACTCATATCAGTCTGAGGGTAGAGATACAAATTCTTGCCAGTGATACCAAGACGGTCAGCGCGCATCTTAATTTGTGACGCACTTTCTTCACCAGATACATATAATACTTTACCACCAGTTTTAGCAAGTTGCCCTGAAACTTGGGTCAAAAGGGTCGATTTACCAATTCCTGGATCTCCACCAATCAAAATAAGTGATCCCGGTACGATACCGCCTCCGAGCACCCGATTCAATTCTGACAGTTCAGTTTTAACTCGCGGTTCTTTTTCAAAGGAGACCTTATCAATACTGACCGGCTTAGATTCCAAATCACTCACACGACGGCTAGGTGTAGCTTTGGCCTTAACTGATTCTGGTTGGTCGACTTCTTCGACCATTTGATTCCAAGCTCCACAATTAGGGCAGCGTCCTAAATATCTGGGTGACACGTAGCCACAATTTTGACATACGAATTTTGTTTTTGCTTTAGCCAATAAAATAGTTCCTTTCTTATTATATTCCTGTCGTACCAAATCCTCCATTACGTTTCTTCAAACCGCCTTGATCCGAATCGGTTGTCAGATACTTGATGAAGATTGCTTGGGCTAGGCGTTCACCCTTTTTAACTTTATAGTCGACGGGAAAAAAGTTGATCAATTGAACGAATAATTCGCCTTCATTACTTTCGTTATTGTAATAATCAGCGTCAACGACTCCAATACCATTAGGAATTGACAAACCACGCTTCAAAGGATTGCTTGAACGACTGGCGATAATCATCACTTCATCTTCTTGCATGTAAGCTTTGATCCCAGTTGGTACGAGCACTGGTTTGATTGATTTTTGGACTTCATTAATTTTATCCTCATCCATTTTACCCTTGTTCAAGATAAATTTTAAAACATTTAAGAAACCAAATTTCCAAATTGAAGGAACAACGAAATCAGTTGCACTTTCTAGGTCATAGCCAGCGGCATTTTTAGTTTGACGAACTGGCAAATTGATACCTTTTCCCTCGTACTTTTTCACAATTTCAAATCCACGTTTTTTAGCCAAATTGAAAACTCCTTTTGCATTAGATAACTAAAATAATAGCATTTTAACCATTATAAAACTATTGATTCAACTGACTTTCTTCTTATAATAGAGTAATATTATATTAAACAATCGTGCAGGAGGTAATTTTATGGAATTAAATCATGAAAAAGGTCGTTTTTACTTAGTAGACAATGACAAAACAATTGGTGAATTAACTTATTCAACTGTTGAAGATGGCGTGATTTCACTTGATCACACTTTCGTCGATGAAGAATATCGCGGACAAGGTTTAGCTAAAAGACTACTCAACGCTGTCGTTGATTTCTCCGACTTAAAAGGTTTAAAAGTTGTTCCCGTTTGTGAATATGCCAAAGTTGCTTTCAAGATTCGTCCAGAAATCAGATTTGTTCTTACCGAAAATTACCAAAAGCTCTTAAAGGGGGAAAATTAGTTGAACCAAGATGAATTAAAGAAAGCTGTTGGCGTAAAGTCAGTCGATTATTTCAAAAGCAACTCAATCGTCGGACTTGGAACCGGCTCGACTGTTTATTTTATGATTGAGGAACTTGGTCGTAGATTAAAGGCTGGCGAAATTAAAAATATCACCGCTGTAACAACTTCTTCACGTTCGGAAAAACAAGCCAAAGAACTAGGCATTCCAACTAAAGATTTGAATGAAGTTGACCACATCGACTTAACGATCGATGGGGCTGACCAAATTGACAAAAACGGTCAAGGTATCAAAGGCGGCGGTGGCGCTCACCTACTCGAAAAGATGGTCGCTATTAACTCTAATCGCAACATCTGGATCGTTGACCAATCAAAAATGGCCGACACTCTAGGTAGTTTTCCACTTCCAACGGAAGTAATTCCTTTTGGCTGTGAAAAGACTTTTAAAGATTTAGAAAAAGAAGGCTTGAACCCGGTTTATCGTCTTAACGAAGATGGCAGCCGCTTCTTGACCCACAACAAAAACTACATCATCGATTTGAAGATCGGTACGATCAATCATCCCCATTTGTTGGCTGATTGGTTAGATCATCAAGTTGGAATAGTTGCACATGGACTATTTCTTGATATAGTTAATACTATTATCGTCGGTTATGAGGATGGACCAAAAGTAATCGACAATATCAGATAAGAAGGAGAATTTTTGTATGACAAAAGAAATCACATCATCAGATTTAGAAAAATTCCAAACTGCATTTGAAAATACACCAGGTTCTTCAGCTATTAAAAACGCTGTTGCTAACAACGGTCTTTTCAAATCAAGTGAAACTATGGCATCTAAAGTTGCTATGGACCCAACTTTCTCAGTTGAAATCGACACTGGTAAAGTTGCTGATCAAAAACAATCTGGCCTTTGCTGGGTTTTCGCAGCCTTGAATACAATGAGACACCCTCTTCAAGATAATTTCAAGATCAAGGGCTTCGAATTATCACAAGGTTACATGCTTTTCTGGGACAAACTAGAAAAATCAAACTACTTCTTTGAAAATGTTTTAAAGACAGCTGCACTTCCAACTGGCGACCGTAAAGTTGACTTCCTAATGGCAACACCTCAACAAGATGGTGGTCAATGGGATATGGTCATGGCTCTAGTTCAAAAATATGGTGTTGTTCCAAAGAGCGTTATGCCAGATACATTCAGTCGTACAAATTCTTCTGAATTAAATAACGTTCTTAATAAGAAATTACGTAAAGATGCTATTATCTTACGTGACCTTGTTAATGACAACAAATCTGAAGAAGATATCGAACGTAAGAAGAACGAACTTCTCAGCGAAATTTACAAGATCTTGGTTTACACAGTTGGTGTTCCACCTACAAAATTTGACTGGGCTTACCGTGATGACGATAAGAATTATCACAAAGAAGTTGGTATCACACCTCAAGAATTCTTCAAGAAGTATGTTGGTTGGGACTTAGACAGCTACATTTCAACTATCAATGCTCCAACAGCTGACAAACCATACAATCACGTTTACACAGTTGAAATGCTTGGTAACGTTGTTGGTGGTCGTCAAGTTCGTCACTTGAACCTTGAAAACTCTGACTTCAAGAAACTTGCTATCAAACAACTTCAAGCTGGTGAAACAGTTTGGTTCGGTAGTGATGTTGGTCAAAGTTCTGACCGTAAGATTGGTATCATGGACACAAACATCTATGACCTTGAAGGTTTACTCGACACAGATCTTTCAATGACTAAAGCAGAACGTCTTGATTACATTGAAAGTATGATGACACATGCCATGGTTATTACTGGTGTTGACCTTGATGAAAACGGCAACCCACTCAAGTGGAAGGTCGAAAACTCATGGGGTGAAAAAGTTGGTACTAAGGGTTACTTCGTTATGAGCGACTCATGGTTCGATGAATTCGTTTATCAACTAGTTATCAACAAGAAGTACTTGAGTGATGATCTCAAGAATACCTTCGAAACAGAATCTAAAGATCCTAAAGTTCTTGCTCCTTGGGATCCAATGGGTGCATTAGCTTAATTCTAATAATTTTTTAATGGTCCGCCAATTCTTATTTGAATTGACGGGCTTTTTGCATTACAGTTCTTTATAATAAGTTTTAAGAATACTAATAATTTTAAGGAGTGTCATGCATGAAAAATAACCAATTTGCAATTCGTCCCACAGAGTTTAACGATCAACTCAAAGAGTTAACTGAAATCGATTTTTTGGACAAAGATAATAGTTCCGAAACAGATACCATCAAACTATGGACAAGCTTTTTGAGTAAAGCTTTTATTGAAGATAAAACTTCAACTAGTTTTGAACAGAAGTTGAGCACTTACATGGCAACTCCAACTCAAAATTTGAGCGAATATTTAGATACTTCAACTGGTGTTTCAGTCGCTGCGTTTTACAATGTTGCGTTACAGTTATTGAAATTCAACCCGGATGTTGATTTCTCATTTGATGAACCACTTGCAGCAATGGAAAAAATTCAATTGTTGATTGCTGACCATCAAGGTGACAATTTCACTGTCCCCGAACTCAAATCAGCTTGGTACTGGTTGTTAGCCACTCACAACAAAGATGGTCAAACTTTTGTTGACTCATTAGCTTCAAAGGGTTACTTCACTAAATTTTATGGCAAGGTCACAAAACCACTGCTTTTCAACGGTAAAACATTACCAGTTTTCGATCCTCACAAGTTAATTCGCGAAGTAGTTTACGTTGAATCTCCTCAAGACAGTGACCATGACGGCAAACGTGATCTTCTCAAAGCGGAAATTTTGCGTCCTTACGAAACTGAACACGGTCTAAAGGTGCCTGTTTTATACACGGCTAGTCCTTACAACCAAGGAACGAACGACGAAACTGGCGAAAAACTAATGCATAACGTCAATGTTCCTTTGACTCACAAAGAACCTAACAATCTTAAATATGAGGATATTGAATATCACGAACCAAAGGCCGACTTACCTAACCCTCGTGTTATCAACGGTGAAACTAAAAAGGCTGAGGAAACTTTTGCTCGTGAGAGTTCTTATACTTTGAATAACTATTTCTTAGCTCGTGGTTTTGCAGTAATTTATATGGCGGGAATCGGTACTAAGGATTCTGACGGCTTTAGAACTACTGGCGACAAGGAAGAAACTATCTCAACCATTTCAATTATCAAGTGGTTAACTGGTGACTTACCTGCCTTCACCAATCGCATCGACAATATTGAGATCAAAGCTTGGTGGTCCAATAAAAAAGTTGCTATGACTGGTCGCTCATACCTTGGTACTTTGGCAACAGCTGCCGCAACTACTGGGGTCAAGGGCTTGAAAACTGTTATCAGTGAAGCAGCTATCTCCAGTTGGTACGACTACTATCGTGACGGTGGTTTAGTGATTGCTCCTGACGGCTTCCCTGGTGAAGATGCTGACGTTTTAGCTGAAGAAACCTTTAGTCGTCGCTTGCAACCAGGTGATTTCCACAATATTAAGGACGCTTGGGATAAACAAATCAAAGCAATTGACGCTGGTCAAGATCGTAACAGCGGTGATTACAATACTTTCTGGGACGCCCGTAATTATCACAAAGATTTCAAGAATATCACGGCTGACGTCTTCATGGTTCATGGTTTAAATGATTGGAACGTTAAACCTCGTAACGTTGAAAGACTTTGGAATGGTATCAAACATAACGGCGTTACGCAAAAGATCATTCTTCATCAAGGACAACACATTTACATCAATGCCTTTCGTTCAATCGACTATAGCGACATCATCAATCTTTGGTTGACTTACGAACTACTAGGTGTCGATAACCAAGCTAAAGAAATTATCCCTAATGTCATCGTTCAAGATAATGTTAAACCAGAGACTTGGACTGCTTATAAAGACTGGAGTAATGCTGACAATAAGGTTATCAATTATAACTTATCAAATGATAAACTAACTACACAAAAGGTAAATGAATCAACTGCCTCGTTCACTGACCAATTAAAACCCGCTGACTTTGAATTATACCGTGATAATAACGCTACATGGCAAAGTGATTTATTAGTTGGCGGCAAAAAACTAACTGGTCACCAATTGACTTTCAAAACTGAGCCTTTAACTAAAGACCTTTTACTCGACGGTAAAATCAATGTGAACTTAAAAGTTTCTTCAAGTAAAGATTTGGGAATGTTGAGTTTCCAAGTTGTTGACTTTGGAGATGCTAAGCGTTTGAACGTTTCTCCTAGTATCTTATCGGCAAACAGTCTTGCCTCAACTTATGACTGGCGTGAAGATAATTTACGTGAGTTCACTCTCGGTAAACAAACGTCTGCCAAAATGATTACAAAGGGTCACATTAATTTACAAAATCGTGAAAATAACTATAAAGTTGATGAATTAAAACCTAATATCTTCTACAATGTAAACGTTGACTTACAACCAACCTTCTTTAAACTAAAAGCCCGGCACCAATTAGGCTTGATCGTTTATGCGACTGACTTTGGTATGACTGTTCGCGGGAATCAAAATATTGAATACACAGTTCAACTGGATCAATCATCACTAATTGTTCCATTACATACAAACTAAAAAGCGGGTTAAGCCTTGATACGTTGGGAATTTAACTAGGTAAAAATAAGTGGTTCCATACCCTGGCACTTAATGTTACAATACCCGTTGAACTGTTTATTTTTGGAGATTATTTATATGGAAAAGACACAACTGAATTCAATTAAAAATAACCCCCATTCAAAAATGAGCATTGCTGGATTCTTAATTGCTTTAGGAATCGTCTATGGAGATATTGGTACTTCACCTCTATATGTAATGCATTCATTGATGGTTGGGAATGGTGGACTTGAAAAAATGTCCGCCAACTTTATTTTAGGCAGTGTTTCTTTAATTTTTTGGACACTGACCATAGTTACAACAATTAAATACGTGTTGATTGCCTTACGGGCTGATAACAACGGTGAAGGTGGAATTTTCGCCCTCTACACCTTAGTTAGAAAGCGGGCTAAATGGTTGATCATCCCAGCTATGATTGGTGGGGCAACCTTTTTAGCTGATGGAATGATGACACCAGCAGTTACCGTTACAGCGGCAATTGAAGGACTCAAAGGAATCCAGATCCATAACGCCGTTTTAATTAGCACCCAAAATCAGGTTATTATCGTAACCGTAATTATCCTGTCGACCCTGTTCTTTATTCAAAGATTTGGTACCCAAATGATTGGTCGTGCTTTTGGCCCAATTATGTTAGTTTGGTTCTCATTTCTAGGAATAATCGGCATCGTTAACCTTTCTGGTGACTGGACAATTATTCGTGCTTTGAATCCTTACTATGCAATTGAACTTCTGAGAAGTCCAATCAATATTCGAGGCGTCTTCATCTTAGGTAGTATCTTCTTGGCTACAACTGGTGCTGAAGCCCTTTATTCAGATATGGGCCACGTTGGTCGTCCAAATATTTATACTAGTTGGCCTTTTGTTAAGATTTGCCTATTGCTTAGTTATCTAGGTCAAGCAGCTTGGATCATCAGTGTTAAGGACAATGCGACTTTGCAAAAGATGGGTTCATCAATGAATCCGTTCTATCAATCAATTCCAGATGATTTTCGACTCTTTGGAATTCTTTTGTCAGCTGCCGCCGCTATCATCGCTTCACAAGCCTTGATTTCTGGTTCATACACTTTAGTATCTGAAGCAACTAAATTGAGAATGTTCCCAAGATTAAAGACTTACTATCCAACTAATTTCAAAGGACAACTCTACATTCCAACTGTAAACTCAATTATCTGGGTCGTTTGTTTATTCATCGTTTTCTATTTCAAAACTTCAGAAAACATGTCTAACGCTTACGGTCTAGAAATCACCATCACCATGTTAATGACCACGATCTTGCTTCACCAATGGTTGTTGATGAAACGAGTCAACCGACTATTTACAACCGTGATCATTGCCTTCTTCTTCGTAATCGAAAGTATTTTCTTCGTGACAAATAGTAATAAGTTCCTCCACGGTGCTTATATCACAATGTTCATTGCCGCCGTTTTAATCGCTGTAATGTTCGTTTGGAGATACGGAGAACGACTCAAGGACGATAACACTTACCGGAGCCATTTCGCTTCCTTATTGGCCTTTAAACGTCAATTAAACGATTTGAGAAAAGACCCAAGTTATCCACTCTACACAACTAACCTAGTTTACTTAACTCGTGTTCATGACGGCTACCGGATCAAGAAGAATATTCTTTATTCAATCCTCGATAAGCGGCCAAAACGAGCTCAAGTTTACTGGTTTGTAACTGTCAACGTTACTGACGAACCATACACGGCAGCTTACAGTGTTGAAACTTTCGATACCGACTATATGGTCAGCGTTCAGCTTTATCTTGGATTTAGAGTTGACCAAAAAGTTAATGTTTACCTTCGTCAAGTAGTTAACGACATGATGTCAAATGGTGAGATCAAATCTCAACCACAGAAATATACTACGATTCCTGACCGTGACGTCGGTGACTTCTCCTTCGTTATCATTAAAGAAGTCCTTTCACCTGACACGAAGATCAGTAACCTCAAGAAGAGTATTATTCATTTAAGACTCTTACTGCAAAAATTCATTTCCCCAGCCAACTGGTTCGGACTCTCTTACAGTGATGTAGTTGAAGAAAGAGTTCCATTGGTACTCGGAAAAGTTTCACTCAATCGTCTTCGTTTAGTTAGAAAAGATCGTTCTGCATTGAAAGATATTAAGATCGATGAAGAAATTGATGACGATGAAGACGACGAATAGTAGTTAACCGCCGTCTTCCGCAACAAACTAAATAGAATTCTATTTGCTAAAACAGAAAAAGAAGCTGTACCAATGTGAATAACATTGGTGCAGCTTCTTTTTTAGTCTCTCATAATCAAATAAAAAAAAGATTCTGTTTCTAAATTACTCTCTAAAAATCATAGCTACTAAATATTAAGACAACATTATCCAGACCATCAATCAATTTTATATTTACTATGAATAGAACCGTATCCACTTCATAGTTACCAAATCAACTGCAAAAAATTTTCTATCTAGTCTGGAGCAACAGCTCTGTTAGACGTTTTGGAACAACAAACACAATTATTTGTCTATTTTCATCTCCTGTTTATAATCTAAGACAATCAAAACTATAAGAGTTTTGATGAATTTTTCATAAAGAAGCGATTATTATGTTTACGTATATTCAAGTCATCGATAATAATTCAAAGAAATTTTGTGGCTATGTAGATTATCGGTTTCATAAGAATCAGCTTTCTATGACGATTACTCGTGGTTTTAAAACTGCTCATCACATCAATATCTCTATTGATCAAATAACTGACCTCTTGTTCGATAATTCCTTTGGCTATGAACGGATCAGCTTTATTTATCAGAACAAGAAGTTCTACATCATCAACAGTGGATATGGTGAAGCCAATTATTTTAAGCGTCATTTGATTCATTGCGTCAATGCCCAATAACCATTTCTATCAAAAAAACTGACATCTCATATGCCAGTTTTTTCATTTAATAAATATTGCTTGATTCCGTATGCAACTCCATCATGCTCGTTATCTTTAGTAATGTATTTGGCATGTTTTTTCAAACTTTCAAAACCATTTTCCATCACAATTGGTGTGCCAACATTTTGCAGCATCGAAAGATCATTCAAACCATCCCCAAACGCGGCTAACTCACTAGTTTGTAAATCCTCTAAATTCTTAATATATTCAATTCCTAAGTGTTTTTGAGCTTTAGTACTAGTTATCTCCAAATAAGTAGGTGTCGATTGATAGATGCTTAGATTGCCAGGATTAAATTTATTTAATTTGGTGACTAACTTTTTCATCTCGGTTTCATCAAAAGTTATCAACATTATTTTGAACACGCTTAACTCCTGTTCAAAAAGCGGTGCAAAGTCAGTCACAGTTGGCGTCTGTCCACCCATTTTAATTTCATACTCAATCCCTCGATCAAGCTTTTCCACATACCAATTGTTTAAGTCATAAAAACTGTAACTCGTTAACTTAAACTCATCCTTCACAATTTGAATAATTCGTTTTACTTCAGAAAATTCAATCGTTTCACTTTTCAAAGGTTGAATCTCGCCATCGACTTTCTTGAAAATCAAACCTCCGTTAAAACCTATCTGTGGCTCCGTCAGATGTAATTTATCGATTACCTCGACCATTTCTTTAGGAGAGCGTGCAGAAACTAAAGTGAAAGGTATTTGGCTATCTTCAATAGCTCTAACATTGCCATCACTAATTTGACAAGCGTTATTTAACAAAGTACCATCCATGTCAGAGAAAATATGCTTAATCATTTTGACCCACCTCATTTTTACTTTACCTTCAGTCTATCAAATTAATGATAAAAAATGAGTCCGGAGCCTATATATTTTTTTCCTTAAAAAAATAAGGCCATAGCAATCAAGTATGATTACCATGGCCTATTTTCACGCTCTTTTACGCAAATGATGTAGCAACACTACCGACAACAATCAAAACAATTCCGAGAATTGTAAATTTCATCTCACGGCTACTCTTCTTCTCTTTCAAGATGAAAATTCCACCAAACGTTCCGATAATAACGTTCAATTGTGTCCAAATGAAAGCGGAAGTATTTCCGTTAGCTTTAGCTGAGAAAATGTAGGCGAAAGCCGCAATTCCCCAAGCTACACCAGCAAAAATATTCAAATATTGTTCTTTTTGTTTAAATGATTTCACGTCTGTGAATAATGCAAAAATCATTGCTCCAACAAGAATTCCTAGCATTTCTGGTAAGAAGATGGCTGTACCGCTTTGATCCTTAACAATCGGCATATTTGGAAATGATGAGTAGATCCAAAATCCAACTGTTGTACAAAGTAAGAACATGGCATCTTTAAATTCCATTTTATTGCCTTCTGTGCTATCTGAAACGGATGTCAACAAAGCACCTACAACAACGATCAATAAAGCTATAATACCGATTATTTTAGATTGTACGCCACTCCAATCACCAAAGATCAACATCCCAATAATCGAATTACCGACTAATTGAAAGACAGTTGATAAAGGAACAGTTCCAGAAACGCCAATTCGTTTGAAAGAAATAAATTGTCCTATTTGACCAATCGTCCATAAAGCTCCACACAAGACCGAGAACCAAAAAGCAGTCGTATTAACAGCTGGTTGCGTAATTAAGTAAGCAATGAATCCAACTATGGTTGCTCCAGCACCAATTCCAAACATTTGATTAACTGGAGAGCCACCAATTTTTCCAGCGATGATTGGCATAAAGCCCCAACCGAGTGCTGGTATCAGTGCAATTAAAATATTCATAAAAATTTCCTCTAATTCAAAAAATATTGATACTTTTACAAGTAATAACTGTATGTATTAAAAACATAAATTCTAGAATAACACATTTATTACTTTTTTTGTTTATTTTGTCTACTTGGCATAAAACCTTTTCAAATATCTAGACCATTTAAATAGTGTACCTCATAATCTATAAAATGAAAGCATTTTATTTTGAAGAAAGTAGATTTTTTAAATAAAAAGGTCTCCAAAGTCTTTCAACTTTAGGGACACTACTTTTTTTGACGGTTACTACTAATAATATTTAAACGATCATCAAATTCATAAATCAAAGGCATTCCATTAGCAACTTCGACTCCATCAATATCTTGATCACTAATACCTTCTATATACTTGATCAAAGCACGAATCGTGCTACCATGAGCGACAATCAATTGATTTTTACCATCGAGTAAGCGATTGGCTACATGATCGACATAATAAGGAACGATTCGTTTATAAGCACCAAACAAGCTTTCTGCCACTGGCATGATTCTTGGTTCAAAGTATTTATAAGGGCCATCA
Organism: Companilactobacillus suantsaicola; assembly: GCF_004745525.1. Taxonomy (GTDB): domain Bacteria; phylum Bacillota; class Bacilli; order Lactobacillales; family Lactobacillaceae; genus Companilactobacillus; species Companilactobacillus suantsaicola. The sequence continues at coordinate 17,316 of NZ_RKLY01000022.1, read as the reverse complement.
TTAGGATCCGGATGAGCTAATTTAGGTGGGACAGAATAGAAACTGCGTCTCCACAAATGGACTTGTTGCTCGCCGAACTCTCTTCTTGTTTCATCTTTATTCTGACCACGCAAGGCTCCGTAATGTCTTTCGTTTAAGCGCCAAGTCTTCGTGATTGGCACATAATTAAGCTTTAAATCATCTTGAATAATATAGGCTGTAATGATTGCTCGTTTCAAAACTGAAGTGTGAACGTGTTCAAATTCAAACCCCTGCAACTGCTTTGCGGCGTAATGTGCTTGAACTCTACCCTCAGTCGTCAAACCAACATTATTCCACCCTGTATATTGATTCAATGCGTTGGCTGTACTCTCACCATGTCTGACCATAACAAGTTTTACCATAAATAGACATTCCAACTTTCATATAAAATTACTTACTAATCTTAACACAATCTACCATCAGGAATTAATCTATCAACGAGTTATCTAAGCCTCGGGAACATTCAGCTTGTAAGGTTACATGAGTAATTTGAAATTTATCGAGTAACAATTTATCAACCACATCATACAAATGATCCAATTGATCCATGTTGCAAGTCTTTTTCACATTGATGTGCGCATCCAACATGATATGGTTCTCATCGATCATCCACAAATGAACGTGATGAACCTTAACAATTTCTGGAACCGTCAAAATGGCTGCTGAAACAGCGTCTAAATCAATTTTTGGACTAGCCTCCATTAAGATATTAACTGTCTCAATAACAACGCTGAAAGCCTCTTTTAAAAGCCAAATTGCAATTAGTATCGTAATTACTGGGTCGACCCAATTCCATTTAAACAAAATGACGAAAATTGAGGCTACAAACACACCAACAGAAGACAACGTATCTGACAACATATGTAGAAAAGTTGCCTTAATATTCAAATTGTTTTTCGAACCTGAAAAAAGAATCAACATCGACACAAAATTAGCAGCTAAGCCAATCAGTGAAACAATCATCATCAAAGATCCGTTAATCGACTGCGGCTGTGTCAGGCGTTTAAAAGATTCAAAAACCATCATAACTGTAATGACGACTAACACAATTGAATTGACAAACGCTGCTAAGATTTCTGCTCGCTTATAGCCAAAAGTTTTTTGGACATCATTTTTTCTTTGTCCAATCACGTTGGCAGCAAATGAGATCACAATTGAAAGTGAGTCTTCCAAATTGTGAAACGCATCTGAGATAAGACCTAAACTACCAGAAACGAAACCGCCAATAAATTCCGTAATTGTAATGATCACATTCAGTGCTGTGACATAAAAAAAGCGTTTACCTGTTACTTTTTCATGATCCATAACCAAGCCTCCTGCTTCTATCATAACAATCACTTAACGGATTATAAAAAAATTGAACATTTTTTCTTATGACGCAAAACGAAGCCAAATCAGTTAGATTTGACTCCGTTTCTTGAGTAGTTAATAAATTTGTAGATTCTTATTTTGCAAGTTTTGCAACAACTTTAATGGGATGAGCGACATCTATGATATCAGAGAATCTGTTGGTAACATAATCTCTCATACCTTCACGAGCTTCTTTTTTGGAAACATTATGACAAATGCGCTTTTTAGCAATTTCTTGCCCCTCTTTGCTCAAGAAATTACAAGTAACTTCATAATCGCCATGATTTCTAAACAACATCATCATTGCGACCCCCTTCTTTAAAAATAACATCTCATCAATATCGACCAGATATTTATACCACTTTTCAAAAGGCGGTTCAACACTTTTATTTAATTTTCCTTTTTTAAAAAATTCTTAGCATTTTTTAGTTAATTAATTGACGGTTAATAAATATGCTATGATGGTGGTGAAACATTATTGACGAATTATTTAACTGGGAGAAACGCTATGAATGGGCATAACAATAATTCTAGATCTAATATGACACGTGAGAGTTTTCGTCGTAAACACTTGCCATTTTACAAAAGAAAGCCATTTTATATCACAATTATTTTAATAATCGTTGTGATAATTGGTATAGTGACATTTTGGAAAATCAACTCCAAGCAGGAAGCCAGCAAGCCAACTTCTGAAACTCATAAAATAGAAAAGGTTGAAACTAAAAAGAAAACCAAAAAAGTGTCTCCTAAGAAAGTGACGCCTAAAAAGGCAAAAGAACAAAAAGTTGAAAAAGAGACTACACCGAAAGAGCAAGAAAGTGACAATCAGCAAACCGAAAAAACTGAGAAAAAGCCCCAAAATCAAATTAAAAATGCGGGAACTTATAACGACTTAACTTATGACACTGATTGGTATACCTTCAAAATATCTAACGAAGTAAAGTTAGTAAAAGATGCCAATGGTGACGCAGCTTTACTAGTTAAATATAACTACACCAATAAGACTTCCAATTCTGAAATACCACAACGGGTCCAAAACAATGCCATCATCTTAAAACAAGATGGTGAAACGCTTTCTCCAACCGGTGCCAAAGGTGATTACGCAGCACTGATTAATGCTAGTAATGGCGGTTTAGTTTTACCTGGCAAAAGCTTTGATGGAGCCTTGATCGTGAAAGTTAAGAATACAGACTCTGATGTCACAATGTACTTCAAAAATATTCAAACTAATGGCTTTCTCGATATGACACAACCACTAAAATTGAAATAAAAAAAGTCGGCGCAAGCCGGCTATTTTTGTACGGAGAAATTCTTTAACTGTTGATAAGAAATAATAAAAGCTATCACAAACATGAAGATAGTCGTATAAAGGGTAACCATTGAAAATTGCATTTGACCAGCTTCTTTCATCAAACTAGGTGAAAACATCGGAAACATATCCCGCAAAGCGTGAAGACCAATTACAATCCAAAGACTCTTCGTTTTAACATAAACGGTTCCAAACAACATTCCAATTGCTGAAGCGAAGATAACTTGTCCTGCGACATAGCCAATTGGTAACGATGCCAAATTCGTTAAATGAAGTGAACCAAATATAACACTAGAAAAAAGGACTGCTCCTAAGACATTTTGATGAAACAACTTCAATGCCAATCCTAACAAAAGCCCACGACAGATGTATTCTTCCGCCAGACCAATTGCTAGACAAGTTAAAACTATTTTAAATTTAAAAGTTAGATCTGGCGCTGTTAAAGTGGCTGAATTCAATAAAGCAATGATAATAAAAGCTGGTAATGCCGTATACAATTGCTGAAAAATCGTCGTATCTGTGCCTATCCATGACACATTTTCATGCAGATATTTCCAATTTATTAAGTAGGCAATTAGAAAAGCCAATAAATCAGCCATTATTTGTAAGATATCGTTATTAACGCGTTGATTACGCAATAAAAATGACAAAATAACCATCGACACGGGAAAAATTAGACTCGTGACAACTACTTTAGTGACGTTACTCTTCAAAATTTTCATAAATCCTCCTATCCCTTGTATTTAAGATTATATAGAAAAGTTGCTTGACATGGAACGCGTTCGATAAATTATTATTTAAGTGTTGAAATACAGGTTTACCATAAAACTAACCATGTTTTTAAAACCACCCTTCATGTATTTCTTAAATATTTATTTGTATAAAAAATAGCCGCCAATCCAAATTAGCGACTATTTCTGTTGTTTAATAACTTTTCAACTAAATCAGTTTGTGTAGACGTATTCTGCTCTCCTAATTGATTCCAAGTTAAATCAAATTTTAAAGTCTCATCATCGGTTTGAATAATTAAGTAGCGACATTGTGTAAATAAGGGAGTCTGTAAACTCCCACCATAAATTTCGTTCGTATTCATAATTTCATGTGCTTTTACAATTTGATACTGCTTGATTTTAGATAACGGTAGACTCTTCATTTTAGTAGCAAAAGGTAAATATATTAAACGTACCTTTTTCCACCAAGAACTAGCGTCAATGTAATGAAGATTCTTTTGATCAATAAACCAGCTTGCATTTAATTCTTTCGAACTTGGATATAAAACCAAGCTATCAACCAAAAAGCCACTCACTGCAAGAGCTACGCTTAATAAAACCCAATGAAAAATCACGAGTCCAATCATTCCAAGTGCTACTCCTAAAAAAATGCTGCCTAACAGAGGTTTGAAACTGGGTTTTCTGACGAATCGTAATTCGTTTTCCATATCAATCACCTTGACTGTTTTTGACTAACTTTAAGATAAGACATAATAGCCAATTTATCCAAAATTTTGTCCTAAAAACAGACATTTTGTCGCTGGTTGGCATAAAAAAATTTCTAGTGCCGTCTTCCGTAACAGCTCTGGGAAATAACTGGATAGAAACTTCTTTGTAGTAGATTTGATAAATTATGAAATGGATACAGTTCTATTCATTGGAAATGTAAAATTAATTAATATTTTATCGCCTTAATCTTTATTTGTTTTGATTTTTAGAAAATAATAAAATAGGAGTTTATTTCTTCTTTGATTTGATTATGAGAGACCAAAAAAGCTGTACTAATGATACTTACATTAGTGCAGCTTTTTTAGATTCAAATGGTACAAAATAGAATTTCTATCTAGTCTGGAGTAGCAAACTGTCATCTTTATTTTCTTTTGAAAGCTCGTCTGACAACCTGGAAAAATGTCAACGACTTAACGATATTCTCCGGTTTTACATATACCCGAATTGCCCTCAAAACCTTCTTTGGATCTTTCGAAGAGAATGTAAACATCCCGTTACTCTTGGTTTGCAATGCGTAACGCGGAATCCATCTACCCCCAAACATCACGGAAACGACCACTTTGGTAACTTCTGTCCATGGTATTTGAATATAATTGTTTACATCACGGTCGTCGTAAAATTCAAAGCCCTTATCTCCGACCATAATTTTCCCATAGTCAGTCAAACCTAAATGCGAAGTCCCTTGAATGACTAAATCCGATTTTGTATTCAACGATTGGACCAACTCATCACTTCCCTTACTTTGTTAAAAATATTATATAGCGAACATTTCATATTATCAAAAAAGAGTGAACTCTAAATGAGTTCACTCCATTGAAAGTTTCAAATAATTACATAACGTGTAGAACGTGTAGGACAACACCGACAACGAACAAGCCAAGAATGATAACAATTGGAGAAACTTTCTTCTTTAGTAACCACATGCAGAATAATGTTAGTAAAAGAGCTGCTAAACCAGGAATCAATTGATCCAAGTTATCTTGCAAAGTTGTTACTTTGTGTGCAGTCAATGATAGACCACTTTGTTGTTGAAGCAAAGCTTCCTTGATACCTTGTGCACCTGAAGGGAGTTTTGACCAATCAATGTAAGCACCTTTAGCCAATTTAACGGTTGAAACTGTTGGTGTAAATTTAATAGTAACCCAACGGTTAATCAAGGAACCTAGGATAAACATACCTAGAATTGAAGCACCCTTTGTGATGTCTTGTAGAACACCACCAGAAACGTCTTCGGTAATCTTTGAACCGGCTTTGTAGCCAAGCTCTTGTGTATACCACATGAAAGCCATACGAATAGCATTCCATGCTACAAAGTAAATGATTGGTCCAAGAATATTACCAGTCATAGCAAGTGATGCAGCTAAAGCACCGATAATAGGCTTAACAGTGAACCAGAACACAGGATCACCAATACCAGCCAAAGGACCCATCATACCAACTTTAACACCTTGGATTGTAATATCATCGATAGGGGCACCGTTTGCACGTTCCTCTTCCAAAGCCATTGTTACACCAAGAATAGGTGAAGTTAAGTATGGGTGACAATTATAGAATTCCAAGTGACGCTTCAAAGCAGCGGCACGGTCTTCTTTTGTCTTATATAATTTTTTCAAAACTGGGATCAATGAATATGCCCAGCCACCGTTTTGCATACGTTCGTAGTTCCATGAACCTTGGAGGAATGTTGAACGCCACCAAACGGAGATTCTATCTTTTTTTGAGATTTTAACTTGATCTGCCATTTTTATGTTCTCCTCCCTTAATAGTTATCTATAATGTCGCCGACTGGATCACCGGTGTTGGAGGAACCTCCACCACCGTTTGAACCACCATTGCCACCTGATTTAGATAATTTCAAGTAGATGAGCGCCAATGAAACACCGATAGTACCAAGACCAATAAGTGTCAAATTTGTAACTGTTGCAAGTACGAAACCAATTGCAAAGAATGGCCATACTTCACGACTAGCCATCATGTTGATAACCATTGCGTAACCAACGGCAACAACCATACCACCACCGATTGACAAACCATCTGTCAACCAAGTAGGCATAGCATTTAGCATAGCCTTAACAGGACCAGCACCGATAGCTAGGATCAATGCTGCAGGGATAGCGATACGTAGACCTTGTAAACAAATAGCTACATATTGCCAGAAATCGATTTTTCTAAAACTACCTTCTTCGGCAGCTTTATCCATAATGTGAACAATACCAGTTGCAAGTGTACGAACAAGAATTGTTAGTAACAAACCAGCAACGGCCAAAGGAACGGCAATAGCAATAGCTGAACCGACACCTTTTTGTCCTTGACCACCAAGAACAAGAATAATAGCTGAAGCGACAGATGCCAAAGCGGCATCGGGTGCTACGGCAGCACCGATATTAGCCCAACCTAAAGCGATCATTTGTAGTGAACCACCTAGGATAAGGCAAGGTAACAATTGACCTGTAACTAAGCCGATTAAAGTACATGCGATAACTGGTTGGTGAAAGTGGAATTGATCCAAAATACCTTCCATACCAGCTAGGAATGATACTAAAACGACAAGAATAATCTGAATAGCATTTAATTGCATGATTATTAATCCTCCGTTTTATTTCTGAATAAAAATAACTCTTAAATTATTGTTTGTTCTTATCTAATTCTGCTTGAGCTTTCTTCATAATATTATCAAGATTGTCTTCAGAATCTGTTGGAACTTTACGTACATCAAATTTGATGCCTTGTGATTCCAATTTCTTAAATGTATCAATATCATTTTGGTCGAAAGCCAAAACTTTATTAGGTTGAACTTTACCAACTGAATGAGCCATTGAACCAACGTTGATTGTCTTCAATGGAACTCCCCCGTCAACTGCTCTTTCAACATCTTGTGGTGTTTCGAACAATAGTAGTGCACGTTCGCCACCAAAATGTTTGTCATCCTTAGCAATCTTAATCATTTGCTTAATAGGAATAACGTGTGCGTGAACACCAACTGGTGCAGCTTGCATGATCAATTGTTTACGAAGATCGTCTTTTGCAACATTATCTGAAACAACGATGATACGTGTAGGAACAACTGATTTAGACCATGCTGTAGCAACTTGTCCATGCAATAGACGTGAATCGATACGAGCAAGAACGTACTTCATTGAGCCAGGTTTACCACCTGAAACTGTCTTAGGAGCAGCTTTTGGTGCTGCAGTCTTTGGTTGTAATGATTCTGGACGAACTTTTACACCATCTTTGGCAGTTTCAATGATATGTGCAGCAATTTCATGTGCTGAGTTCATTGACATACGTGAAGCATAAGCTTCGATAAGCATAGGTAAGTTTAGACCAGCAACGATAGCCCACTTATCTTTATGTGCCTCGAACAAACCATTTACTTGGTTGAATGGAGTTCCACCCCAAAGATCTACTAGGAACAAAACTTGTTCTTGATCTTCAAGCTTAGAAACAGCTTCTTCCAATTTTGCCTTCAAATCATCAGGCCCCATGCTTGGTTGCAATGTTACGGATTGAACATCTTTTTGTTCACCGAAAATCATTGAACCAGACATCTTGATGCCGTCGGCAAAGTCACCATGGCTTGCAATAATAATTCCAACCATGTTTCATCCTCCTTATGTATTTACATTATTAAAGCGCTTACTTCGACTACCCTGTAGTAATCAAATTAAAAATTTATGAATAATATCTAAATAAACCGCTTTAATAGAGCTCACCCTTCATGTGAACCCTTACATAATATCATTTTTTCAGAAAAAAAACACCCCTTTTTATAAAAAAGTCTAGACCACAATTCAAATAAATAACTAATGGGTACTTTTGGCATTGTTTTTGATCAAATTGGCACTCAAATTAAAGCCGAAATATCAATAATTATGCTTAAAATCAAAAAAGATAATATTTTTAATGCAATTATTTTTAGGCATTTTTTAGTTAAATTGTGATATTTGAAAGCCTTCTTATTTTTACAATATTTTCAATGTTACCGCTAACAATCATTGAAACTTAGCTTAATTAGTGTCAAATATCCATTTCTTCATATTACATTTTCAATTGTTTTCTTTGTATAACATGATGATGTTTGACCTCAATAACGTTTTATGGATATAAAAAAAATAAAGATAGGCGTCGAATTTGCAGAAAATGGTCTATACCTTTATTTACGGATACTTTTTTGATTATAAAGCTTTCCCCAGACTGCCATTGAACTAATAACTGGAGCCAGGGTCTTACCAAACTCTGTTAATTGGTAGTCAGTCCGTAAGGGATCAGCTTGATAAATATTCTTTTGAATTATGCCATCTTTTTCTAAATCACTTAGTTGCAAAGCTAGCATCCTTCTCGAGCAATCTTTTAATTCGCGTTGCAACTGTCCAAAATGACAAACTTCCTTATTCAAAAGATGATAAATAATCACGCTCTTCCACTTGCCTGAGATAATTTGTAAGGTACTCTCTACTGGACAGCCCTCATTACAATCATAAATATGCCTTGGCATGTCTTCACTCCTCATCAATTCAACAATAAGATACCGTTTTTTTTAATTTGAAACAATAATTTGTGACTAGTAACAAAAATTTCACGATTGTTCAAAAGTTTCCTTCGATTAATACTTAGGACACAGGAGGAATTACTATGAAAGCAATCGGATTTAAGGAACACTTACCTATTCAAGCTAATAACAGTTTAATTGAATTTTCACTACCTAAACCTCAGGCTAAAGGCCATGATTTACTCGTCAAAATATCGGCTGTCTCAGTCAATCCCGTCGACGTCGGTGTTAGAAAAAATGGTTTCCATAAGCTTAAGCAGCCAAAAATTATTGGTTGGGACGCAGTTGGTGAAATCGTTGAAGTTGGTGCAGAAGTGACATTATTTCACACTGGTGAAAAAGTCTTTTACGCGGGATCGTTTGTTCGTCCTGGCAGTAACAGCGAATATCAATTAGTCGATGAGCGAATCACAGGACACGCACCTAAAAATTTGTCCGATGCTGAAATTGCCGCTATGCCACTAACTTCATTGACCGCTTGGGAAGCACTTTTCGAACAATTAGCTATTTCTACATATAATAAGGAAACGAATCACCAAAAGACAATTCTAATTATCAATGGTTCCGGTGGTGTAGGTTCAATTGCCACTCAACTAGCCCACTGGGCAGGATTAAAGGTTATTGCCACTGCCTCACGAGTACAAACTATTTCCTGGGTACGACAAAATGGTGCCGACTTAACGGTTAACCATCGGAAAAATTTGGTAACGGAAATTCATAATTTAGGTTTCACCTATGTTGATTTCATCATGGGGTTAAACGATTTAGATGGTCACTGGAACGAAATTGCTCAACTTATCAAACCGAGTGGCAAAATTGTCTCTATCACTGAAAACCATCATCCCATCGATCTCAAAAAATTGACTAAAAAACGTGCTAATTTTGCTTGGGAATGGATGTATTCAAAATCTTTTTATCAAACTCCTGATATGATAACCCAACATCAAATCCTCGAGAAAATTTCCCAACTTCTCGACCAAAAAATAATTCACAGTACCTTAACTAAAGAGTTATCCCCCATCAATGTTGATAATTTGAAAAAAGCCCATCAATTAGTAGAGACCAATCATATGATTGGTAAAGTCGTTATTAGTAATAATAAAATAACATCAATTTTATAAAAACATTTACACTAATTACTTGTGGATTTCTTCACAACTGTTAAAGTATAATATAGTTAAAGAAATCACAAAAGGAGTGGATATGATGAAAATTATCATCGCAGGTGCGGGTGCCATGGGTAGTCGCTTCGGAATTATGCTTCACAGAGGAGGCAATGACGTTACTCTAGTCGACGGCTGGCCAGCTCACGTTGAGGCTATTCGTCAAAACGGTTTAAAGGCTAACTTTAATGGTGAAGATATTACAGAACACATCCCCGTAATGCTTCAATCTGAGGTTAAGAGTGACACCAAAGCTGATTTGATTATTTTATTCACAAAATCAATGCAATTAGCTCAAATGTTACAAGACGTTAAACCACTTATCGCCGAGAACACAAAAATCCTTTGCTTACTCAACGGAATCGGTCACGAGGATACTATTGAAAAGTACATTCCAATGAAGAATATCTTCATCGGTAATACTATGTGGACTGCTGGTTTAGTTGGACCAGGTGAAGTTAAACTCTTTGGTAATGGTTCAGTTGAACTACAAAATCTTGGTCAGGATCAAGAAGATGCTGCTAAAGATCTTGCTAAAACTTTATCTGAATCCGGCTTGAATGCTAAATATTCTGACAATATTCACTATTCAATTTACCGTAAAGCTTGTGTTAACGGAACAATGAACTGCCTCTGTTCAATTCTTGATGTTAATATGGCTGAATTTGGTGCTACAAAACCAGCTCATGACATCGTTGTGACTGTCGTAAATGAATTTGCCGCCGTTGCTAAACATGAGGGCGTTGATCTTGACGTTAAGGAAGTCGTTGAACACGTTGAATCTTGCTTTGATCCTGATACGATCGGTAAACACTACCCTTCAATGTATCAAGATTTGATCAACAATCACCGTCTAACAGAAATCGACTACATCAATGGTGCCGTTTCTCGTAAGGGTAAAAAGTACAACATCCCTACACCATACTGCGACCTATTAACACAATTAATTCACTGTAAGGAAGATATCCTTGGTGCTAAATAACTAAAATTACAGGGGGTAATTGTTATGAACCAGAAATTAACAGCCAAAGTATTCTTAAACAAAATTTTATCAGGGACCGCTACCGGTATTATCGTAGGATTGATTCCCAATGCTGTTTTAGCTGCTATTTTAAAACTGTTCGGTAACAATCCTTTTGCTTTAGCCATTGGTCAAATGGCAATTATTTTTCAACTCGCTACACCATTATTAATCGGGGCTTTGATCGCCCTACAATTTGAATTTAAACCAATGCCGATGGTAGTTGTTGCCGGTGCTTCCTTTGTCGGTTCCGGGGTTATCAAATTTGATAGTAAAGCCCAAGCTTATATTGGAGCTGGTACTGGTGACATCATCAATACCATGTTGACCGCCGCTATTGCCGTTGGTTTAATTCTTTTGATCGGTAATAAATTTGGTTCCGTGGCAATTGTTTTAACGCCAATTGTCGTCGGTGTCGGTGCTGGATTGATTGGTTTCTACCTCTATCCATACGTAACTGACATTACCAAAGCTATTGGTGACGGAATCAATTCATTTACTAATTTACAACCAATTATCATGTGTATTTTAATCAGTTGTGCTTTTGCCGCAATTATCATTTCACCAATTTCCACCGTTGCTATCGGTATGGCGATCCAATTGAATGGTATCTCAGCCGGTGCCGCAGCGATGGGGGTTGCCGCAACAACCATTGTCCTAGTAGTTAATTCATGGAAGATCAACAAGCCTGGTGTTACTATTGCGATTGCTTTAGGTGCAATGAAGATGATGATGCCTAATCTATTCCGCAAACCTATCATCCTTATTCCTTGTTTATTGACCGCCGCAATTTCTGCCATTCCAGTAGCACTATTTACCGTGTCAGGAACTCCTGCTTCAGCTGGATTCGGACTAGTTGGTTTAGTTGGACCACTTGCCTCTATGGAAGCTGGTTTAAATATTTTACTAGTACTTATCAGTTGGTTAGTCGTTCCCGTTGTTGCTTCAATCGCTTTACAATTTTTGTTAGAAAAAGTTCTACATCTATATAATAGAAAAGACGTTTTCGAATTTCTTGGATAAGTAGAGAGTGGAACAAGAGCGTTCAGCTCCCGGAGGATAACGTAATTTCAGGAATTGCTCGTCGCATTTTGCGAGTGATTTCTGAAATTTTGTTATCTCGGAGGGAGTTGCTCTTGTGTAACTCGTTTCAGTTAGAGAGTGGAACAAGCCCGCTTAGACTATCTGGCTGGGCCTGGCTTATGTAACTCATTTCAGTTAAAAAAAAGAACCTTCAGATTTCTCTGGAGGCTCTTTTTATTTACTTAATTTTAACTTTAACAACTTCTTGATCTGCTTTAACAGTTTGATCCAAAACGTTGTACTTCATATAAGCAACTCCTGGCATGTTAGTAACAATGACCATCATATCGGTCTTCTTACCAGCATCGGTGATTTGCTTCAAATCAACATCGGCAATTTGGTCACCATGTTTGACAGTTTGGCCTTCAGAAACCTTGATGTCAAATGGAGCGCCCTTTAATTGAACCGTGTCGATTCCCATGTGAACTAGAATTTCCAAACCATTTTCAGTCTTAATTCCTAGCGCATGTTTAGTTGGGAAAATCGAACTGATTGTTCCATCAACTGGGGCAACAATTTTTCCATCAGTTGGAACGACCGCATAGCCATCACCCAACATTTTTTGAGCAAAAGTAGGATCAGAAACTTCTTCAATATCCTCTACTTGTCCGTTTGCCACGGCATAGAAAGTATCAGTTTCTCCAGATTTGAAATCACCGACTGGCTTTTCTTCTACTGGAGCTTTTTCTTCCTTGGTAGGAGCGGAAACAGTAGCATTTTCATCATACAATTTCTTCAAATTATCAGCGACAAATTGAACTTCGGTACCGACGATAATTTGGATATTAGTTTTATCCAAAACATTGATACCATTGACATTAGCACTCATGATCTGAGACTTATTAGCAAGTCCAGTGTCTTTTAATTGTAGACGCAAACGAGTAGTACAGTTATCGATCACACTAATATTATCGTGACCACCGATACCAGCATAAATCTTTTTAGCAGCAATCATATACTTATCATCTTTATCAGAAGTTGCTACTTCAACACTTGGAGCATTACTACTATCGTCTAGTGGTTCACGACCTGGTGTCATCAAGTTAAATTTCTTAATTGCAAAATCAAATACGAAGTAATAAATAAATGCCATCACAATACCTTGAACTAACAACATATAAGGTTTATTAGCAATTGGCATGTGGAAACTTAAAATATAATCAACTAACCCAGCACTAAAAGTGAATCCGGCTGTCCAATGCATAAATGCGGCAAACGCCATTGATAAACCAGTTAGAACAGCATGGATCACATATAGTGGCCAAGCGACAAACATAAATGAAAATTCCAGTGGTTCAGTAACACCGGTAAAGAATGAAGCGAAAGCACCAGCCATCATCAAACCAGCGGTTGTCTTCTTTCTTTCAGGTAGAGCATTCTTATAAATAGCTAAAGCACCAGCAGGAAGACCAAACATCATCACTGGGAAGTACCCAGCTAGATACATACCAGTTACACCTTTTGTTCCTTTATTGGCCCAGAAATTACCAATATCATTGATACCAGCAATATTAAATTCGAACACTTGGTTCAAAGCTTGATGCAAACCAGTTGGGATCAACAAACGGTTGAAGAATCCAAATAATCCAGCACCGACAGCCCCCAGACTGACGAAGAATTTACCAAAACTGATCAAAGCATTGTATAAAACTGGCCAAATGAATAGTAAGACTACTGAAACTAAGAGCATTACCAAAGTAGCCAAGATTGGTACAAGACGTTTACCACTGAAAAATGATAAAGCCATGGGCAACTTTGTTTCATGGAATCGATCGAACAAAGCTGCTGCAATTAGTCCGGCAACGATACCGATGAAGACATTCCCAGCAATCGCATTGAAAGCTGGATCGACTGCCTTCACATTAATACCTTTTAGTAAAGCAACTTGGTTGGGTGCTAAAACGTAAGTTGGAACAATGTATGCGACGACCCCTGCCATCGCAGCTGCTCCATCTTTAACTTTTGACATTCCGATTGAAAGTCCAATGGCAAATAACAATGCCAATTGACTTAAAATCGCAGTACCACCAACTTGTAAAAACTGTGACAAGCCCCAATTTTGTGGTAACCAGTGACCAATACCTTCAAGTAAAGCGGCAGCTGGTAAAACAGCTACTGGAAGTTGAAGGGATCGGCCCATCCGTTGAAGATAGGTTTTCATTTTCCTATTTTCCTCCTTGTGTGAGTAGAACATTTTTAACAAACCCTATGATACTGGTATACATTCAATGTTGCAAGAATTATATCCGAAAAATATGTGTCTGTAAGATTGTTAACCGCTTACATAAATGTAATTGGACTATACTACCAATAAAATGGTATACTCCAAATTTACGATTTGTATATTATTAGAAATATTTAATTCAGATTATAATATTGACATGATATAGAATTCTTGTTATCTTTAGCTTACGCAAAATTTGAGGGAGTGACATTTTAACTGAAAACGAAACTTTTTTATTTCTTACATCGGATTCGAAGCTGAGTTGGCACATTACTTTTTAGCAATGCGCTTTTTTTAAACCCAAAATTCAAGGAGATGTAAATTGAAACCTAAACCTTATCAGATAGGCTTTGACAAATTAAAAGAAATATATAAGACAAATGACTTAACTAAAGGACTTACTAGCCAAGTTGCTGAAAAGCGGCTGCTTGAGGATGGTCCTAATAAATTAGAATCACATAAGACGCCAAAATGGAAAATGTTTTTACGCCAGTTCAATAATATGGTGATCTACGTGTTGATTGCATCAACCATTATCACATTATTAATGGGACATTATTCCGATTCGATCATTATCGGTTTAGTAGTCGTCATCAACGCTATCATCGGCTACTACCAGGAAAGTAACGCTTCAGATGCTCTAGAAAAAATTAAACAGATGCTTTCAATCGAAGCAACAGTCTACCGCGATGGTCAAAGAAAAGACATCCCTGCTGAAGATTTAGTCGTTGGTGATACAGTTTTCTTAGAAGCTGGTGACAACGTGCCGGCCGACCTAAGAATTATTAACTCTGACAACCTTCGCATCCAAGAGTCCGCTTTGACGGGTGAATCCAATTCGGTTGAAAAAACTGAACTCGCTTTATCCAATGAAGAGATTCCTTTAGCCGAACAAACCAACATGGCTTTTGCCTCTACTGCGGTCACTAATGGTAGTGGTACAGGATTAGTCGTTGCCACTGCAGGTGCCACAGAAATCGGAAAAATCTCCCAAGAAGTTAGTGCCGTTAAACAACGAAAGACGCCACTGATGGCAATTATTGATAGTCTAGGGACACGTGTTTCCTACTTCATCGTAATCGCCTCAATCGCTATCTTCATCATCGGTCTACTTTTTGACACCTACGCTTTACCGGTCTTAGCTTTAGCCGTCGTGGCCATGATGGTTGGTGCTATCCCCGAAGGAATGCCAGCAACAACTTCAGTTATTCTAGCCAAAGGTGTTAGTGATATGGCTAAAAAGCAAAACACCATCGTCAAAACTTTGCCTGCGGTTGAAACACTTGGTTCTGTCGACGTGGTGGCAACTGATAAAACTGGTACTCTAACTAAAAATGAAATGACCGTCACTGATATTTTGATTGACGATTCAGAATTGCAAGTTAGTGGAACTGGCTTTGAACCAACTGGTCAAATCACTCACAATGGTCAACCCGTTGAAATAAATCAGAAATTGCGGTTACTTTTGGAAGCTGGCTATTACGCTAACGATACTGAGTTAATTAATGAAAATGGTCAATGGACAATCAGTGGTGAACCGACCGATGGTGCCTTCTTAACGCTTTATCACAAAGTATTCCCATTTGATGAAAAACCACACTACCAAGAATTAGATATCTTACCTTTCGACTCGGATTATCGCTACATTGGTAAAATTGTTAAGAACGACCAAGACGAGCGAATCCTTTTCGTTAAGGGTGCTCCTGATAAACTCTTGGAAATGGCTAAAACTCAAGATAGTAATTTCAATTACGATTATTGGGTTCAAAAAGTTGAAACTTTCTCTAAAGAAGGTAAACGTGTCATCGCTGTTGGTTTTGAAAAAGAACCTGACAATACTGACGAAGTAACTCACGAAATGATCGTCGATGGCTTGAACTTCTTAGGTTTGGTTGCTATCATCGACCCTCCTCGAGAAGAAGTTATTGAATCACTAAAAGTTATGCGTAGTGCTGGCGTTGAAGTTAAGATGATTACTGGTGACAACGCTATTACCGCCAAAGCTATTGGTGAAAAATTAGGCTTGGCTGACGAGATCCATGCTATCACCGGAACTCAATGGGATGCTTTAACTGCTGATGAAAAAATTGCTGCCGCTAATGACAATCAAGTCTTTGCTCGTACCACTCCAAGTAATAAACTAGAGATCATTGAAGCTCTTCAAAAAGATAATAAAGTTACTGCCATGACTGGTGATGGTGTCAACGACGCCCCTGCCTTGAAAAAAGCTGACATCGGTGTGGCTATGGGTATCAAAGGTACCGACGTGGCGAAAGATTCAGCCGACATGATTTTGACTGATGACAACTTTGCAACTATGTCTTCCGCCATCAAGGAAGGTCGCCGGATCTTCGACAATATCAAGAAAAGTATCCTCTATCTTCTACCGATTTCATTCTCTGAAGGTTTGATCGTTGCCTATGCTATTTTGACTAAACAAGAGATCCCGCTTCAACCGAGTCAATTGTTATGGATCAACATGGTTTCGGCAATTACGATTCAATTTGCTTTGATTTTCGAACCAGCTGAAGACGGCATTATGAAACGTAAACCTCGTAAAACCGGTAGTAAATTAATGAACCGACATGATGTTTTCCAAATGACCTATGTAGCAATTTTAATTGCTGCTGTCAGTTTGATAATTGATATTTTCCTACGGAGTCGTGGTGTTAGTGATGTAATCTCTAGCACAACTATGGTGAACACTTTGATTCTCGGAAAAATTTTCTACCTATTCAATATTCGAACTCCAAAATTAGCTCTATCTAAAGAACTGTTCTCCAATTCAAAAGTTTTCGTCTTCGTTGGCTTAATGATGATCTTGCAACTGATTTTAACTTACGTTCCTTTCATGCAAGCAATCTTTGCAACTGGACCGATTTCTATGTTGGAATGGGGTCTGGCAACTGCTGCCGGTGCAATTGTTTTACTTGTCACAGAAATTGATAAAATCATTCGTCTAAAACTGAATAGATAACAAAGAGTTCGGGACATAACTCCCGATTCTAAAAAAACACGATAGAAATTTCCATAAAATATGGAATTCCTATCGTGTTTTTTTGGTATTCAGTTGGATATGATAATAATCTTGCCAACT
>NZ_RKLY01000021.1 GCF_004745525.1 Companilactobacillus suantsaicola | reverse complement strand
ACTTTTACAATATCCGGCTTTTCGTCCATTAAAAATACCTCACCATTTATTTTGATGAGGTAATCATATCGCTTATTGTGGACCGAGAGAATACGGTCGGTTATTTACTGCTTACGAAAAAATAGCGTAATCACTCATTACAAGTAAAAAAGACCACACATAATATTATGGAATATTTCTATCTCCCGCTTACACTTTCATTAAATACTTCTTTATTCAATGACTTCGCTTTCTATTGAAAATGGCTGGAATATGTATTTCATCCTCTATGAATGGATTGTGAATTTGGCGACCAAATAGCGTCCGTAGCGTCCCAAAAAGGCAAAAAAAATACAGCCATATACAAAATACGGCTGTATCTTTATATTCAACTAATCAAAAATTAGTTAAGCTTTGTCTTGTTAACAACGTTCAACTTTTCGTCCAAGTCATAAACAACTGGTTCACCAGTAGTCATTTCAACGTCCATGATATCAGCATCAGAGATGTTTTCGATGTACTTAGTCAAAGCACGTAGTGAGTTACCATGGGCAGCGATGATTACGTTCTTGCCGTCTAATAGCTTAGGAGCAATTTCATCTTCCCAGAATGGAATTACACGTTCCAAAGTAACTTTAAGGTTTTCACCACCAGGAATAATTCTTGGATCAAGGTTTGCGTAACGACGATCGTTAGCTGCTGAACCTTCATCAGTTTCTTTCAATAGTGGAGGTAATGTATCGTATGAACGTCTCCAGATATGAACTTGTTCATCACCGTATTTTTCAGCTGTTTCCTTCTTGTTTAGACCTTGAAGTGCGCCGTAGTGACGTTCGTTAAGTCTCCATGTCTTTGTTTCAGGAATCCATAGTTGATCACAGCCTTCAAGTGCGTAGTGCAATGTCTTGATAGCACGTGTCAATACTGATGTGTAAGCTTGGTCAAATTGGATGCCAGATTCCTTAAGAAGTTTACCAGCATTTTGAGCTTGCTTTACACCTTCTTCACTAAGGTCAACGTCAACCCAGCCAGTAAATTGGTTTGATAAATTCCATTCACTTTGTCCGTGACGAATGAAAACTAATTTTGCCATTTATATGATCCTCTTTTCATTTCATTAACAATCTCCATTTTACACGATATTGGCAATAAAAAAAAGAGAGTGGCACCCAAATAGTGTGTTTCTTTAGTTTATTTCCAATTACTAAAAAGCAAAAACAGCACCTATTCAGAAAACGCACTGGATCGTTTACACGATATCCTCACGTTC
Organism: Companilactobacillus suantsaicola; assembly: GCF_004745525.1. Taxonomy (GTDB): domain Bacteria; phylum Bacillota; class Bacilli; order Lactobacillales; family Lactobacillaceae; genus Companilactobacillus; species Companilactobacillus suantsaicola. The sequence continues at coordinate 47,361 of NZ_RKLY01000021.1, read as the reverse complement.
ATTATGAATAGCTGCTGCATTTTTATATTTATTATTGTTTATAAATTGGTGTATCGATTTCTTTTAAAGTAGTGATATCCAATTTAGATTTAGCGTTCTTATTCAAGTAAGTATTCACTTGATCAGTTCCAGCTAAAACAGCAGAAACTTTATCGGTACCTTCTAGTAAATTGGAAATAGCATCGGCATTTTCACTCTGCTTCATCACGATTGGAATCACTTCGACGCCGCTGTCTCTTAAACTCAAAAGTTTTTGATAAAATTCTGAGCCGATAGAAACGAAGACCGTGGCATTACTTTGCTTGAGTGCTTGATTTTTGAGCCACCAGACGATTAAATCTTCATCACTGTCAAATGTACTAATTAAGACGTTGCCTTCGCTGAAGAGCTGAATATAAGGCTCATCCCCGGTGTAACTCTTGATCAAAACTAATGTCCCATTTTGACGATAAAAGTTTTCACGCACTACTTTATTGGCGTTTTTATGATCATAGAATTGGGTCGCTGAGATAACGCCGTTGACATCAAAAATATCACGACTCAAAACCTGATTGTCTTTGTAATGGCGAATGATTTGGAGTTGGTGGTTGTCATCTCGAGAGACTTCCATCACTAAATTATCTTTAGCATCCAAAATTTTATCGACCTTGTCACTCATATGTTGCACACGGTAATTAGGGTCGAACGGAATTTCGGCTGGCGTGACAGGAACATTCAAGTTACGACCTTGCAATTCATTGTACATATTTAACAAATAAGCATTACCGTCAACGAAACCGGCATTTTGATAATTCATCCAAGTCACATCAGAACGGTCGTTGTAAGTTACGGAAATGGCATTGGCCAACAATCCACGATCAGCCAGTGTCATAGTGATCTGTTGCCACATCGAACTCGTTGCGCTATCGGGATTGGCTGGTAAGTCATCGACGAAAACGAAGTACTCACTATTAGGATCCATATAGACTTCGTTAGCCATATCAGAAGTACCAAACCAGTCTTTTAATGACGTGTTGATTTCTTCAATTCGGTCACTGGCCTGCTTTCTTTGGTCAACTTGGTCACTTCCAACTGTCCGCAAAATATGATTGCAATAACTACGGTCAGCCAATAATTGACTGCGCAATTGTGACTTCAAATCAGCACTTTGATCCAAAGTATCCTGCAAATTTTGTTCAGTATACTCCCAATTATCAACATCTTGATTCTGTTGCATTGGTTGAGGCTGTGGTTGCGGTTGTTGTTGGTCAAAATAGTAATTAGTGCCATTACCATTATTAAAATCATTTTGATTAAATTGAGTCCCCGAACTCATTGGGTCATTGAATTGGCTTTGACTAGGATCAAAATTATTTTGGTCTGGTTGTGGATTTTGATATGAAGAGTTATTTAGATCAGAATAATTACCATCGTTGTCTTTCTTTTTTCTATCAAAAAATGACATACACTTAATCTCCCATCTACGTCAGTTAATTATCTTCATTATATATGACAACTCCAATTTAAACTCAATTATAACGATTTCTTTAATTTTATTCTCTTCTTTTTGGGGTTCTTGGTGATTGAATGCACACCGAGAATATCTAAGAAGAAAACAAAAATTGGTATACCAATGATCAAGCCCCAAGTTCCGAGCAATTCTTCGGAAACAATCAAGACAACAAAGGTAAAGAAAATTGGTAGATGCGTCATACTCGACATGAATTGTGGATTCAAGAAGTACGTTTCAATCAAATGAATTACCACGATCATCACGATAATGTAGATGACATAACGGATACCACCAACCGTATAGGCGACAAAACTCAGTGGCACCATCGAAATAATTACCCCAGCAACCGGAATCAACGACAAGATAAAGACCATCACTGAAAGTGCGATAATTCCCGGCATCTTCATAAATAACAAGGTAATCGTCGTTAAAACCGTGTTGACAATAGCAATTAAGAGTTGCGCTTCTAAGACAACTCCAAAAGTATTGACAAATTTTTGTCCATAATACTTCAAATCAGAAAACACCCAACCGTATTTACTGTCCAAAAATTGACGACCAAAGGAATTCATCTGCTCAACTTGACTTGAGTAAAAGAAACTCAATAGAAATGAAATAACGATATTGAACCCTACAGCCCCAACACTACCGATATAATTGACAACTTGACCGATGGCAACTTTGATCTGATTGTCCAAATTTATCTGTTGCAAGAAGTTATAGATTATTTGTAAATACGGACTGGCATTGACATCTTCATGCTCATAAAACTGTTGCAGTGACGAGAACATCTTCGCCGTTTGATTGACTAATTGCGGTACGTAATTAGCAACTACAAACACTAACAAGGCAATGATAATCAAATAAACTGGAGCGATTATCCAAACCGGTTTGATCTTAGGAATCTTTCTTTGAATAGCTCGAACTAATTGAACTGATAAAAATGTAAAAATAAAGGTTAGTAAAAACATACTCATCATCGAACGGAACAAGTAGATCAGGACAATGACTAAGACTAACAGCGTAAACCTTCTCAAACGTTTGTTATCAACAAACTTATCATACAGACTCATAAAAAACTCCTCACATACACATGCTGACTGAGAATACAAAATCCATCCCCAACAGTGTTATTAACGAATAACGATGATACCAGACTATCGCTGTGAACTCTCTGAACATAGCGGGCCAACGTAACATCTGAACGGTTCTAGCCGTTGAAAATTGGACTTTTAAGCCTAACTTTTGAGCGTGCCATTTGGCTCTTGGAATATGAAAATCACTAGTTACTACGATTGCTTTGGGGTGTGACGCTTTTTGCCAAAGTCGGTGGACGATAATTGCCGAGTATTCCAAATTTTGGACCGTATTGATCGATTCCGTTTCCTGAACGATTTTCTCATCCGGAATACCTCGATCGAGTAAGTACTCACGCATCATTTCTGCTTCGGTCTTTTCCGAATAATTCATACTCTTGCCACCGCTGACGATGATCACAGGTTTGGTTTCAAAGCTTTGATACAATTCAATCGCTTTATCCAAACGCTCACTCAAAATTGGTGGAACGTGTGAACTGAGACACTTATTGCCTAACACAATCAAAAAATCCGGCTGGTTTGCGGCAGGAAGATTTTTCAAGTCGTGTTTCATCTGGTACATGTAGCACAACATGATGACTAAAAGTATCAAATCGACCGTCGCTAAATTGAAGGTGTAGGCTCTTAGATATTTACCCATCGATAGTTTAGCAATCACGTAAAAAACACCAATTGTAATCGCTGTCAAAACAATTGCAAAAAGAGGCATGCGACTGTACGCATATCTAATTTTGTAGACAATTACAACTTCGATCACCGTTACAGCAATCATTAAAATTAAATTCACATTCCCCTCCACTTAGTTTAAGCTGAATATCAACTTAGGAACTTGCAATTCAAAGTCCTTCACTAATGTCCAAGTTACGGTCGTTGAATCTTTATCTGGTTGTTTCAAGAGAAACAACTTATTATCTAATGAACCGTAAATCAAAAATTTACCTCGAGTCGTAGTTACGGCTGGTCCATTCTCCGAATAAGCTGAAGGCGAAACTAAAAACATATACTGCATCAATGGTTGTTTATCACCATTGACACTAATCCCTTGATAATCCGTCGGCTGCAAATTAGTTCCATACTTTTCACCAAAGTTGACCCCTAAATTGCCAACTTTTTTATCATGGTTATCCGATATGGCCCCAACTAATTGCATCAAATCAGCGTTTGATGATAACGGATTTTCTTTATACTTATCATAATATTCTTTTGTCTGAATGATTGCATCTTTCAAACTAGTTTGTTGTTCATTAGATTTAGTCAAAAGATTACCATTCTTATTACTTTGCCCTTTCTGCATGCGAACGGTGTAATCGTTGCAGTAGAGATACAATTGGTTTTCGTCACTCTCAATACGAATCTTCGCACGTTTAATTTGATTCCCGGTCGACTTGGAATTTACTTTCAAGTTCACACGCTGTGGCAAAAGTCGATCGGTGTTTTGACCATGATAGTAGTAATCAATCGTCACTTCGTTCTTCGGAGTCAAATAAACTTTGCCGTAAAGATTCTGCACGTAACCATTTTCCACGATTGTCGTCATAACGACCTTACTGTCAGTCTCTTCGGACAACTTCTGAGCTGAATGTTCAGTCAGAGTCAGTTGGTAAGTGCCATTTTGATTAATCGTCAGATTCCCATCAGTCCGCCGATAATCGATAATAGTTTGAAAATTGTAGTTGCCAATCATACTATTATTAGCCACCAACGGATCGGCATGGGCATCAATATCAATAATGTGATTAAACAACTGATCATAGGCGATTTTTTGTGAGGTATCTTTTGGAGTTTTACTGACATTGGACGGCTTATCAGTCTTAGTAATGTAGGCAAATTTATACGTAGCGCCGTTATACTCGACCGAGTAACCCTTCATATGCTTGCCATAAACATTTTCGTGATAGGTCTTCAGCAACTTTAAGGTCATCTTATTTTCCGCCGTGTCGAAAGTAATGGTTTTGCCATCACGATCTAACTCGTACTTGGGATTATTCGATTGCGCGTCAAAACGGTCAATCCCAACTTTCCCATTGATAGTCGAGACATCTTTGATCCGCGCCCGCTGATTTTTTAAAAACTTAATTGAAACAGTATCGTTTTCTCCTTGGTCCTGATAAAGATACCAAGTATGATTATTAGCGACAATCTTACTAGTTTCTTTTGACTTACAACCTAAAATTACGAGAAAAAGACACAAAACGCCGCAAACTACCCAAAATTTTTTAACCATGTTTTCACACAATGCCTTTCTGATAACAATTATACAACTTCCAATTTCCCCTTTTAGAAAATATCATAGCAAAAAAAGGCACGCTTGACAGCGTGTCTTTCATAATAAAAAATTATTAAAATCTAATTATCCAATAACATAACTTTGTTGAACCCATTCGTTAGTAGCAACACGGCGATATGTTGTACCGTCAACAACTTTAATTTGGTCAGTTTGCCAAGGAGTATTATTTGCCAAAGCACGGTTAGTGATAATTGTCATCTTACCATCGTTACCTAATTGATACAATGGAACTGCATATCTATTAGGAGCATTGACCTTGATAACACCTTTAGCTGGTGTACCTGAATTGTTGTTATTATTGTTGTTATTTGTGTTTTCACTACCACCGTTAGTATTTGAACCACTTGTCAATTGATTGTAGTACTTACCAACTAGATTGTAGAATTGTATCATGCTATAACCCCAGGCAGCAAAGTAACCAACGGGATCAGTATGAGTTGTTTCACCGTACATTCTTGAAACGTCGTTATGTGAAACAACGGTCTTACCAGGTGTAAACGGCAAACCATATTGAACTAATCTATAAGCTGTATAGTAAGCTTGGTTAGCGACTGAACGAGCAAATTGATCCTTTGTGCTTACACGGCACAACTCAACTTGGATGTATTTGTTGTTAGCAGTTGGACCAGCACCCCAAACACCGTAATCGGCACTGTGGATATTTAAAATTTCTTTATCATCAACAAAAGCATGGACATAAGTCTGTGTTGTAGGCCATGACCAACTGAAGTATGAAACCTCATCTTCGGCACTAGCACCTGGTGTAGCAGTTTCGTGAATTACGACCCCTTCTGGCTTACCAACACCATTTTCGTAACCGAAATATTTATTAAATGTACCAGTACGATATTGAATTGAAACTGGTTGAATGTTATTTGCATTAATATAATCGTTAATTGCTGAAGTGGCGGCTTGTGCCTCTTGAACGTTACTTCCAAATTGTGGAACGACTTGTCCGACAGTTGCGAACCCGACACTAGCAAGAGCAGCTGAAGTAGCTAAACTCGTCATGAATTTTTTCTTCGAGACCATAATATATAATTCCCTTCCCACGTTAATTTCCTTAACTAATAAATTATAACAACTTTTTTCCCCTTTTTGAGAAAAGTAATGAATCTGTAAACAGATGGTAAACTTCATTCGGCTTTCATCCGACGTAATTTTTGCAAAAGCTTGTCGCGATGGTATCTCAAGTTACGTGACGTACACTTTTCTTGTCGAGCTATTTTCAATAAAGAGGTTCCATTTATGAAATGTTCTTGCAATATTTCTCTTTCAAGCCGATTTAATTCAGTCAAGTTGATGAACTCCAATGACTCTAATATAACGCCTTGCGGAACACTTTTGAAATCAAATTCGTCTAACTTATTAAAATCATAATAACTTTTCTCTTGCCGCAACAGGTCGGTCATTCGCCAGACGAGTTTTTGAAAAACGTACGGTTTAAACTTTTCTAAATCCTGATTTTTTTGGCGATATTTCAAATAAGTTTGCGCATAAATGATCAACGCTTCTTGAAAATAATCCTCGTAGTCAAAGCGAGTTGGATAAATGTGGACTCGTTTTAATACTCCGTGAATTAGTTTTTGATTCTTTAGAGCGTCTTCAAAACCTTGCGTGATTTCTATTTCCATATTTGTGAGTTCTCCTTTTTACTCACAAGCGCTTGTGGTAGACATAGAATAATTGAAATCACTCATTTTTATTAGTTGCTAAAACCATGTAATTTGGTGCATTTCTAGGCAGTAAATCAAAAAAAGCACCCAGTAAACTGGCTGCCTTTTCGTTTTGGTGCCTAAAATAGTTTTTTAATTCTTTGATAGTTATATTTGTAATGTTGCTTCGTGGCTTCTTTTACTGGACCTTCGATGCCGATGTTTGAGAACAAGAAATCCACATGTGAATCATTTAAAGACCGGAGGCTTTCTATTTCTTTCAACCTTTGATGTTTTGCACAAGTGCAATTATCAAAGATTTTCATAAGTTGATCTTTTTCATATATCAAATAGGCGGCCCAAGACTTACTCTTCAGCTCTAAAATCTTCAAATGAGTCCGTCTAACAATATCAATGTCATGCAGTCTTTTCTCAAGTTTACCTCGCGGAAAATCTAACGTGATTTTGTTATTTAACGTAGTTATAAAGTGAATCTTTTTATCAAGAATTTCAAAATCTTCAATGAAGTGTAAACCAATCCAGTCGGTATTCCGACGACTTCCTCCTGCCATTGGCATGTAGGCAACACGGCCATTCACGTACGGTAGATGCTGTTTCAATTTATACTTGGAGTAAAGAAATTTGGAAATTTCAAATCCTACTCCATCTGATCGATACATTTGATTCATGAGTTGCTTAGTAGTACGAGTATCTGTATAAATGCCATTAGAAATACTGATTACAAATGAGTTACCGGGGATATCCAAATTCGAAATATCAAATAATGCAATAATTTGATTATTTGGTTCAAAATTTTTAAGTACTCTTGATTTCAAATGTTTCTTCAAGTTTTCAACAGTTTTTTTAAAGCACCGCATAATTAAATCCTCGATCCTTAGATTCACTCTATGTGAGTGTGTATTTACTATAACAAGAACGTGTGTTCTAAGATATAGTTTAATGTCGATTTTTTAATTTTTTTGAGTCAATAAAAATAGACCTTGGAAATCCCTTTGATTTGGGAGTTTTTAGGTCTATTTTTTGGATTTATTTTTTTATAACCATAGTTTTATTTTAAATAACCATGGTTTCTGGCGATATAGCTAAAACGCGTTCCGCAGGCCAGGACTTGGACATATAGCTACGCTTCCCAAATCGCCCGCAAGTGCGGCAGGCAATTCGTGAAGCTAGGCTATCTACCAAGTCCTAAGCGGGCCTGCTTCACGCTCTCTAATTTTCGTGGAAAATACAATACTTCCCATTAACCCATCCAGCATTCACTTTATACCAAGTTTGTCCATCAACGATTTGTTTTGATGTAACTCGCCAGGTTGTTCCGTCGGCTAGTCTGGTTCCGGTGAACTTATTATTAGCTGCGGGGCTATTGTAGACGTTGACTCCGTATCCTGGGATGTAATTGATCTTTGCCATTCCATCGACACTGGTTATATAATTTGAACCTTTAACTTCAACGTCATTGGCGCTGACCCATTGATTTGTTGCTACTCGATACCAGATCGAACCGTCACTGTGGGTCGACTTCTTGTCGATCTTCCAATTTGTGGTTCCGGCTAAACTTACGGCTAGTAAGTTGTGCTTATTGTCGTAAACTTTGGCACCTGGTGTTGCGGTAATCTTGACGATATCTGGATATGGAACTTCTTTATCCTTGGTATAATCGCCATTTGATTGTTGTGATTTCAATGTTACGTCATTTGCTTTGACATAAGAGTCATTACCAACAAAGTAGAACTTGTTGCCCGAATTATCAACGACGTATTTCGTGGTGATCCAAGCTGATTGATATGGCAAAACTCGGTTCGTGGCTGTTCCTAAATCAGCATTCTTATAAACAACTGCACCTTTGGTATCGATCACAATTGCTGTGTCAGCAATCTTAACTGCTGGATTAGTTTGTTCAGAAGCCAGTTTCATATCAGAAGCTTTAACGAATTCGTTAGTTGCCACTTGATAATAAGTCGTGCCGTCTTTGGTAACAACTTTTGAAGATACACTCCAATCGGTATTATAAGCCAAGGCACGGTTTACTACTACTTTATTTGGATCGGCGTTGATATAAATCGTAGCTGAATTTTTATTTACTACGGTCGCAGTGTCATTCATTTTCGTTTGCGTACCGTCAATCTCATTTTCGTTACCAGTACCACTTGTGCTGGCTTTTCCGTCATATTGTGTCAAATTAGAGCTCTCAATAATATTATTTAATACTGATGCGTATGTTGGTGAAGTTGCATATCTGCCTTGCAACCATTTTGTAGCATCTTTATAGGAAGAAGCATTTTCTCTCCAGGTTCCTTGGTAAAAAGCGTTGTTGCCAGTGATTCCGTTGCGGAGTTTATCACCATTATCAGCGAATGATTCATAAACTGTTGGATAACTTCTGAAATTATCAGAAATAAAGTAGTAACCTTTTTCAGCACTCCATTCACGGGTCTTCATCGTGACGTATTGACCTTTATAGCTACCTTTAACTCCAAAATAGTTATTGTATTGCGTTGCTAAGGTTGAAGTCCCCCAAGAACTCTCCAAAATAGCTTGTGCCAACATGACCGATGTGTACAAGTTATACTTGGATGCAGCTTGTTGAGCCATTGGTGCTACTTTGTTCAAGAAGGCCTTTTGTTGTGCAAGCGAAATCCCACTAGTACTGGAAGCCTGTGTTAAAGCCGCGATTGCGTTTGCTGGCAAGACACTTCTAGTTCCATTTTGATTAGCTTCAATTGCATCAGCCACGTCATCGTCGACCGGAGCACCATTTGAATCCATCACACTAGCAACCGTTTCATCTTTTTTAGCAAGTGATTTTTCATCTTGGTCATCTGTTTGATTTCCGTCATCATCTGAAAAAGCAGCTTTTACTGGAGAAGCATTTGAAGACACACCAACAGCTGCTAAAAAGCTAGCTAAAGCAGTTGAGGCAACCCATTTCTTATTCATACTTTGTCTCCTCCCAATTCCTTGTCTATTAAACTTAGACTACTATTTAAAGGAAAAGGGAACAACAAAACCTTAAGAAATTTGGATAATTTTAAACAATTTTTGTGATTTTTAATAAACTTGTAACATTAGTCCTCAGTTGGGATAAAGTCGACGTATTCAGCTTCGATCCATTCGCCATCTTCAGCGATTCGATAGAAAGTTTTACCGTCATCCCCTGTACCTTTGGCATCAGTATACCAAGCCGATTGACCTTTAACGTAACGGTCTTGGAGCATCTTGCGGTTCACTTCGAAATTGTCGAATAAGAAGACCACATAACGATCATCTTGAGTTACTTTAACGATTCCATTAACTTTTTCAAGCATTGTAATACCACCTTTAAATCATATTAATTACATTATACCTTACTACCTCAAAAAATATTCTAAGTAAATAATCTTTTGACAACCGGAATCTTGCTGAGAACAAAGATTATCAATAATGAAGCGACAACTGACAACAACCAGACGTATAAAAAATTGGCCGTGACGTAATATTTTTGTACCGTCTGAATTGCCAAACCGTGCACCAGATAAACGCCATATGTCAGTGGAGCAAGCAATTCAATTATGCGTGAAAAGTTGTCCGTATACTTAGGTTCAAAACGTTTGAACAATATGAAAATCAAAGCGGCAATGATCGGAATATTGACATTAGAAACGGCGTTTAAGAAATTTAGATTTTTGTTCAAAGCTAGGAAGCTGATCACGATATTTATCGCCAGCAAAATTATTGGCAGCAAGATGTTCAAGTTCAACTTCAAATGATGGCGTTCAATCTTAGAAATCCGATAACCGATAAAGAAGTAGCCGATATCCTTAGACACCACGATCCGTCCGAGGTCAAACGAATCGAAGTACATTCCAATATTTTTCGGTGTGGTCGTCGTCAAAGTTGGCAAGACGAGGTCAATTACCGCCCACAAAATCAACAAGTAAAGCAGTGTTTTGTCGTCGATTTTATCAGCAATTGCCTTCAAGAATGGCGATAATAGATACAAACCAATCAAGGGATACATGAACCAGTATGCTACTAAAACGGGCTTGTGGTACATCAATAACAAAGTATTGGCGAAGTCATTCATATCAACTGGACCCGCCAACCAGCGGGCTAAAAAGGCAGAAACGACCGACCAAACCAGAAATGGCACCACTACTCGTACTAGTCGATGTTTGAATAGATATTTCAGATCATAAGTTTTGCGACTGTTCAAAACCATCGCTCCACTGATCATGAAAAACAGTGGCACGGCAATTTCAGTTATGATAACAATCGAGTTGACTACATCCCATTTCAAAGTTCTTGGCGTAGCAGCTAGGTCATTCGCACAAGCATGCGCCAAAACCACCAACAACATAGCAAACACCCGAATCGTATCCACATAAATCAATCTTTTTTTCTTCAAAATAACGCCCTCAAATCAATTAATAATAGAAATATTTTACCATGAAAAACTAGATTATGAGTTGTTCTGTAGTTTGATTGGTGATTAAACTAGATAATTAATCCTTCTTTAGCTCAGTTGGTGGTTGATGCCGTCTTCCGCAACAGCTCTGGGAAATGACTGGAACGCGGTGGGCACGACTTGAAACTACCGCAAAGTGCGCGGCATTTCCAAGCTCGGCCTTCTACGTAAGCGCTAAAGCGCTAAGTAGAATTTCACGGCTGAGCATTTCCCAGAGCTGTTACTCCAGACTGAATTTCAGTTATTTGCAGTTGAATCTTATATTTGGAAATGGACAGAGTTCTATTTGTAGTATGTCCAAATATGTTTTGTTGCTGGGATACGTTTATGGCTTTCTTTCCTGTAATAACGCGAATAGTAGTAGGCCTTATTGAGACAGCCACATCCTTTGAAAAAGTAGCAATTCTATTATTTTATATAGTACATAACAAAAGAGTCACGCAATCATTTACGTGACTCTTTTTTAAGAATGAAATTTGATTTTGATAGTAATTAATCTTCTTTACTATCGCTTTGGTAAATGGCATTTCCATCATAGTCTCCGCCATTGACGGTAAAGTGATTATTGTCACTCAATTTAATCTCGGGCCCAATCCAATACCATCCTGGAGTTAAGTTGGTTGCTCCAAGATTGGCACGATCAAAGACGTGCATTTCCATATTCTTGTATTCGCTATCAGCAAAACGAACTTCTCCATTATCATACGTGACACATAAATTGAAGTTTGGTAGTAGAGAAACAGATTTTACTTCTGGTACTTGTTGAGTCATCAAAATCTCCCCTTCCATTGTTTACACCTTCATCTTACCCTCTCTGATAGCGTTTACGATGGAATTTTCGATATTACTTTACAATTTGATATTTGAATCAAATATTAGGAAAAACAAACATAATTATTGAGCAACTCAATTAAAATGCTCAACTGAATGGAAATATGATTATAGGTATTACCTTTTACCCAATAATCAAAAAACGGGCTGAACGATTAAAGTTCAACCTATTTTTATTTTGCTGTAATAGTCTTTATCATACAAAATACATGCTACATTCCTACGATTCAAATCATCCCATCAAAATCCAAATAGAATGCCATCTCCTAAACCAATAGAACGAACATAACCCAAAGAACCACAAATCCAGTCCGGAACAAAAAAACTCGATTGGGCTCAGATGTGAAATTATTCTTAGCAATTTATTGCTTAGAATAAGGCCGAGCTTTGAAATGCCGCGTACTTTGCGGTAGTTCAAAGTCGTGCCCACATCGTTCCAGTCCCAATCGAGTTTTTTTGTGGAGGACGGCATACTTAATCCTACATCCAAATAGAACTTAACTATCTTCTATTTAATATGACGAACCTTAATAGTAGCCTTCTTGTAATTAACTTTACCTTTATACAACTTCTGTTTCTTAGCAAACTTGTAAGCTTTCTTGAAGTTAGACTTCTTAACCTTGTGCATCTTCTTGAATCTAACATCCATCGCATTCAACTTAGTAACAGCTTTTCCACTGACATCATACTCAGAGAATGAATTGTTCACTTGCATGTAAGAATCAGTCTTGTTGATAGTTCTGATTTGTTCATTGATCACACTAGCCAAAATATTGGTGTTAGAAATATTCTTCTTAGCGTAGTCGTTGTTAACAATCAAAATGTTACCATTATCGGCATTCTTCTTTTGCTTGTTCAAAACTTTTGAACCGTTAACTTTGGCTTCGGTCAATGACGGATCTGATAATACCGCAGCGTCAACTGAACCATCCTTCAAAGCATTTACTCGATCCTTTTGTGAGTCAACTTGTTTAATATGAACTTTGGACAACTTAACCTTTTTCTTCTTCAAAAGATTCTTCAAATAGTAATACGACATGTTACTCTTATCAACTGCAATCGTCTTACCCTTTAACTTCTTAACAGTCTTAACTTTTTTGTTGGCAGCTAAACCAAAATAACCTGGCATCGTGCCGACAATTTTCCAATTCGAATGTTTTTTTGATAAAGCCGCATAATTAACTAAATCAGTTACGGCTGCATTGACTGTCCCGTCAGTGATAGCAGCATTCAAATCCTTAGTTGAATCATAGGCTTTAACGTCCGCATTCAAATTATTTTGTGAATAACGATTTAAATTCTTACCCATTGAAGCAATGGCAGATGGAATATCCTTAGTTGTTCCAATCGTGTATTGAACATCAGCAGCAGAAACTTTCTGAATCCCGACAAATGAAAATGAGCTCAGAATCATTAAACAAACTGCGAAAAAAATGCTTAATTTCCTTAATCTCTTCAAAACAAACAACTCCCTTTACGTTTTCATTTTCATCATAACGTAAAGGGAGTTGTCTTTTCTACCTAAATAAACTTACTTATAATTTTTTTACACATTGATAGTTTCGACTTTAACGATATTATCGTTCATCGACAGATTTTCTACGATATCCACATAGTTAACATTTTTGCCAAAATCAATCGAATAAACGTTGGTATAAATATTACGGTTATTCAACTTCGTCGCGCGAAACTTAACATCTTCAACCGAAATCTGATTTTCCCTAAAATAATCGTCAATAAATTCCTTCGTCGCCAATTTTTCCTTATATTCAATTTTGATTTTGCGTACCGGACTGATCCGGATAATTTTTTTCAAAAACGCTACCACACTAAACACCACCAAAAATCCACTGACTGCAATAATATAATTTCCCATCCCAATTGCGATCCCGATACAGGCCACGACCCACAAACTGGCCGCCGTCGTCAGACCACGAATCGAATGGTTCTCCACAATGATCGTCCCGGCACCTAAAAAGCCGATACCACTGACAACTTGGGCAATCAATCTAGCCTCGTCAACGCGGATGATGCCTTTATATTGTGGATAAGTCTGAGCAATCGTCAAAGCATTGTAACTCAAGTTCTTTTGAATCAAAGCGATAATGCAAGCTCCTAAGCAAACCAAGATGTGCGTCCTCAGTCCGGCAGGTCGGTGCTTATAAGCTCGATCTAACCCAATGATTCCGGAGAAAACAGTTGCCATTAGTAACCTAATAATAACTGTCACAAAGTCTAAATGAGCTGGCAACTAAACAACACCGAGCAATCCTAAAATAATCGCCAGAACTAAGACGCCAAGTAAAATCCAGTTAACGTTAACTTTCTTACTCAATAACCAGTAACAAAGCAATGTGATACCAAGTGGAACTAAACCCTTGAACAATTGGTCTAAATAAGTTTGAATCAAGATTGGCTTACCACCGGCGATTGGAACCGACAACTTACTTTCGAATTTAACCATGCTGGCAGTCATACTACCGATCATCAACAAACCTAAGGTGCTGGCAGCTTTGTTCAAGATCTTCATACTGCCGTTAGCGTAGATTTTTTCAATGAAAGTTGATCCAAGTGAGAAGCCCATGTAAGTCAAATAGTATCTTGTCAAAATTGAAGGAATATTATAGATCAACAAGAACAAGATTGGTCCCAAAATTGAACCTTGCGTTGCGAGAGAAATTCCGACACCAGCAGCGATAACACGGATAACGCCCCAGAAAATTGAGTCACCGATACCTGACAAAGGACCCATCAAAGAAGTCTTCAAGGCAACGATTGATTCAGCATCGAAATCTTTTTCTTCAGAATTCTTCTTCTCCATCGAAGCAACTAGACCCATAACGAAAGTACCAACGTTTTGAGTGATGTTGTACCAAGTAGTATGACGCATCATTGCTTCACGTCTACCCTCGGGATCATCTTTGTAGTAACGCTTCAAAGCGGGAGTGATAGAATAAATGAAACCAGGAGCATGAGCTTTAGTAGCACCGGCACGACTGGCAAAAACGGTAAATGAACGCCAGAAGATACCATTCAACATTTTACGGTCTTCTTTTGACATGTTTTCAGTTAATTTCATGAGAAAAAGTCCTCCTCTTCTTGTTCCTCTTTCGTTGCATCTGAGTTACTTGGACCGGCCACAGCTGGTCTTTGTTCTAATTCTTTTTGTTTGTTTTCCATATCAAGTAATTGTTTGTCTTTAAAGCTAGTTACGAGAACTAGAATGATACCTAACGCTGCTACAGCAACTGATGGCAATTCTAGATAAGCTACTAAGATAAAACCTAAGAAGAAGTATGGAGCCAATTGTTTACTCCACAACATTCTCATCAAAATAGCGAATCCGACGGCTGGTAAGAGTCCCCCAGTGGCAGAAAGTCCAGCCATCAAATTATCAGGAATACTGTTAACTAAAGCTTGGACCGGTTTGGCACCTTCGAGCACACTGAAGAATGTGATCAAAGAGAAAACAAAGTAATTGATAAACCACATTAAATAGTGAATAAATGCCATTTTCTTAGGACTATTTTCTTCGGCATATTTATCAACTAGTGGAGCGAATAAGTTCATTACAACGTTTTTCATAAACATCGAGATAAAAGCAGCTAAGACACCGATTGGAACAGCTAGAGCTAAGGCAGCTTTTTCATTAACATTCAACACAATTGAGAAAGTCGTTGCCAAAACGGTTGCCGTAACTGGTTCAGCTGAAAGTGCACCACCAATATCAACCGCACCCATGAAGATAGCTTCTAGGGATGCTCCCATAATAATACCAGCACGCATATCGCCAAAAATAAGACCAGCAATACAGCCAACAACTAATGGACGTTCGATCATGGTTTGACCAAAGAGCCAATTACCACCGTAACAGATGAAAACCGTCAAAGCGGCTAAAAACGCTTCTTTATACATAATTAATTTCCCCCTCAAACACTATTTTTTTAACATCGAACTAATACTTGTCTTAGGATTACTTGGAACAACTTGTTGAAAGACTGGGACATCTAGTTTGGTCAATTCCTTTAAAGCCTCAAGTTCTGAGTCACTCAACATCAAAGTACTACCAACTTGATGAGTCTCCCCTTCAGATTTATCAGCGAATCGACCGACATTAGCAACGTTGATACCGTCAATATCTTCAACATTTTGAGCAATCTTTAAAGCATCAGCGACACAATTTGTTAAAGCAAACATCCGCATGTTTTTACCCTTAGGATTGTTGAAAACTTTAATCGCGTCATCAACTGATCTGATCAACAATTTCTTGCCAGTCGGTGTAGCCATCTTCAAAGTCATTTGCACCATTTCGTTGTTAGCGGCGTTGTCGTTAGCAACCACAATTCCTGGTGTATCCAATTCCTTTGTCCAAACTAAAGCTACCTGTCCGTGAATCAAACGGTCATCAATTCTTAATTGTGCAATCATAATTTTTCCCTCCAATTATTCTAAGAAACTGTCATCTGACATTTCCGAATTTTCGTTTGGTGCCTCCACTAATTGAACTTGACTCTGGGAAATTAATCCGTTGAGTTTTTCCTTAGTCAATTCATCAGCTTCCAAAATCACTGACAAAACAATCGATAAATTAGTGCCCGATATTACTAAAACATTCTCGTGGCCAACAACTTCTAGCATCACCTTCTGATTAACACTGCCGCCAACGAGATCGGTAAAGATAACCCCGACTTCACCATTTAATTGTTCAATAAATTTTTTGATGTCCGGCACATAATCATGGTCATCAACATAAGCATCGATCACCGAAACCTTATCTCCCATACCAGTGAGAATTTCCAGTGAACTCTGCAACCCACTAGCTAAATGTCCATGACTAGCAATTAAATATTTTTTCATATCATTTACTCCTCGTTTTGTCTTCACTTTTATATAAGCAAGTTTCGTGCCAACTTGTTTAATCCCCATCACGCCAACAAAAAAAGAGCTAGTGTTTAACGTTAAACACTAGCTCTTCTCTTGTGAACACTAAAACAAAGTCTTAAACACTTCATACATGAGTGACAGTTCATAGTCATTGACCACGACATTATATTTCAACTCAAGGGGCTGGAAAATGCTCTTAGAAATCGAGATAAATTCTTGCTCGTCACCACTAGGCTTGATTTCCGGTACTTTGGGCGACTTTCTAACCATCAGCCGCTCGATCATCAAGGCAATGTGCATGTACAAATTGAGCTTAACTTTCCCATCGAGTTTGAGGTGATAGTAACTCTCGTACTTGTAAATGACCGTCTCCACTTCTTTGATGATAATCTTGGGATTCAAGAAGCTGAGCCGCTCACTGACTCCTTCGATGGAGAAGAAACGCAACAATTCCTGATTCAAACGATCGATCGCATCAGCTTTCAAATACGGCGTCAACAATTTCGTCAACTTCTGTTCTCCTTTAGCATCCAACAGGTCATAAATGTTGATATTAGGAATTTGGAAATCCTTGGGCAAACTAGTCGTCGTCAAAACAAACAAAGTTGTGTCAAAGTAATGATTGTCATTTTGATGAATATTTTCCTTCAACTTGTAATAATCCAAAGTGTTGATCTGAATGTCATTGGGAAAATATGGCAACATCGTTTCTTTAATTTTTTCAGAAATTCCTAAACCAGAAATACAAGAAATAATGATATTTTTCTTATTCGAATAGCCGGCATAGTACTTACTGTGAATTTGATATTCATCCTCCGCTGCCGTCGCGATCGACCTGAAGGATTCTTTACTCTGAATCTTTAAAGCCACATCCAAAGCAGTCGCGGTGGTCAAGTTATCAATTACCAACAAATCGCCATTGAGATGATTCTTAATTTCCGCATACAACTGATTTAAAGAACCCATATCGACTAACATCACTGTCCCATTGGAAGTGTCATAAGAATCGAATAAGTCTTTAGTCTGTTTGACAATTTCGTTGATTCCAGTATCAATCGGCATGTCGATGGCATCGAATAAGTAATTGCCACAGAGCTGATTTACGACGGCTTGAATACTAGTGGCCGTATACTCACCGTGAGCCAGTAACAAACCACGTAGTTTCAATGATTCATCAACCCGTTCACTCAGTAAAATCACTAGAACGAGCCCAACTGTTTGATACTTAGCACTCAATTGATAATGAAGTTCCTTGAAGAAATACTTCGCCACGTGCATCGAACGTGGGCAAAAACTCTCCAAGCGTTTTTCCAAACTTTGCAATTGATTTTGTGGCAAGACAAAATCAGCTTGATACAATTTAAAGACGATCTGGGCAATATCTAAGACGTTACCGAGACCGAATTGTTTACCGACAATTCTTTGAAACTGATTTTTGAACCTTAAGAAAGTCGGTTGATCAAACTCACTGATATTGAGTGATTGCTCAATTTGTTCCAAGTCGTGAATTGCTTTCTTACAACTGAATTGAAAGGAATTAACTTCCGACTGACTTAATTCGGTAAAAAGCTTCGTCAATTCTTTTTGGTAACCGAGATTGGAACTGGTGAAATCATAGTTTTTCTGTGGATCGATTGAAACGTGTTCCGTACTTTCTGCCAGTGGTTGATCAAAGATGATATTTTGCGGTTTAATCACAATTTCCGTCTGTTCTTTTTGATCCTTATAGGAATTGGCACAACCGACTTTGATAATATTTTTCAACCGCCCGATATTACCATCTGACTTCAAATCGACTAGTGCTTCCAAGACATTCTCATCAATTTTCAATGGTTTAGCCATCTTTTGTGCTTCATTGTAAAAAATCGAGTAGATCAAACTCAACCGTTCATTTCGGGGGCGGTCGTGATAATCAGGCAAGTGAACTGCAATCGAAATTCGCCGACGAAAAGTTTCCAATAGGACATCATCCGTTTTTTCAGTCGTAGCGAAGAGAAATCTAACTTTACTAGTCTTGGCCGTCTTATTTTCACCCATGCGCATGAAAGTTCCCCGGTCAATGAAACTAAAGAGCTTCTCCTGATTCTCACTCGACAAACGATGAACTTCATCCAGAAACAAAAAACCACCGTCAGCTTGTTCCAATAACCCCGGCTTATCCTCATTGGCACCAGTAAAAGCCCCTTTGACGTAACCGAAGAGAATACTCGACAACAATTCCGGATTATTAGCATAATCAGCACAATTCAGAGTCAAAAATGGTGCTGAGGAGGTAATCACGTGAGAACTTTTAGCTGATTGATAAATTTTTTTAGCCAGAAAACTCTTACCCACTCCACTATTACCAGTGATGATGATACTCAATCCATTAGGAGGATAATTGATTGCTGCTTCACATTGAGAAACAACACTCTTCAAACTACCATTAGCGCCAATAAAAGTTTTCAAACCATCACTTGAAATTTTCTTGTCAACCAAATCCCACAAAACTGGTCGGCCATCAATCTTTTTAACTTGTCCGTCATCCAACAATTGATGTAAATAATGACTAGTAACTGAACGACTAAGATCAGCCAATTCAGAAATTTGACTAGTATTGATTGGCAACTGATCTGGATTGAGTCGTTTGAGTTTTTCTAACAGTTCAAATTTAGCTTCCAATGGTAATTCCCCTCTTTTGAAGATTCTTCATTATTTAGTTTATAGTATCTCAGAAGTTTTGCAATCGATTTCAAAAAAGTGCATAAAAAAAGGCTCGCTTACGCGAACCTTTAAATTTCAGTAATTAATAATTACTTGAATGAAACGCCTTCACCGGCTTGTAGCCATTCGCCAGTAGCAACACGGTAGTATGTGTTACCTGCAGCGTCTTTAGCAGTCTTATCAACTCTCCAAGCAGTACCTGAAGCTAGACCACGGTCAAGAACGTTACCGTCATCACCGAATAGTGACATTACGTAACCAGCTGGTTTTGTCAATGTAGCAACACCAGAAGCAGCCTTGATGTCTGTCAAACCGTTTGATGTAACAGTTTCACCATAGTTAACATCGTCAGCATTGATCCATTCGTTTGTAGCAACACGATATTGTTTAACACCGTCTTGGTTTACACGAACCTTATCTGTCTTCCATGCTGTGTTTGCAGCCAAACCACGGTTAACGATTGTGTTATTGTCAGCATCTTTTAGTGTGTATACTGAGTGATCACTCTTTGTTGTAACAACACCTGTTGTGTCAGAAACTGTCCACTTGTCTGTGCTGTTTGAAACATTGATAGCACGAACAAAGCTTAATGTGTTTGTTGTTGAGTTGTAACCGAAGTCATAACCAGCAGCAGCATTTGAGCCGTTTACACTAACTGTGTAAGCTGAAGGGTTCTTGCTGTATGCAGCCAAGAAGCTTTGTAGAGCAGATGACTTGTCAGCTTGGAATGTAATTACTTGGTAATATGTACCAGCTTTAAGGAATGATGTTTGACCACCATTTACATTAGCATTTGGGCCAACATTTGTAGCAGCTGTTGCATCAGCAGTATGACCATCAGCAACCTTCATAGCAGCTTTGTATGTATCATAGAATACAGGTTTTGCAGCAACATATTCTGTATCTGTAAGTACTGAGTTACCGTCTTGATCCTTAACAGTAGCATCGTTACTTACATCAAGTGTTGTAGCTGTTGTTGTTGAGTTCAATGAAACATTTACAGGTGTTGTGAATGAAACATTTGCTTGTGTCATTTCACTTGTAGTATCAGTGTCTCTAGTAGCTGTAACACTGTATGTCTTTGATTGTGCAACACCATTCAAGTTATTGTATGACAATGTAATTGTGAATACAACTTCTGGATATGTTGTGTCGTTAAGAATCTTGTACAAATCATTGTTTGTAGTGATTGATGTGTTACCATACTTAGCTGAAACGTTTACTTGAGCTGTACCCTTTGAATTCAATAGAGCAACATCTGAAGCGTCACCAGTAATAAGTGCAGCATCTTTTGTAGCAAACTCTTCAGCATTTACAGTACCTAATTGTACCTTACCAGCAGCAACTGTCTTAGCAGTCTTGTCTTGGAATTGGTTACCAAAAGCAGTAACAGCTTTGTCTTGTTCTGATTGGTCAGTTGGTTTTACAGATGAAGCATCTGTAACAGCATCAGCTTGTGAAACAACAGGAGCAGCAACTGGTGCAACAGCTAGAAGTGTAGCAGCAGCGATTCCTGCATATTTAATAGATTTTTTCAATGTTAATCCTCCCCTGGACTACAAGAATTTATTATTTTAATTGTCGTGGGGCTATCCCACTGACAATCATTATATGAAACTCCGGCTTGTGAATCAACTGAAATTTAAAAAGTCCCCACTTTTGTAACATTTCTGTATTAAATATCACAGTTTTGTAACATTTCCATACCAAAATGCATTAAATTAACAAATTCCTCTAAGAAAAAAATTCAAATCTCATGCATAAAATGTTTAAGCATTGACTATATAAATTTTATTAACCCAAAAGAGCCTACTCTTATTCTATTCTAAATAAGTCGTAGGCTCAAGGCTTATACCTTAAATATTTGAAGAATTTTTAGTAAAAACTGGAACCGCTTAGAAGATAGTGCTCTCTTCACGATCAACGTACTTGGCACCAAGAATTTCGTTGTAAAGTTGGAAAGTGTTCTTTTCAAACAATTTGCTAGCTTGAATCTTGTCCATGGCTTGTTTGACTGTTGTTTCATCAAGTCCATCTTTGACATAACTTAGTACTAGATCCTTATTCTTACCGTCAGCTGTCTTAAATTTCAATTGTAATTTTTTCATAATATTCCCCTTTTATTGTTAGTCTAATGTGTCGTGCTTAACTACTTCTGTGTCACCAAGTGTGTCGCCGTTTGATAATAGTAGTAAGGCGTCTGTGAAGAGTTTGATTTGGGCTTCAGTCGGATCTTCTACTATATTATTGAAAGTTCTCGCCTTCTTGCCGTTGGCGTAGTTTTCGTTGTTCAATGTGACGATGATTGATGTTTTCTTCCAGTTCATTTTTCTTACCTCTTTTTTTATTTTGTAAGTTCTTGGCCGGCTTAAGTAACTTACACAAATACTAACGAAGCGTGATGGCAAAAACGGAAATATTTTTTGAAATTATTTTGAACATGGTATAATTCTTACAGCAATAATATGGAGGAATTTCAAAAATGAAAAAAGCTTTATTACTAGCAACAACTGGGGTGGCACTATTGCTAGCTGGCTGCAGTAACGGCGCACAAAAGTCTACTGACAACAGTAGTAGTACTTATAAGACTGAGATGTCTAAGGGAAATGATGCCGTAAACGATGAGAAATATTCAAAGGCTATGGATCATTTTGCTTCCGCAATTAAGGCGAAAAAAACTGACAAAGCGCATGACTCAAAAGTTCAAGCACAAAACTTGGTCAAGGCTAAGAAGTTGATGAACCAAAGAAAATTTGACGGTGCCAAGAACGCACTCAATGAAGTGACTGACCAGGATAACGGTAATCAAAAAATGGTCAAACACGCTAATAAGCTCTTAAAGAAAATTAAAGTAATCAAAACAAATCGTAGTAATTTCACTAAAAATATCGCTACTGCTCAAGATGTGATGAATGATGCACCTGATCAAGCTAAAACACTTCTTGAACAAGTAACTAACTTTGAAGGTATCAAGGGGAAATATTATTCAGACCTTTACAAGCAAGCTAAGAAGCTGTTAGCTAATCTACCTGTTAAAGCTGAAAATGATACCACAACCGATACTAAAGCTGACAACAGTGCTAATACTAATAATAATGATTCTACTAGTGCTGACTCTAACAATGGTTCTGATAACCAAAGTGGTAATCCAGCCGCTAACGGCGATTTCGATATTGAAAAGAAAGAAATCGATGGTAAGACGATCACTGATGCTGACATCAACAAGGCTCGTGAAGATCTTTCTAAACAAGGTGTTAATGCTGGTGCTTGGAGTGACAATGATATTGTTCGTGCCATCAAGAACGCTTATAAAGATGGTCGGACTACGGTTACTGCCGACGATGCTAAGATCCAAAATTAATTGTAATAAATATCTAGGGAGAACTCTCTCTAGGTATTTTTTTGTCTAAATTGCGTGATTTCTATTAAAAATATTCATTTATCAAAATTTTTTTGAGAGAAAATTGCTCAATTCTAAAGAAAGATTTACGTTTCTGTTAACTGTTCTTAACACTTATTGATTAATTTTTCGTTGCATTATAAGTTTACTATGAACCGTAAAATAAGGATTGGAGGTTTATAGATGAAAAAGAATAAAGCTCTTATTGGTTCAGCGCTGGCTCTCTTAATCGCTCCGGCTGTTCTGTCGAATTTGTCACCTCAAGATGTTGATGCGGCAGTCACTACTCCAAGTAATTTGGTCGGTACGGTTCGTCGTGGCAGTGGTGTCTTGGTCAATTCCCAAGGTCAAACTATCACGAGTACTTACCTTCCTAACTTCAGTTCTTGGAAACTTGGGGCAACGACTCAGATCAACGGCATCACTTACTACCAAGTTGCGACTGATCAATGGATTGCTGCAAGTAGCATCGTTATTTCTGACGCTACTCCACAAGTCGATACATCTGTTTCGGGTCAAAATGCCACAGCTAGGTGGAATGCTGCCGTTGTTAACAGTCAAGGACAAGCAATCACAGGTGTAACTCTACCTGCTCAATCCAACTGGAAATTAGGCGCATCTTTAACTATCAATGGTAAGCTCTACTATCAAGTTGCCACGAATGAATTTGTAGCCGCCAGTGATTTGAACATTGGACAAACACAGACTACCCAAGCTGCAACGACTACTCAAACTACACAAAATCAAAATGTACAAAACCAGACACAAGATCAACAATTAGTCGGACGAGTTGTTAATGGACCAGCCGATTTATACGATACGTCAATGGACGCATTTTCAAGTCGACAATTAGCTGAAGGTACTGATTGGAAAGTTGGTAACATGGTACAAAATAAATATGGTTACACTTTCTATCAAGTTTCAACTAATGAATGGGCCCAAAGTTCTAATATGAAGTTGAATCAAGATGCTTCGAGTCAAGTTACCAGCGAGCCAGAATTCGCTACTTCAGTAACACAATAATCAGCGAGTGGATTTATTATTTTTTAGATTTCACATTTTCTTCATATTTACCGATTAATATAGTAGTTGGTAAACAAGAATAATTGTTCTACTCTAAATATATTTAAATAAACAAACTAGTATCATTCACCTCCCTGATATTGCGGACCTCCAAATTTTTTTGGAGGTCCTTTTTTGTTAGGAGTTCTTTTTGCAGGACTAGACGTTGGGCTGAATAGTAATTGGTCTTTATTTTGGGTGGCGTTACATTGCCGTCTTCCGCAACAGCTCTGGGAAATGCTGGAACGCTGTGGGGCGACTTGGAGCCAATTTCAAAAGCGGAAATTGTCTTCAAGCTCACCCTTTTACTAAATGCTAAAGCATTAAGTAAAATTTCACGGCTGAGCATTTCCCAGAGCTGTTACTCCAGACTAGAATTTCAAATTTATGCGATATTCTGGTGAATTCTGAATGGGATACTATATCTATTCGAGAATATATGTTGAACTGATTTATAGTCTGGACACGTTATAAGCGTTAGTTTCTCAATTTGTCTAATTTTATTCAAAAATAAAAGAGGGTCTTATTGGAGCTACAGCTAATTGCTGCATTCCAGTAAGATCCTCTTTCTGTGCATTCCAACACAATTTGGTTTGTTACAGAGGGCAACACACTACATCTAATCACTAAAAAGAACAAAACATCCCCTCCAAGAACTGTTTTCTAACGTAGCGTGACACCAAACCACAATTTGATTCCATAAAAAATCAGAACATAGGTTAATTCCAATAGAACAGTTATTTCAAAAAAATGGAAATCAAATAAACCATAGAACCATTATTCAGCACCGGAGCAACAAAGCTGATGGGCTCTGCCCTGAAATTATTCTTAGTGCTTTAGCACTTAGAATAAGGTCGAGCTTTGAAATGCCGCGAACCTTGCGGTAGTTCAAAGTCGGCCCAGGGCGTTCCAGCCCAATCAGCTTTGTTGCGGAGGAGCGGCATACTTCACCAAAAGACATAACTATACATATGAGTCCTTTTTGTTTCTCCTGAGTAACAAAAGATGCTATAATTACCTCAATAAATCTGCAACGGACGCGTGACAAAAATGGCCAATCCAAATGATATAAAGAAAGTTATTGAAGCTATCAAAAAGAAGAGATTCTTTTGGAAGCTTAGTCATAGAAGTAAAAATTACCAAACACTTTCTATCCTAGGATTGGGTGAAGAAGCTATATTCAATATTATTTACAATGATTTATCTTGGAGAGACTATTCTTCAGGTCCTTTACTTGATGACCATATCCCTCCTATTCCAGGTAATATCTGGATATTCGGATTAACTATTTCTAACCAAAAATGTTATTTAAAATTTCAAGATAAACCAAGTGGTATTATCATGTGGATTTCAATTCATAAGCAAGAATATCCACTGTACCTACCCTATAAATGATTATTTCCATACAGGAGGTATCTAACATATGAATAAAAAAAAGATTTTTTACAACGAAGAAAAAGAAATTTCCGAAGCCTATACAGAAAAATGGTTGCTAGAAAAATGTACCGTAAAAGATATCGACAATTTGATTGTGAATCATCATTACTGGGAAGATCCTGAAGGCGAGCTTTGGGTAGATTTTAATAATCCAATGGAAAATGTATACGCAGATTTTAATGCATATAGAGAAGTTAAGAATTTTATGAAGCCCAGTGAATTAAAAAAATTAAGGGAAACACTTAATTTAACTGTCAGAGAATTTTCCAAATTAACCGGTTTAGGATATTCGAATATTTCTCAAATCGAAAATAATCAGAGAATCCAAACAAAATATCAAGATTTAATTTTCAAATTGATTCAAGAAAAATTTATATACACTGGTAAACTTCCATTAGAAGAAATCCCAAATGAACTAACTGATAAAATCAATCATAAAATTAACAAAAATGACTATTCCCAATCAAAGACTATTGAAAATAAACATAATCTAAAATCCGATTCATATAATTTCGATAAAATATTAGGAGATGCAATTTAATGGCTGCCTTAAATTTCAACGGATATATTGTTAAAAAAATGAATTATACTAAAAACGATAATTTTAAAAGCAATTCTGAAATAGCACTAAAGCCGAAACTAAAATTCAACAATCAAATAAAAAACGATAAAATCGTTGTTGAGATTAGTGCATCCATTGGTTCGCTAAAGGATAATCGTATTCCCTTTAAAGCTTCTTGTTCTTTAGAAGGAACTTTTGAGTATATATCTTCCGAAGACGAAAGCAATATTGGGCCTGATAGCTTAATACGTAATAATGCTGTAGCAATACTATATCCTTATTTAAGAGCAACTATTTCAAATTTAACTTCACAATCAAATGAATTTCCTGCTTACATTCTTCCAACCGTTAATGTTGCAAAACTACTAAAAAACAATGATTAGAATAATTAGAAAGTAAATAAAAGAGGACCCTTATTAGAACTACAGCTAATTGCTGCAATCTAGTAAGATCCTCTTTTTGTGCATTCCAGTATAAATTGGCTTTGTTACACTACATCCAACCATAAGCAAAATAAAATATTCCCTCCAAGAACTGTTTTCCAACGTAGCGTGACATCAATTAAAAATCTATTTCCATAAAGATAAGAACATAGGTTAATTCTAATAGAACATCTATTTCTAAAAAAATGGAAAATATCCAAACCATAGAACCGTTATTCAGCACCGGAGCAACAAAGCTGATGGGCTCAGATGTGAAATTATTCTTAGCAATTTATTGCTTAGAATAAGGTCGAGCTTTGAGATTTTGCGTACTTTGCAAAAGCTCAAAGTCGGCCCACATCGTTCCAGCCCAATCAGCTTTGTTGCGGAGGAGCGGCATACTTCCCCAAAAGACATAAAAAAATCCTTTAGAGAACACTTCTTGTACTCTAAAGGAATGGTGAAACAATATTTAAATGTAAAGATCAGTGCTACTTCTTAAGGTTCTTTTCAACCCAGTCGCGGACATCTTCATCCTTCATATCCAAGAATGGTTTTTCTGCTTCTTCGGTCTTAACTGTGTCGTGATTGTTGTTCTCCATGAAATAATCCCAAATAGCGTCACGGACAACTGTCTTATCATCGCTCCAGTCGAAAGCCTCGCTCATCTTTAGGTTCAATACTTCTGGTTCTTTTGCAATGGCTGCATCTGCCATCTTTGATGGATCTACTTCTGCCATATCTAACAACCTCCTTAGTTACGAGATCATTATAGTTCTCTTTTAAAAAAGTGGCACACTTTATACTCATATTTTTTTAGAAATATCAAGTTTGGCACGATTATTTCACTTATAAACGTTGATAAATAAATCTTTCATGCGTGATTGGACACTTTGTACAACCACTTTATTTGCTTTTCTCCCGATTCTTTGCTTTCTTACCAAGGGTTGAGTGGCGGATTCCGTAGGCAAAATAGATCACTAAACCGATGGCAAACCAGCCGCCAGCATAGAGTTTGGCTTGAATGTCCAGTCCCCAGAAAACGACCAGCGAACCTAAGAATCCTAGTGCGGGCAAAATTGGGTACAGTGGCATCTTGAAATCGGGGTCGGCGATGTCCTTTCCTTCACGATGGCGCAATGGATAAATTCCCAGCGACACGAACATGAAGGCTATCAAGGTCCCGGCGGAAATCAACTGAGCTAAGAATGCGAATGGGCAAACGGCTCCGAGAATAATTCCCACGATGGACAAAACGAGTAACGCGTTATTAGGTAGATTCTTGTCGTTGAGTTTTCCCAGCCACTTAGGTAGCATCCCATCACGCCCAAAGGAATAAATCAAACGTGATCCGGCTAGCATCATTCCAATCAAAGCAGTAAACATCCCGATAACGGCAATCGCTTGAATAACACTGGCAACGACTGGATGTCCTGCTTGTCGAAGAGCCCAGCCAACTGGTTCAGCGTTATTTAAATAGGAGGAATACTTGAACATTCCCACCAAAACTAACGCCACGGCAATGAATAAACTGACCGCAATCACTAATGACCCTAAGATTCCTCGGGGCATCGTCTTACCAGGATCTTTAGCTTCAGCTGAATTGGCAGCGATTGAATCAAACCCGATATATGATAGGAAAATCATCGATACTCCGGCATAGATTCCTTGCCAACCACCAAAGGCAGTTCCATCACTATTGAGTTTATATTTGGGAATAAATGGGAAATAGTTTTCCACATGAATTGCAGTTAAACCGACTACGATAAAAGCCAAAATAGCTAAAACTTTTAAAATAACTAATAAATTTTCAACTCGAGCTGCCCCACTGACTCCGCGAGACAACAACCAAGCTACTGCCGCAATCACGACTACGGCCACTAAATCTAAGACTCCACCATTACTACCTAAAGTATTGGCGATGGCATTAGGAAAATGGACTCCCAGTGGTTCCATTAAACCTCGAAAGTTGGCCGACAGTCCCGAACCGACAAACGCTAAAGCGATGAAATATTCCGCCAGTAACGCCCAGCCAGCAACCCAGCCGAAAAATTCACCGAACATGACATTGATCCACGAATAAGCTGACCCGGCAAACGGCATCGCAGCCGCCATTTCCGCATAGGCAAAAGCCACTAAACCGGCAACGATAGCCGCAATAATAAATGAGAAAACAACTGAAGGCCCAGTGTGTTGAGCTGCAACGACTCCTGGCAAAGTAAAAATAGAAGTAGAGACAATTGTCCCAACACCCAAGGCCAAAAAGTCCTTCACTGTCAAAACTCTCACTAAATGTGAATCTTTATCCTCATAAATACTCGGATCCTCTTTCAAGGTCAAACGTTTAAAAAAACCACTCATAGGCAAAACTCTCCTCAATAATTGACTGTCGTAAATCGACAAGAAATATTGCCTATTTTAATGGTTTTTTAATTTTCTTGCAAGAAATTTATAAAGTTACTAATTGAGAAATTTGTACTCCAAGCTAAATAGAGATTCTATTATTAATTCAATCCAAAAAAAAGAAAGAAAACTTTTATAACTTAATTTGAGAAAGAAGCAAACTACATTTCAATCCTTTTTCGTAAAATATCACTCAGAAAATCAACAGGTGTGTATTTGTTACACTGTTAACTCATTTTTTAATGAATATTTTTGATATATATAAGTTTTATTTTTAATACTTTTTTATGCTAAAAAACGCACCAATTTTATTAAGAATTCTTTATCATTTTTGGAATGTCATAAATACCTCAAAGAATATAATTATTACCGTGATATTTTATATATTTTATAAAATAAAGGGGTAATTATTATGAGATTTCAACAATTAAAGCGTGATCCTAATAGTATAGTTAGGAAACGTCTTGTCAAATCCAAAAAGAATTGGGTGGTTCTAAGTAGCCTATCCATTGCGGGGGGATTATTTTTAATAGGTGCTCCCTTTACTACTGTTAAAGCCGATACAATATCTGACTCAAATGTTCAGACTACTGTGGTTAACGTTAAAGATAAATCTTCAGGGAATACTGATACACAATCAGTCACAAAAGCTGATCCTGTTGAAAATACTCAAATAGCAACCGACAATCAAGTCCAGACAGATGTTCCGACAACTGATGAAAAAACAACCACAGAAACAAAATCGTTAACTGATACTAAGCAAGAAACTTCAATATCTACTGACAACACATCAAAAACTTCTGATAATTTGAATACTAATATTAATGATGTTTCAACTACAACAGATGCTAAAACAACAGATACTGATACTTCATCTAATTTAGAAATATCAAAAACTACCTCTCCTACGAATACGGAGGATTCAAGTAATGCTGATATTCTATCCACTCAAAAAGACGAAACTTTACAATTAAAGGCTCTTACTGCAATGGCTCCCGAAGCCTCAAAGATAAACTCTGGGAATGGTTGGGAGGTTGATCAAACTGGTACAAATTTGAATATTACTGGTCAATTAGATGAAAGCACTGGCAAGGACGACACACGTTGGGGCGGAAACTCAAGTACAATCACCACGATCAATATTAATAATAAAGTAACCGCTCCAAAGAATTCATCGTATCTTTTTTCAGATATGCCCAATTTGACAGCAATTAATAATCTATCAAATTTCGATACTACCACTACCGAAAACACTGAAGGTATGTTTAAAAATGATAGCAGTATTGAAAGTATTGACTTATCTAATAATAATTTAGCTACAATTAAAAATGCTAGCCATATGTTTGAGAACAATTCTAGTTTAAAAACAGTGACCTATCCAACTAAAGGCGTGAATAATGCCTCCACAATGAATAAGATTCAAGATACCAGTTATATGTTTGCTAACTGTATTTCTTTAACTGATCCTGACGTATCTGGTTGGCAAACACACTACATCAACAACATGACAGCCATGTTTAAAAATGACGCAAATATAACTGATTTGAACTTACAAGGATGGCTAGAGTACGCAAAGAACATCAATACTGGGGATTCTTCACTAGGACAAGGTATGTTTGATGGTACCGATTTACAAACCATTACAATCGGAAACTCCATGTACTTCAGTCCCGAAACAGCTTTGACATCTAAAAGTGGTGCAACTTGGACAAATGGTTCTCAAAAATTTTTAGGTGTCCCAATAACAAGCGATGACGGAACAGTTACCGGTGGTATCGGTAGTGTATATAAGGGGCCTGGTTCAAGCGTTGCCGGTGCTGGAATAATTGCCTCAACCTATCATGCTATTGCCGCTGATCCAGGTACAACGGTAATGAACTTAATAACCGTTCCAACCAACCATGGAAACATTACCGTTGAAGCTCAAGGAAATGTTGGCGAATCTAGTGACGTCACTCTTCCAGAAACAATCTCCGTCGATGGACAAACTTACATAACTACTGCTAAAACTGTCAAAGCCACTTTTGGCCAAACAATGGCTACAGCAGACCTTGATGCATCTGGAAATGCTATCAGCAGTAGTAATCCTATTGTCTATACAGGTGAACCAGTTGTTGGAACACAAAAAGACATCCCAACTAATTTAACTGGAAAAATAACTATTGATATCCCCGCCGGTCACGTTGGTGATAGTATTGCCGTTACTATCCCTAAAGATCAAATTCCTGCAGGATATCATGTAGTCAAACCAACAATCAATGTCACTTACACAAATGACACGACAAATCCTTATTTACTTGATACATCATCGGTCGAACTTGTAGGAAACGATGTAACTAAATGGTCAACCCCTCAAGATGCTATCGAATTACCTACTGGCAGCAATATTACAGTTACCGGTACAACTAATTCAAATGGTGACCCTGTTAAAATTGGTGACACTGTAACGATTGCACCTAAGGTTCCTGGTTATACTATTAAAACAGCCGGCTCAGCCACTGTTATTGCTGACGCAGATGGTAATCCTGTTCTTTCCAAAATTAATCAACCTACTTACTCAGCTAATTCTGTAACATCTTGGTCGACCGATCCAGATGCAGTTAAAATTCCTAACGGTCAAACTACCGTTTCTGGAACTACCAACTCAAGTGGTCTGCCTGCTAAAATTGGCGATACGGTAAAAATTGCACCTGACGTTCCTGGTTATACTGTTTCGATTCCAGGTTCTGCTACTATTGTCGCCAACGACAATGGCACTCCTAAACTTATTGATATTACTCAACCTAAATACTCGGCCAATCCAGTTAATCTTTGGTCTACCGCAATCGATGAAATTTCCATTCCGACCGGAAAAGTTACTGTTTCTGGATCTACTAACTCAGATAATCAACCGGCTCATATTGGCGACACTGTAACTATTGCTCCTGAAGTTCCTGGTTATACCGTCTCAACTCCAGGTTCGGCTACTATTACTGCTGACAAAGATGGTAATCCTATTCTTTCAAAAGTTGTTCAACCACAATATACAGCTAATTCGGTCGACTCTTGGTCTAGTACTACAGGCGAAATCAATATTCCAACGGGTAAAATTACTGTTTCTGGTACTACAAATTCGGACGGTCAACCCGCTAAAATTGGTGACACTGTAACTATTGCGCCTAACGTTCCTGGCTATACTGTTTCAACTCCGGGTTCGGCTACTATCGTTGCTAACGATGATGGCACTCCTAAACTCATTAATATTACTCAACCAAAATACTCCGCTAACTCTGTTTCTTCTTGGTCTTCTACTGAAAATCAGATTATTACTCCAACTGGATCAACCACCGTCTCTGGAACCACCAATTCAGACGACCAGCCAGCCCATTTTGGCGATAAGGTGACAATTGCACCTGACGTTCCGGGCTATACTATTTCAACCCCAGGTTCAGCTATTATTTCTGCTGACAAAGATGGTAATCCTGTTCTTTCCAAAATTAGTCAACCTAAATACTCGGCTAATCCAGTTTCTTCCTGGTCTTCTACTGAGAATGAAATTGCTATTCCAACTGGATTGACTACCGTTTCCGGTACTACCAACTCAGACGGTCAACCTGCTAAAATTGGCGATACCGTAACGATTGATCCTGATGTCCCGGGCTACACCATCACAACTCCTGGTTCAGCTACTATCATTGCTGACAAAGATGGTAATCCCATTCTTTCAAAAGTTGTTCAACCTAAATATTCGGCTAATCCCGTCAATACTTGGTCCACAGCAACCGATGAAATTTCCATTCCGACCGGAAAAGTTACTGTTTCTGGATCTACCAACTCAGACAATCAACCAGCCCATTTTGGTGACACTGTAACTATTGCGCCTAAAGTTCCCGGTTATACCATTTCAACTCCAGGTTCTGCTACTATTACTGCTGACAAAGATGGTAATCCTATCCTTTCCAAAATTAATCAACCTACTTACTCAGCTAATTCTGTAACATCCTGGTCAACCGATTCAGATGCAGTTAAAATCCCAAACGGTCAAACTACCGTCTTTGGAACTACCAATTCAGATAATCAATCGGCTCATATCGGTGATACTGTAACAATCAAGCCTGAGGTTCCTGGCTACACTATTTCCAAATCCGGTTCAGCTACTATCGCTGCTGATAAAGATGGCAATCCTGTTTTGACAAATATCACGCAACCTGTTTATTCAGCTAATGATGTTAAGAATTGGTCAACGACTGAAAATGAGATTGTTACTCCTAATGGTAATGTCACAGTTTCTGGAACTACTAACTCAGATAATCAACCAGCTCATACTGGTGACACTGTAACTATTGCGCCTGAGGTTCCTGGTTATACCATTTCAACTCCAGGTTCTGCTACTATTACTGCTGACAAAGATGGTAACCCTATCCTTTCAAAAGTTGTTCAACCTACTTACTCAGCCAATTCCGTAACATCTTGGTCGACCGATCCAGATGTAGTTGAGACTCCCGTCGGTCAAACTACCATTTCTGGAACTACCAACTCAAGCGGTCAGCCTGCTAAAATTGGTGATACTGTAACAATCAAGCCTGAAGTTCCTGGCTACACCATCACAACTCCTGGCTCGGCTACTATCACTGCTGACAAAGATGGTAACCCTATTCTCTCAAAAATTGTTCAACCTAAATATTCAGCTAATCCAGTCAATTCTTGGTCTACAGCCACCGATGAAATTTCCATTCCGACCGGAAAAATCACAGTTTCGGGGACTACTAACTCAAATAATCAACCCGCTAAAATTGGTGACACTGTAACTATTGCGCCTAAAGTTCCCGGTTACACTATTTCCAAACCTGGTTCAGCTATTATTTCTGCCGACAAAGATGGTAACCCTATTCTTTCAAAAGTTGTTCAACCTAAATATTCAGCTAATCCAGTCGACTCTTGGTCTAGTACTACAGATGAAATCAATACTCCAACAAGTAAAATTACTGTTTCTGGTACTACAAATTCGGACGGTCAACCCGCTAAAATTGGCGATACCGTAACTATTGCACCTAAAGTTCCCGGTTACACTATTTCTAAACTCGGTTCGGCTACTATTACTGCTGATAAAGATGGCAATCCCGTTTTGACAAATATCATCCAACCAACTTACACGGCTAATGAGGTAAAGAATTGGTCAACGACTGAAAATGAAGTTATTATCCCTACTGGTAAAATTACTGTTTCAGGAACTACTAATTCTGAGAATCAACCTGCTCATATCGGTGATACCGTAACGATTGCACCAAATATTCCCGGCTATACTATTTCTAAACCCGGTTCGGCTACTATCACATCTGATAAAGATGGCAATCCCGTTTTGACAAACATCACCCAACCAACTTACTCAGCTAATGAGGTAAAGAATTGGTCGACTACCGAAGATGAAATTATTACTCCTACTGGTAAAGTTACTGTTTCAGGAACTACTAATTCTGAGAATACTCCGGCTAAAATTGGTGACACCGTGACAATTACACCTAATGTCCCTGGTTATACTATTTCTAAACCCGGTTCAGCTATTATTATTTCTGATAAAGATGGCAATCCCGTTCTATCAAAGGTTGCTCAACCTGAATATTCTCCTAACGCAGTTTCTCAATGGTCTACTAAAAAAGACGCTGTAGTAACACCTAATGGGAATATGACAATTTCTGGAGATAAAAACGCCACTGGAACAAGCGCTAAAATTGGTGATAAAATTTCTATCACTCCTGAAGTTCCGGGCTACACTATTTCCAAACCTGGTTCAGCCACAATTACGGCTGATAAAGATGGTAATCCCGTTCTTTCTGATCTCGTCCAGCCCGTATATTCTCCTAACGATACAAAACCTATACCGGTTGAATTTAATACACCTAATGGTAAAGAACAGTACATTATTCCTGCAGGAAAAGTCGGTGATAAAGTTACAGTTACAATACCTAACGTTGCTGGCTATGATCCAAGTACTTCTGAAATCAAGGGTACTATCTCAGCTAACAATACTTTTGTTCCTGATGGTGACGTTAAACCCGCCGATGTAAAATATCTTGGAAAAGAAATCAACGGGCAATTAAGTACAGTTGATGTCAACCTAGGAAACGGAATTCAATCCATTAAGATACCTTCTGGTACAGTCGGTTCAATTTCAGGGCCAATTCAACTGGACTACATCGAAGGTTACAATCGACCAGCAGTAAAAATTCAATATACACCAAGTGGTTTCAATATTTTAGATTTGGACAATAATCCTATCAGCAAGACTTCCCCAGTAATTTATACTGGCGTCAAAAATCCTGAAACTTCTATTAAGATTCAAAAACCAGATGGATCGATTATTAACGTTAAAGTACCTGAAGGACACTTTGGGGATAAGAATGTAACTCTAAGTCTGCCATCAGAAAATGGATATATCACACCATCCATCACAGTAACTTACGGGCCTAATGGAATTCCATCATTTACCAATCAAGCTGGCCAAATAATTGATTCAGATAATCCTGTCAGTTATAAAGGAAACATTAATAAAGCTTCAACGGTTAAAGTCAAAAATCCTGATGGAACCACTTCGACTTTGAACATCCCTGAAGGTCGTTTCGGAGATGCTCCTATCACCGTAACCGCTATCGATAAACCTGGATATACCGCTCCAAAAGTCATCGTAACTTTCACCCCCGATGGAATTGCCACAATTACTAATCCAGCAAATTCCAAAGCACTTGGATCTGATGACGTGCTTTCTTATACACAAATCGTTTCAAACGAAAGTACTTCAAGTGCCCATATCGAAAATATCAAATCCACCATCGCCACTTTTGCTGACCAACCAGACGTGCAAATTTACGCTAAAGATTCTGACAATCAAATGTCCGTCGTTAACCGCAAGTTAGTCCACAATTCTGATTGGTTAACGGATCAATTGATGACTCTCAATGGCGATACTTTCTATCGTGTGGCAACTAATGAATGGGTCAAGGCTAGTCAAGTTTACCTTTACAAAGCTGAAACCCTTTCTCTACAAGCTAAAACCGATTCCGATAAGCAGATGATCAAAGCTGAAGGAACTGCTCTTGATAATTTACTTGCTAAGGGAACACAATTCACTAGTGACCGCATCGCCTACATCAATGGGCAAGAATATTACCGTGTCGGCATCAACCAGTTTGTCAAAATCAGTGACACCGAAATCGTCAATGACCAAAATATCAATTTAACCGTGGCAACTTTCAGTGATCAGCCTGCCGTTCAAGTTTATGCTCTGAACGACGACCAAATCACTCCTGCCAACCGCAAATTGATGCCGCAAACGGACTGGTTAGTCGACCGTCAAACAACGATCAGCGGCCAAAAATTCTACCGCGTCGCAACTAACGAATGGGTCAAAGCTAGTCAAGTTTATCCGTTCGTCTACAAGCAAACTATCGTTTCCCCAACCGCTGAGAAAAAACTGTATACAGCGGAAGGCAACTTAGTCGCTAACCGGAAGTTAAATAGTGACTCCGCTTGGAAAGTTGATCGAATAGCTTATCTAAACGATGAAAAATATTTCCGGGTCGCAACCAACGAGTTTGTTAAAGCAGCCGATTTAGAAAAATTCTAAAGTAAAAAAATAGAGGTGATAAATTCCAATTGGAGTTTATCATCTCTATTTTTTGTTAGATCTAAATTCTTCTTTCACTCTGATAGTTGGTGAGATAGATTGCCGGTCCTTTTCTGCTTCTGTTAGTGGCTCTTTTAGATGTGCGATTCTTTCCTACTAATTTCAGTAATTTATTCTGAATCAAAATCATTTTCAAAAATTATAAGAATGAACGTAAAATCTCTTTCATTGGTGGCAATTCTGGCAAACTCTTCTTGTCGATCACGTGACCCAAACCAAATTTAGCGTAACCTTGAGCTTCATCCATCATAATCTTACCTGGTAGTGGAGCTTCGTCGTTAACAGCGACATCTAATAGAACTGGTTTTTCAGGATTGCGATACTTTCTGATAGCATCTGAGAATTGTTCGTCGGTTGTGATGGTTTCACCAATTCCGCCGCAAGCTTCAGCAAATTTGGCAAAGTCGATAGTTGGCAAACTGATTCCGTAATTTTGTTGTCCAGCGGATTGTTGCTCGTATTCGATAAAGGCTAACAACTTGTTATTTAAAACGATAAATAACATTGGTAAGTTGTATCTGACGGCTGTAGCAAAATCCTGCATGACCATCGAGAACGCACCATCCCCAGCAATCGCATAGACTGGCCGATCTGGCATATCCATCTTAGCAGCGATTGCTCCAGGCAAAGCACAACCCATGGTTCCTAACCAAGCAGAAATTGTGTACATTTGTGAGGATTTAGCGGTCAAGAATCTGGCCCCAAAGGCGGTTGAAGTTCCGACATCAATGGACCAAACTGTGTCACTTGGAGCACTCTTACTGATGTTATGAAACATTAATGATGGCAAAACACCAGTGTGTTTCTTGGAATAGACATCCTTCATCCAACTACGCCACTGACCAATCTTAGAAACAGCTAGATCCAAGAAGTGACGTTCTTTAACAGGTTGTCCTAAGGCGTTCCAATGTTGCAAAACTTCTTTGACATCTCCTTGGATAGCTAAATCGACGTGGCGACGTTTGCCTAGGCGATCCGGATTAATATCAACTTGAATGGCATCAACTTTCTTATTCAAGTATGGAGCGTAAGGGTAATCGGTTCCCAACATAATTACGAGATCTGCTTTTTGCATCATTTCAAAAGCGGGCTTAGTCCCTAACTTACCCAATTGACCTAAATTGTAGGGATGGTCATCGTCGACCAAACCCTTAGCAGGCATAGTCAAAATAATAGGAATTTTATATTTCTCGATAAATTCTTTAGTTTCCTTTTTAGCGTCCTTGATTCCGACACCAGCCAAAACGATTGGATTAGAGTGAATCTCCAGCATTTCCTGAGCTTGCTTGATTTGGTCGTCATTGACCTTGTAATCGTCAAGCTTAAAGTTATCGACATTCGGTGTGAAATTGTCTTTGATCATGTGAGCCGGAATATCGTCAGGAATCGTCAAAACAGCGACACCCTTCTTAGCGATAGCGGTTCTAATAGCTTCATCAGCGATTCTAGGCAAAGATTGTGGGTCCATGATGATTTTATTGTAGACGGCTACATCTTCGAACAAAACGTGTGTATCGACCTCTTGGAAGAAGTCCGTATTCAACAACTTTGATTGAACTTGACCCAAAATAGCCAACACGGGAGCGTGATCCATTTTGGCATCATACAAACCATTCAACAAATGAATGGCTCCGGGTCCACCAATTGACAAACAGACCCCAATTTTACCAGTTAATTTAGCATGAGCAGCAGCAGCCAAAGCGGCGACTTCCTCATGTAAGACGTGTGTGAACTTTATTTTATCTTGAGCGCGATACAGAGCATCGATCGTGGTATCAACAGAATCTCCCGGAATTCCGTAAATATTATCAATACCCCATTTTTCCAAAACTTTTACCATTTCATCAGATGCACGAACACTCATTTTTGGTTCCTCCTAGTATTAATTACCTCTAAAGTACCACAATGATTTCACAATTAAAGAGATATGCTCATGCCTGATATAACGGTTTATAAATACTTTTATAAATCAGTTTGTGAACATCTTTATTATGACTGATTTTATTTCTTCGATTTTCTGGTATCATATATTTAGACATTTTTAGGTCTCGTCCTGATTTGCCGTCTTCCGCACAAGCTCTGTGATGAGCTGGAACGCTGCCGGCACTATTTTGAGCTTTTGCAAAGTACGCAAAATCTCAAAACTAGGCCTTCTTGTTGGTGCTAAAGCACCAACAAGAATTTGGCGGCTGAGTCATCACAGAGCTTGTGCTCCAGACTAAATAAGTGGTTTTTATTATTTATTACTTTTAGTTCAAAACAAATAAGTTGTACTAATGAACATATTATTAGTGGAGCCTATCCGTATTTTCTTATAAGCCACCTGTGACAAAGACCTATTTTTAAGGGGAGCAAAATATTATGGTTAAGCAGTTCCAACTTTATCGTTGGTTGCGTTTTTTATTCTTACTGACGGCCGGAATTTTGATCGTATTAGAGCCAGTAAAGAGTTTCAATATTATCATTTACATTGTTTCCAGTTACATTGCCATTTACGGAGTCCTTTCGATCATTGATGGCTGGAGTATCAAGCGAAGCACCGGTGAAAATAATATTGCCATTGGTTTAGGGGTCGGTGCACTATTTTTAGCCTTAGGGGTTTTACTGTTTGCTCGTTTCTTCATCCCATTAGTCCCACCAGTTTTAGGGATCATTCTTTTGGTCAACGGAATCAACCAATTCCGTGATTCGCATGAGATGGCAAAAAGAGTCCAGAAGATAACACCTTACCTAGATTACTTTTACTCAGCATTGTTGATGCTGGCAGGTATTGTGTTTATTCTGAACCCTTCAAAGACAATTATTTTTATTTATCAATTATTTGGAGCTAGTTTGATTGTTTTGGCATTCTTCGAGATTATCAATTCACGAATCTATCGTCACTA
This sequence comes from Companilactobacillus suantsaicola, assembly GCF_004745525.1. GTDB lineage: Bacteria > Bacillota > Bacilli > Lactobacillales > Lactobacillaceae > Companilactobacillus > Companilactobacillus suantsaicola. Next base: position 8,116 of record NZ_RKLY01000021.1, on the reverse strand, counting down.
GGCTTCAATTTTCTTTAAAGTTATCGTACAAAGACTATTGCTGATGGCACTGTTATCATAGTGAAGCGTTGCTTGCCAAGTTTGGATGTTACTACCATCTTTGACCGGTTGAGCTTCAACGATGATCCTGCCAAGTTTTAATGCATTCAAACTATGCAAAGAAACACTCGTGATTGCGGCACTTCCTTGACGGAAACTCAAATTAGCTCCCAGACTGGCGGCTGTTTCTGACAGCATAGCGCTGATGATTCCTGGTTGTTCTGTTTCTTTATCCAAGTGATCTTGCGTGATTTCCATCCCCAAAATCACTTTGTGTTTCCCTTTTTCAACTACTTCAATGCCTAAATCGTTTAGCAAACTCATTTTGTACCTCAATTTTTTTCATAATTAGTTAAAATTTTATTATTTAAATGTTTTACAATCAAGTTATAGCAATATCAATGATATCAAATCCATCCTGGAAAAGAGGTCATATTTTGGAAAACTGGTTAGTCAAACGCGCAAAACTCGATCCTGACAAGGTCGCATTAATTCTCGAACACGCTGATTTCACTTTTAAAGAACTGAATTCGTGTGTCCAGTTATTTGCGAGCAAATTATATACTAGCGGTATTCGAAAAAATGACCCTATCGCCTTATTTTCCGATAATTGCTTTAACGGCTACGTTGCCATTCTAGCACTTCAACAGGTCGGTGCCCGGATTATTATGCTCGATACCCAATTGAGCGCCAATGCTTTGGAGTATCAAATCAAAGATTCACAGCCTAAGACGGTCTTAGTTTCGGATTCTGCGCCCACGAAAAACATTTTAAATGTCTCCTGGGATAAAACTTGGATGTCAGACGTTTTAAGTCTCAACAAGAGTTTTGATTATCAGCCAGTTTCCGAATTCGATAACGACCAAGTGGCAACGATTCTTTACACTCCTAATGATAACAGTGATATTGGTGTTATGCTGACATATGGCAATTATTTCTTCTCAGCAATGGGGACAGATCTGACTTTAGGCATCAATAAAGACGACATTTGGGTCTTAACACTGCCCCTTTTCAACGTTCCTGGTTTTTCAATCATCATGCGCTCAATGATTTACGGAATTGGCGTTTACTTGATTGACGGATTCAATTTGCATCATTTAAATAAAGTTTTGATCAACGAACGAGCTACGATTATTTCACTCACACCACCGATGCTGCGCGAATTGTTGAATTCCCTGCCTCAAGGCAAAGGCTACAATGAAAAATTCCGCTGTGTCTATCTAGGCTATGGATTGGTCGATAATTGGACCTTGTTGCGTTGTAACATGTTGGGAATCCCCGTGTTGCAGTCTTATGGTATGACCGAGACTACTTCTAACATCGCTGCTTTAAGTTTTGACGATGCGGAAACTAAGACCGGTTCGTGTGGCCAACCATTTTTCACTGAACAAATTCGTATCACGGACATCAATCAAGATGATATTGGTTCAATCGAAGTCAAATCGCCCACTATCGCAATAGGTTACTTGAATAAGCGGCAGTTGTATCAATCACGCTTTACGAGTGACGGTTTCTTCAAAACTGGTGATATGGGGTACTTGGATGAGAATAATTTTCTCTACGTCAAGGGTCGCAAGAATGAATTAATTTATCGTGGTGATAAAATTATTTATCCTAAAGAAGTCGAGAACACATACCGCAGTATCAATGGTATCGTCGATATTTGCATCGTGGGCGTTGCCGACAAGAAGGAAAATCAAGTGCCAGTCGCCTATTTGGAATTAAAGGAAAATGCCTTTTTGACTAGTGCCAGTTTGGAAGAATTCGGTAAACATAATTTGATCGATTATCAAGTGCCAGTTGAATTTCGGCTGATCGACAAGCTACCAAAGACGACTAATGGCAAGATTTTACATCGAAAATTATTAAGTTTGGAATATGAAATTATTTAAGAACATCTGCAAAATTTGTGGATGTTTTTTTATTTCCTATTGCTTTTCAAAAAAATCCAGAGTACGATTAATAATCGTTAGTCATCTAACGTTTATAATTGAGAGGTCACTTATGAGAAATACTAATATGTTAGTCAAAATCGCGTCTAATCAACTATCTAGACGATTAGATATCTTTGCCAAACAGCACGATGCTACTTGGGTTCAGATGTCGATCATTGATTTTTTGAGTAATCATCCTGATAAAGAATTGTTCCAGCGTGATATTGAACAAGAATTCTTCATTCAGCGTTCTACGGCCACGATTGCTTTACAACGCATGGAAAAAAAGGATTTGATTATTCGTAAGCCATCAACATCCGATGCCCGTCAAAAATCAGTCTTCTTAACTGACAAGGCTTGGCAACTGGAAAAGGAAATCAAGCACTTCATGCACTTACAGCAACAAGTTTTAGATGAGCACTTCACAACTGAAGAACTTGATATCATCGAAAAGTTTTTAAAATTCGAAGCTTTTCAGGAGGAATAATTTATGGAAAAACAAGAAAAAATCCCTTTAAATGTTTTACTAGCTGTCCTCGCCACTGGCTTAATGTCTTTTTGTGGCGTAATTGTCGAAACATCGATGAACATTTCCTTCCCAACTTTGATGAAGGAATTCAATGTCACTACTTCGACCGTTCAATGGATGACCACAATCTACTTGTTAGTCGTCGCAATTATCGTACCGATCTCTTCATTTTTGAAGCACAATTTTAAAACTAAGACGCTCTTTATCTTAGCCAATCTGTTCTTTATTCTTGGCGTCGTGATTGATGCAATTGCCCCAATCTTTCCAATGCTTTTGCTCGGTCGAGTCGTGCAGGGAATTGGAACCGGAATTGCTTTACCTTTGATGTTCAATATCATTTTAGAAAACGTCCCCGAAAGTAAAATTGGTCTAATGATGGGTTTGGGGACTCTAATAACGGCTGTAGCTCCTGCCATTGGTCCAACTTTTGGTGGTCTAGTAGTCAGCGCTTGGGGCTGGCGTTATATTTTCGTCATCTTACTACCAATTTTGATTATTTCATTTTTCCTAGGCATCAAAAATATTCAACAAAAAAGCCAAATTCAAAAGAGTGAATTTGACGTTCTAAGTTTTATCGCTTTAATTTTAACGTTTGGTGGACTCATCTTTAGTTTCAGCAACATTAGCCAAATGTCCCCGCTCGTAATAATTGCTTTTGTAATTGGAGTCATTGGCCTAGTCGGCTTTATCATCCGTTCACAACATTTGAATAATCCTTTGATTGATTTGAAAGTTCTTCAAAACAAGAAATTTAGTGGGCACTTACTCAGTTTCTTCCTCTTTCAAATTTCATCCCTCGGATTTGCCTTCATTTTGCCTAATTACATTCAATTAGTTAACCACAACAACGCAACAATTGCCGGATTAGCCGTTCTACCAGCCGGAGTCGTCGGAGCAATTCTAGCGCCACTCGGTGGAAAAATCTTGGATGAAATGGGTGCTCGTTTACCAATCCTTTCTGGTGTCACGCTAGCCGAAATCTCGTTAATTATTTTCGCTAGTTTGAGTCTCAAGCTCTCTAACACAATGATTGTTTGGTTCTACATCATTTATATGCTGGGCATGGGTATGTCATTTGGAAACATCATGACTGACGGATTAAAATTTTTATCCGACCAAGAACAAGCTGACGGTAACGCTCTTTTCAATACGTTACAACAATTTGCGGGTGCTACGGGAACTTCGATTGTTTCAGCCATTATCGCTTTGAGCCAGAACAATCACAACCTCAGCACGGCCACCGCAACTGCCATCGGTTCACAACACGCTTTCATTCTGTTGGTCGTTTTAGGCTTACTGAATTTAGTCGTCTTAACGTTCGTCGTTTCCAAGAAAAGTCAGTTCAAATAATATTCGAAGAAATTAGCAATTTTATCCATCAGCGGTGGTTCAACCAAGTGTCCTGCTTTATAACCGGTAATAAACGCCACCTGTTTTGAATAGGGTTCTCCTTGAATTTTGTCAAAGAAATCCTTTGATTCATGATAAGGAATCCGCGGATCGTTTGTCCCGTGCCAAAAAAGTAACGGCCGATTATCAATTTTTTCCGGTTGGCTATTGAGGTCGTAATACTTGATCCAACTCGTCAGCATTTCCATATCTTGGGGCAAGTACATCTGACGTCTCTTCGCATCTTCACGAACTAGTTTTGCATAAGCTAATAAATTGGGAGTTCCCATAATGATGCTGGCAGCCGTAATTTCCGGATGTTGGGTCAATAAAGCTCCAGTCGTCATGCCACCCATGGAATAACCACCAACGCCAATTTTTTGATCTTTGATTAGATTTTGTCTTTGATAATAATTAATTAATAAGGAAAATTCCGAAACATTACCTTGAATGCTATTCCAAAAGGTAAATGAGGGAATTGAAGAAACATCCGCATGTCTTTGTCCGTGATTCATTGCATCGGGCAGGATTACGCGGATATTTTTTTGTGCTAGTTTTCTAGCTTGAGTTAAAACTTGTTCCTTAGCCGAGCGCCACCCATGATAGAAAACTACTAGTGGTAACGGTTGGTCGAGGTTTTCTTCTTTGATTGCTTCGAGGACGGGGACGTCTTGGATTGTTCGGGGGATTATTTTTATCATTTGAGTTTTCTCCTTTATCAGTATTTTAATTATCTGTTGGAGATTTTGGTAGTTTTTGGGTAAAAGAAAAACAGGGTTGTGATTTAAACCCTGTTTTTTATTTGCGTATTTGTTTGTGTGTTTGTATTTATATTTTTTTATGGTTAGTGTTCTTTTGATTTATAACCATGGTTCTTTTTCTTAATAACGATTGTTCTTTTAAGAATAACCATGGTTCTATGCTTTATAGTCAAAACGCGTTGCACAGGCCAGGACTCGGCATATAGCTACGCTTCCCAAATTGCCCGCAAGTGCGGCGGGCAATTCGTGAAGCTAGGCTATCTGCCAAGTCCTAAGCGGGCCTGTTCCACGCTCTATATAAATGGCAACTTTCTGTTCTTGATCTTAAACAACAATTCTTCAACATCTCTATTGTGCTTATGTCCAGTATTGATGTCATACTCGATCAAATCTTTTCTAAAATTGCCTAGTTCTGTTTCTAAGTTATCGTTATATTCTAACAATTTAATATGCTTAAAAACTAATTCAATCAGTGTACCTTCGCAACCCAAATTGAAGGAACCGACTGATTCTTCCACGGAACGGATAAAGTCCTCACGTTCAGCGTTAGCAACTCTTACTTCTTTCAAATTCGTACCACCCTTCTCAGTAATATCCTCAAAACATGCAATATATATTTAATCTCTCTTTATCGTCACCTATTATGGGACATAACCATGACGATATGCTTTCAACTTTATATAAAATACTTATACTTTTCTGAACATTTTATATATTATCAGCATTCTATACACTCTAAAGTATGACATTTGTCATTTTCTATGTCACGTTAATCCACAAAAACAACAAAATAGTGTATTTATTTCTCCATAACTTGTAAAATCTTGTTTTTTTGATCAAATTATTTTTCCTGAATTGTAGAAATACTTTTATATCCGTTTTATAATTAATTTGGTTATATAAGCGAGATGTATTAACCTAACAATGTTTCATTGTTATCCTTTTAGAGTAGTACTCCTTCTCAACTGCTTAGGAATCAGGGTTAGTGGTAGGCTCTGGTTTAATTTCTCGCAAAAGTAAAGGCTAGTGGTAGGCCTTTATTTTTTTGCACTTTTTATTGGTATAATTGGTTCATACCATTTTTCGAAAGAATAGTTTACAAATATAGACAACACAAACAAAATTCGGACAAAAATAAAAGAATTGCAGGCTAACACATATAAAATACGTGAAGTCTACAATTCTTTATTCAGGTTTAGCAAAATAATGATTAATTTGTTGATAGTGGTTGTTCCTTAGTTTGGATGGTGGATAGATGCCGTCTTCCGCGACAGTCCTGGGAAACGCTGGAACGCTGTGGGGCGACTTGGAGCCAATTTCAAACCCGGAAATCGTCTTCAAGCTCACCCTTCCACGTAAGCGCTAAAGCGCTAAGTGGAATTTCACGGCTGAGCATTTCCCAGGACTGTCGCTCCAGACTATTGAACAGCTCTAATTTCTATTGAGGTAATATCTTGTGGGGTTTGTATATCACGTTCTATTTTGAATCCGAGTCCAAATTTGGTTTAGATTTTTGTGCTTCATAATTTAATTGAGGAACTTTTTTAAAAAATAGAAATTCTATTCCAAATCTCCAGAACTATTTTCTAACATAGTGTGATACCAATTGAAAATTCATTTCAATAAAAATGAGAACATAGGTTAATTACAATAGAACATCTATTTCCAAAAAAATGGAAAATAATCAAACCATAGATCCGTTATTCAGCACCGGAGCAACAAAGCTGATGGGCTCAGATGTGAAATTATTCTTAGCAATTTATTGCTTAGAATAAGGTCGAGCTTTGAGATGCCGCGAACCTTGCGGTAGTTCAAAGTCGGCCCACATCGTTCCAGCCCAATCAGCTTTGTTGCGGAGGAGCGGCATACTACACCCCACCAATCAAATAAACCTACACAATAGAATTATTTCTTATTATATTCAGGATCATCCAAATCCCGCTCAATATCCACACCATATAACTTATTAACTTCCGCATCCTTAGGAGCCGGATGAACAACTACAATCGCAATAGCACCCTTACTGCTGACATAACCAACAAAAGTAGTTACCTCTTCAACGTAGTAAGCCAAGCCGTCCGTGTGAATAATATACTGTCCAGCAACGGGCATACTTTCGATGTAAACTTTGTTCATTCTAATATAGTCGTCGCCTTCGTGGAGCACGATCAATACTTTATACATAAATACACCCTTTTCTTATTTCCTAACTTGTTTTAGCATAATAATATTAGTGCCAAATAGTCAATATACATATTAATTTCATGAGGATAAAAAAATGCAAAATAAGCGTCAAATCTATGCTGATCGCATTGTGGTCAAAGTAGGTACAAGTACCTTGATTCATCATAACAGCAAAATCAATTCCAGCGTCATCAAACAACTCGCCAAAGTTTTGAGCACTTTGAAAAAAGATGGCAAAGATGTTGTCCTAGTTTCTTCTGGGGCTATCGGCGTCGGTATGGGTGTTTTAGGACTCGATCAACGTCCGGTTAAGATTTCTAAACAACAAGCAGTAGCGGCTGTAGGACAGGCAGAATTGATGCAGATTTACAATGAAGCCTTTCACGAATACGACATGTCCGTGGCACAAATGTTGATCACCAAGGATATTATCGATTATCCCGAAAGCCACACCAATGTGATGAATAGCTTCCAAGAATTGTTGTCCATGGATAATACCATCCCCATCGTCAATGAAAATGACACCGTGACCGTTTCCGAGTTAGACCACCACACTAAATTTGGTGATAACGATCAATTGTCCGCCATCGTAACTAATTTGGTCGACGCCGATTTATTGATCATGTTGTCCGATATCGACGGCTTTTACTCCGCCAATCCAAATAAAGTGCCAGACGCCAAATTGATTGGTACAATTGGAGAAATCGCACCAGAGATAGTTGCCGCTGCTGGTGGTCACGGAACCAAGTTTGGTACAGGTGGCATGACAACCAAACTAAAGGCTGCCCAACGTATTCTAAAACACAATCAACAGATGGTTTTGACAAATGGTAAAGACCCTGAGATCATCTTCAATATTTTAGCTGGCGAACCGGTCGGTACACTATTCTCCAAAAATATTTAGGGGGAAATTTATGAATTCTGAATATCCAATCTCAAAAGCACTGATGGGACTCGTTTCAGGTTACAAAAATACTGTTACCAAAAAAATCCGTCCCCTCGGACTATATCCGGGCCAAGATTTGATTCTTTTGTGCTTGATGAAAAATAACAACATTTCCCAAAACCAACTCGTCACCACACTTTGCGTCGACCACTCAACAATTGCTAAATCGGTCAGCCGCATGACTAAAGCCGGTTTAGTTAAAACTCGCAAATCCAGTACCGATAAACGAATTACTTTAGTTGGGCTGACGAGTGATGGCAAAAAAGCAGCTCAGCAGATACATGAAATTTGCCTTGAGGCTGAGAAAAAAGCTATGACCGGCTTTAGTGAAGAG
>NZ_RKLY01000020.1 GCF_004745525.1 Companilactobacillus suantsaicola | reverse complement strand
AGACGAAAAACCTCTTTCATTGTTAGTGTCGGAACTCCAATGATAACTGATTTTTACGTCTTGGTGTTTTTTTATTTAGTTTTTCTTAAGGTGGCTAACTTGATTATAAAATTCGCCTTTAATTCATGTCTGTTATTTGTTTAAGCTTTCTGTTGTAACTAATTTCAATGGTGATTCAATATTTTTCTTAACTTTCTTACCATTGAAGTAATCATAAGCTGCTTGAAGTGACAAACGTCCCATTTCTTCTGGTTGTTGAGCAACGGTTGCGGCCATCTTACCTGATTTAACGGCCTTGATTCCGTCTTTTTCACCATCAAAACCAACAATTGTAACTTCTTTATTAGCAGCTTTAACTGCTTGAACTGCACCTAGTGCCATTTCGTCATTTTGTGAGAAAATACCAACGATATCTGGGTTACCTTGAAGAATATTTTCAGTAGTACTCAAACCTTTGGCACGATCAAAACCAGCAGTTTGTTTAGCAACGATATCCAATTTACCTTTGGAGTAATTATCGAATCCTTTACCACGTTCACGTGTAGCTGAAGCTCCTGGGATACCTTGTAATTCAGCAATCTTAGCATTTTCACCAAGTTTGTCGATCAAGAACTTAGCGGCCATTTGACCACCTTTAGTTGAGTTAGAAGCAACTAATGATAACACCTTACCACCATCACTAGAACGGTCAACTGTGATAACTGGGATACCAGCATCATTTGCATCCTTAACTGCCGGCGTGATAGCTGAAGAGTCAACTGGGTTAATGATCAGGATGTCGACTTTTTTAGTAATTAAATCTTCAATGTCGTTATTTTGTTTTGCTGTATCGTTTTGGGCATCAGAGATTTGAACTTTTGTATCGTTCTTCTTAGCCAAATCGTTGATACCTTTCTTAACGGAAACAAAGAATGGATTAGATTGGGTTGAGAGACTAGCACCAACTTTAATATCCTTTGGTTTCTTTGTTTCAACTTTTGAATCACTGGAATTTCCAGAATCAAGCCCTGTCTTACCACATCCGGCTAGAGTGAACAATGCTAAAGCAGAGACACTCACAGTTAGAATAATGCGCTTTAAAGATTTTTTCATAATAGTAAATCCCCCATTATTAATATGATTAATCATTTGATGAACGTCTATCGATAAGTACGGCAATCAAGATTACGATACCTTTAACAATTTGTTGATAGAAACTCGAAATTCCTAACAAATTCATTCCGTTGTTCAAAGTACCAATAATCAAAGCACCAATTAAGGTTCCAAAAATTCTACCTTTACCACCAGCCAGAGAAGTTCCACCTAGAACAACTGCGGCAATGGCATCCATTTCATAAGAAGTACCGGCATCTGGTTGAGCTGAACTTAAACGTGAAGTTAAAATAATACCAGCTAAAGCTGCCATTAACCCAGAAATGGTGTAGATCCACATAGTAACAATTTTTGTCTTAACACCGGCGATATAAGCTGCTTGCTCATTACCACCTAAAGCATAAGTTTTGCGGCCAAAGGTCGTCTTATGTAGTAATAAATATAAAATCAAATAAACAATTGCCATAATAAAAATTGGTACGGGTATACCGAGCAAGTATCCACGACCCATGAATTGGAACAAAAAACTGTTATTCATTTTGGTCCCAGTGATCGGATTACCATTTGTAAAGACATACGTTGCCCCACGGAAAATTGTCATCGTGGCTAAAGTGGCAATAAATGGAGCTGCTTTACCATAAGCGATTAAGACCCCGTTTAAAAAGCCCAGGATTCCACCCATTAATAGTCCAACTAAGAGTGCCAATCCAGCCGACATACCACTGACTAACATTGAAGCGGTAACTGCACCTGTCAAAGCCAGAATTGAACCAACTGACAAATCAATACCACCAGTCAAAATTACAAATGTCATACCAAAGGCAATAACTGCATTGATTGAAACTTGACGCAATAGATTCAAAAGATTACTTGGTTGAATAAAGCCAGGGCTTAGTGCTGTGACCAAAATTACTAAAATGATCAAAGCTACTAAGGGACCCATTTTACTGATAAACTTTTTAAAATCGAAACTCTTCTTCTCGTTAGTTTGACTAACTTTAGTTTCTTGTTCCATCTTTGACTCCCCCTGTCGCTAAAGTCATAACTGACTCTTGAGTGGCACTCTTTGTATCGACGATTCCGGTAATTTTTCCTTCATAAACTACGGCAATCTTGTCACTCATCCCTAGTACCTCTGGTAAATCACTCGAAATCATAATGATAGCTACGTGACGATCGGTCAATTCATTCATTAAATCATAAATTTCACGTTTAGCTCCGACATCGACCCCACGCGTTGGTTCATCCAAAATCAAAACTCGTGATCCTGAACCGACCCACTTAGCTAAAACGACTTTCTGTTGATTACCACCACTCAAGCTACTAGCAGTTACATCAGCGCTTTGAGCTTTAACACTGAGTCGTTTGAGTAACATATTAGTAAATTCATTGATAGCTTTGTCATCGACTAAGCCGTGTTTAACAAAACCATTGATGGAAGGCAAAACTATATTGTCGGTTAATGAATCGTTTAAAATTAAGCCTTCATCTTTTCGGTTCTCGGTCAAAAATCCAATCTGATGCTTAATGGCTTCTTGTGGTGAGTGAATGTGAACTTCTTGGCCATCAATCAAAATTTTTCCCTCATTGTGGGGATCAATCCCAAAAATTGACCGCATAATTTCGGTTCTTCCTGCTCCCATCAAACCAGAAAAAGCTAAAATCTCACCTTCTTGAACTTTAAAACTGACATCTTGAAAAACACCATCTTCTGATAAATGCTGAACCTCTAATGAAACTTTTCCAAACTTAGGATTTCGATCTGGATAAAAGTCCCCAATTTCACGGCCAACCATATCTTTGACTAGTTGTTTCATCGAAACATCTTTAGTCTGATATTCATTGATTGAGATTCCGTCTCGCATGACCGTAACTTTATCAGCAATTTCAAAAATTTCTTCCATCCGGTGAGAAATGTAAATGAAACCAACTCCCTGTTTCTTTAATCCACGAACAATTTCAAACAGTTGAGCAATTTCATTTTCGGTCAAAGCGGCCGTCGGTTCGTCCATGATGATGATCTTGGCATTAGTCATCAGTGACTTAGCAATTTCAATCATCTGCTGGCGTCCAACGCTTAAACTACCGATCGGTTTGTCGACATCGATCTTAGCACCCAGTTTACTGAGATAAAATTTAGCTTGTTCACGCATCTTATTCTCATTCATCAAACCAAATTTATTTTTGATCTCCTTATTCAAGAACATATTGTCGACCACTGACATTTCCAAGAAATTATTCATTTCCTGATGGATAAAAGAAATTCCGTGTCTTTCAGCATCAAGTGGCCCACTGAAGTGAGTCGTTTGACCATCGACTAATATTTCTCCTCCATCGTCCCCATATAGTCCCGTTAAGATATTCATTAAGGTTGATTTTCCAGCACCGTTTTCTCCCATCAGTGCATGGACTTCACCTGATTGAACTGTGAAATTAACACCTTCCAAAACCTTATTTGTTCCAAAGGCTTTAGTGATGTTCTTCATTTCAATCTTCATCAAGAATCACCTCCGTTTAAAATGTGACTCCACTTTCCAAAATGATATTTGAATAAGGACTAGCTTCTCCTGTACGAATGAAGGCCTTATCAGAACTTAAATGTTTTTTCATCTCCTCATGTGGCATGAATTCGATTGGAACATCAATGATCTTCTTAATATTAGCTAATTGTTCAGGATTTTGAGTTTTGATTTCCTCGGCTAAATATACTTTTTGAATTTGTAATTCTGAAAGTACATTTTTCAAAACATCAATAAAACTTGGTAAACCTTTCTGAACGGCCAAATCGATTTTCTTTGTTCCAGCTGGTACTGGCATACCGGCATCTCCAATTGATAATGTGTCAAAATGACCCATATCAGCGATCACTGCTGAAATTTGTGTATTTAGAACTAACCCTTTTTTCACAATACACGTCCCCCTTCATTTATTTGTCTAGTCGAGTCGCCAATTTTCAATTTAGTATCTAAAACAATTCTTTTACTAGGTCGATTGGGATATTGAATTCGCTCGATCATTAATTCAACGATTTTTTGCCCAATCAATTCAATTGGTTGCGCCATCGTTGTTAAACTAGGAATTAGATACTTATTCAAATTAAAATCATCAAACCCGACGATTGAGTAATCACCTGGAACTGATTTTCCAAGTGAATGCAGACCCTTAAAGACTCCCATTGCAACATCGTCATTAATTGCAATGATGGCAGTTGCATCGGTTTTTATTATTTCTTTTGCTGCTTTAACACCACCTTCAGGACCAAAATCAGTTCGAAAAATCAAATCTTCTGAGACTTCAAGTCCATATTCGATAAATGCTTCTGTATAACCGGTAAAACGTTTTACTAAGTTCATCGTTAACTTCCTTGGTATTACAAAAGCAACTCGTTTGTGGCCAAGTGACAGTAAATAATGTGCAATCTCCTTTCCAGATTTTTCTTCAGCAATCAGTACCCGATCATCATCTGTATTCAAATCGGCTTGATCAGTTAAGACCATCGGAATATCGTTATGAATTGATAATTTATCAACGATTTCTTTTGAAGCACCCGGGGCAGCTAAGACTAGGCCCTTCTGAGTCCCGGAAGCAAACTGTTCGATGAAATAATCGATATTTTCCTTAAACCCATTCACACTAAAAATCTGTGGAAAATATCCTTTAGGAATCGCCGCCTGTTCAATGCTTAATGCTAAGCTTGAAAAGAAGGGATTCTTAATATTAGGAATTACCACTCCAATAGAATTATTCCGCTGACCAACTAATCCTCGTGCATAATAGTCTGGGTAATAATCAAGCTCTAATTGTGCCTGATGGACTTTACGCTTGGTCTCACTGCTGAAACGTTCACCTTTGCCATTTAAGATCAACGAGACTGCAGTAACCGAAATACCCGCTTTCAATGCAACGTCTTTAATCGTTGTCTTATTTGCTTTCAAGTGAATCATCTCCGTATTTGGTAAACCGTTTTACTACTGTTTACAAGCACATGATATTATCTTATGTAAGCGTTGTCAACATAATTTTTATACCAGAATGTAAAAAAAGAGCTCTATCCCATGACAGGATAAAGCTTTGCATAATTTTAAATAAAAGCGGTAATGACTCCGGCAATCACAACTAGCACTAAACCTGACAAAACCATAACCATTTCTTTATGAGTTTTATGTTCGTGCAAGATGTAAATTCCACCTAAAGTAGCAATTAGAACATTCATCTGTGACAAAGTAAATCCAGTTGCCAAACCATTGACGTCTTTTCTTGACGAGATCAAATATGTCAACGCAGCAAAGGCAAAGAATATACCACTGATGATGTTCAAGTAAGTACTCTTTGAACGATAAGGCTTAGCTTCACGGTTACTCTTAGTGATGAAGGCAAAGACGGTTGAAGCTACGGCCATTCCGAAAGCTTGTGGTAGAAAGGCTTGGAATCCATCGACTGTCACAGCTTGTGGGAAGGCTGAATATCCAACATAACCGATTGTCGCAATTAAGACTAAGGTAATACCTTTAACGACGTTTGATTCACTTTCAGAAACTTTCTTTTCACTGTAAGTTGTTAAATAAACTCCAATAATAATCAAAACAATTGAGAAGAAACCAATTAATTTAGCTGTCACGCTTGGCCATTCACCTAGGACGATGACTCCCCATAGGGATGTACCGATCAATTGGAATCCTGTTGAAACAGGCATTGTTTTAGAAACACCCATCTCAGCAAATGCATAAAAAACTAAACTTTGAGCAATTGACCAACAAGCACCAGACAAGAAGGTAAATAAGAAAGCCTTCCCAGTTAATATTGGCGTTTGTAAAACTAAAGTAACTACAATAGCTGACAAAAATGTTCCGTAGGTAGCTCCAACGATTTGATTGACTGGCTTCCCTCCGAATTTACCAGTCAAAATTGGGAAAACGCCCCATCCAATCATTGGCATAAGGCCAATTAATATATTCACTGCATTCATTAAATAAAAACTCCCTCTAATTTCAAAATAAAAAAGCATTTTTCAGCAATGTTGTTATTATAGCAAAACCGAGAATGCGTTTTCAAGAAAAATGCTCGTTTTCATTAAATTTATTGTTAGTTTTTTACTTATTTAGATATAGCCAAACAGTAATTGCAGCTTGAAACGATAACATTTTATGCCTTTTATTATTTATGATTTTTTAAATGTAAGCGATTAATAAATTTGTTGAAAAAAATAAGGAATCCGAAAGGATTCCTTATTAATTAAATCATATTAGAATTTTGCATCCAATGGAGGAACAACTTGCTTCTTACGTGAAACAACACCAGGTAGACTAGCCTTATTGTCAGAAACCTTAGTATTCAAAGCTTCTTCGAAAGTCTTAATAGCACTGTCATCACCAATGATAACACCTGTAGTATCACTAGTTAGGATGTTTGTAATCAATAGCACGAATAGGTTGTAACCATTCTTTTGATTTTCAGCCTTAATATCACTAACAAATTCAGCTTCACGCTTCAAAGTGTCTTCGATATCAACTGTGTTAACTTGTGCGATACGAACACTGTTACCGTTCATGTCAAAGCTCTTAGCATCCATGTCAATAAGTTCTTGAGTTGACTTACTGTCAAGGTTAGTACCAGCCTTCAACATTTCAAGACCATATGCTTCGTAATCGATTCCAGCAATCTTAGCAAGATCTTTTAGAGCCTTGCGGTCAACATCAGTGGTTGTAGGTGATTTCAATAGCAATGTATCTGAGATAATTGATGAAGCCATCAAACCAGCAATTTTAGCGGGAATTTCAACTTCGTTTTCTTGATACATTTCCCAAATAATTGTACTTACACAGCCAACTGGTTCAGCACGATAGTAAAGAGGCAATTTTGTTTCAAAGTTAGCAATACGGTGGTGATCAACCACGTGGGTAACTTGAACATCGTCAATATCAGAAACACTTTGTTGTTTTTCATTATGGTCAACAAGCATAACTTTCTTAACTTCACCGTTGATAGCTGAAATAACACGTGGGTATTTAGCATCAAAATGATCGTAAACAAATTTTGTTTCTAGGTTTGGTTCTCCTAAAGCAACAGCCTCAGTATTAAACCCTAGTTTATTTTGTAAATATGAATAAGCAACAGCTGCTGAAACAGCATCTGTATCAGGATTTCTATGTCCAAAAACTAATTCTTTCTCTGGCATTTGTTTATGCGCCCCTTTTTAAAATTTATCTTGAAGATTTAAGACGGTCAATATAACTCATCTCTTCTAAGAAATTATCCCATTCACTAAGGAAATCTTCAATACGCGGAATTTTTTCTTTATCCTCTCGATATAAAAATGATAAATCACTTGTGATAGCTGGTTCAAGTGGTGTTTGATAAAGTTTAAACATTGATTTGTGAGCAATGCAGAAACTTTGCGGCAAAACTGTATAAACGTCGTCTGATTGTTGTGTAAACTTCAATAATTGATATGGTGAAGAAAATCTAGCGATAACTTTAGGAAAATAAACTAGCTCATCGCGGAATTTTTCACTGATCAATTCTGAAAAATAGTAACTCTTCAAATAAGTGGCCCAAGGCTTTGCGGTTGCATCCTTGAAAGTAATACTCTTTTGATTACTATACTTTTTATTATTGTGAATCAACATGATCTCATCACTCATAATTTTCTTAGAGCGATACTGCTTCCAGCTCTTAATACTCTTATCTGGCAAATACATAATCGCTAAATCAATACGATTATTTTGAATACTGTCCCACAATTCTTTTCGAGTCAAAAGATTCAAATCAATGATCACGTCGGGATTGATTCGATTATATTCAACAATAAAGTCCTCAATAACCATTGATTCAGCTGTCGACAAAAGACCGATACTGATCGTACCTGAACGTTCTGATGACTCTTGTTGAATTTGGTCAGTAACATTATTGATCAAGTTAAACATTTGATGAGTTGTCTTTAATAGCAACGTTCCAGCATCCGTTAAATAAATCTTTTTACCAATACTATAAAATAACGGTGCTCCAACAACACGCTCGATTTTTTTGATCTGTTGCGTCAAAGCTGGTTGAGTAATACCTAACTGTTGAGCCGTTTTGGTATAACTCATGTTTTTGGTCAGTTCATCAAAGTAATTTAGGGCTTTGGAACTAAAAACTCTTCTTGATTTTTCATCTAACAATAAAAGAGTCCTCCTAATATTTATGAAAGTAATTTGTAATGCATTCAATAAGATAATAATACTATATAAACAGAAAATCTGTTAATTATATTAATTATTATCTGCAATCTTTTTCACAAATCTAATTGGATTACCGTCAGATTCTGGATCCATGATAAATGATCCATTTGAGTAGCGGTCTGCATTCTGATGCATTGAGATATCAATTGGTAATTCTTTATTCGTATCAGTTACGACTGACAATTGCAAATCATTAGAAATATTCGTTACTAGAGAAATTCGATGCGGTTGACGTTTCAATTCACGTAAGGTCAAGACACCACGACGAGCTCGACTAGTTACCGCAATTTCTGATAATTTCATCTGTTTGTATGAACCACGTTGGGTTAAGACAGCAATCTTGTCATCATCGTTATTCGTAATAAAGTAGCCAGCCAATTCATCATCAGCTTTCAAACTAACAAATTTAACACCCATAGCTTTGCCACTAACAACTGGAACTTCTTCAATTGGGAAAGCTGAAGCATAAGAGTGTTTCGTAAAGACATAGACTAATTGCAAGGAGTCATTTGGTACGTAATAAACATCCATTACTCTTGAATCGTCAGCCTTTAATTTACAATACTTCGAAGCGCGGGACTTGTAAGTTCTACCTGGCAATAAATCTTTAAAGGCAACTTGCTTGATGTAATTTTCATCCGTCCCAATTAAAAAATTACCAGTTTCTTTCAAATCCTTAAAGACAAAGGCCTTCAAAATTGATTCATCACTGTCCAAACCAATCTCTTGAGAAAGATGCGAGCCGGTATCCTTCCAACGACTATCTTCGACCTCAAAAATTTGGCGGTAAATCAAATTACCCTTATCGGTGAAAATGAACAAGTGATCCAAAGTATTAACATTTTCATCAATGATTGGATAATCTTCATTCTTCAAACCGTTGTCACCCGCATCAGAGGCTTGATAGGAACGCATGCTACTACGTTTGACATAGCCATCATGACTGACCAACAGACGAACGTCCTCACTGGCAACCATAACCGTCGTATCAACTTCGATCTCTTCGACCTTAGCCTCAATTTTTGTCCTGCGCTTGTCAGCATAGCTATCACGCACCTGAGTTAACTCTTGTTTGATCACGTTCATTAAAGTCGTGTGATTGCTAATAATCTCATTAAGCTGATCAATTTGCTCATGGAGCTCTTTATCTTCTCTTTGTAACTCAGTGACATCAGTATTAGTCAAACGGTAAAGTTGCAAGGAAACGATGGCTTCAGCCTGTTCATCAGTAAATTGATAACTCTTGATCAAATTACTTTTGGCATCGGATTTATTCTTACTTGAACGAATCGTTTTAATTACCTTGTCAAGAATCGACAACGCCTTGATCAAACCTTCTACGATGTGGAGACGTTTTTTAGCTTTAGCCATGTCGAATTTACTACGACGTAAGACGACGTCTTCTTGATGTTTAATATATTCCTTCAAGATTTTGATCAAACCGACCTGTTGAGGACGCATGTCAGCAATGGCAACCATATTAAAATTATAAGAAACTTGCAAATCGGTATTCTTGAACATGTAATTCAAAATACCATTGGCGTCAACATCCCGTTTCAATTCGATTACGATCGACAAGCCTTGACGGTCACTTTCATCACGAACTTCAGCAATTCCTTCGACTTTTTTCAAGACCCGAATTTCGTCCATCTTCTTGACTAATTGGGCTTTGTTAACTTCATAAGGAATTTCCGTAATAACGATCTGTTGTTTATGACCACGGAGCTCTTGAATCGAAGTCTTAGAACGAACGTAAACTCGTCCTCGACCAGTTGTGTAAGCATCCTTAATTCCTTGTTTACCTTGTAAAATACCGCCAGTAGGAAAATCTGGTCCCTTAACGATTTTCATCAAATCGTCCAAAGTCACATCAGGTTCATCGATCATCTTGATGACTGCATCAATGACTTCACCTAAATTGTGAGGTGGAATCTCCGTTGCATAACCAGCAGAGATACCAGTAGCACCATTTACTAAAAGATTAGGAAAACGGGCTGGTAAAACTTTTGGTTCTTTTTCGGTATCATCAAAATTCCATTCTTCATCAACCGTGTCTTTATTGATGTCACGCAACATTTCTGTTGAGATCTTGCTTAAACGTGCTTCGGTATAACGCATTGCGGCAGGTGGATCACCATCCATTGAACCGTTATTACCGTGCATTTCAATCAAGGGATTTCTCAATTTCCAATCCTGTGAAAGACGAACCATCGCCTCATAAATTGATGAATCACCGTGGGGATGGAAATTACCCATGACGTTACCAACACCCTTAGCTGACTTACGAAAGCCTTTGTCGTAAGTATTACCATCCAAGAACATTGAATAAAGGATTCTTCGCTGAACTGGTTTTAAGCCATCACGAATATCTGGTAACGCTCTTTCTTGAATAATTGATTTTGAATATCTCGCAAATCGATCTCCCATGATTTTTTCGAGCGAGATATCTTGAATTTTAGGAGAATTTTCAGTCACTATCTATCACCTATTCCTTATTCAATAAATCGTCGACAAGTTTGCTATCGATTGGGTCAGCATCGTCATCAACTTTCTCCAGAATGTTATCCCCTTCTTCAGTTCCGTTGAAGCGGACATTCGATTCGATCCAATCACGTCTTGGCTTAACTTTGTCGCCCATTAAAGTAGTTACTCGACGTTCTGCCAGTGCAGCATCGTCAATATTAACTCGAATCAAAATACGATTCTTAGGATCCATTGTCGTCTTCCAAAGTTGGTCGGCGTTCATTTCACCTAAACCTTTGAATCGTTGTAAATCGTAACCTTTACCCATGCTCTTGATTTCTTCTTTAAGTTCATCTGGAGTCCAGCAGTATTTGGTTCTTAACTTAGCACCCTTACCTTTTTGCAAACGATAAAGTGGTGACAAAGCGATGTAGACGTGACCCGATTCAACGAGTGGTCTCATATAGCGATAGAAGAAAGTCAACAACAGTATCTGAATATGTGAACCATCATCATCGGCATCGGTCATGATGATAACTTTGTCATAATTACGATCTTCAAGTTTGAAATCAGCACCAACACCAGCACCAATCGTATAAATCATCGTATTGATCTCTTCGTTTTTATAAATATCCTCAAGTTTGGCTTTTTGGGTATTCAAAACTTTACCACGTAAAGGCAAGATAGCTTGAAATTTACGGTCTCGACCTTGTTTTGCGGAACCACCAGCTGAATCACCCTCGACTAAGAACAATTCATTCTTATCGGGATTCTTTGATTGAGCGGGAGTTAATTTACCTGACAACAAACCATCAGTCTTTTTGTTCTTTTTGCCATTACGTGAACTTTCACGAGCCTTTCGAGCCGCATTTCGAGCCTCACGAGCTTTCAAAGCCTTTTTAACAAGCATTTGGGCTTGCTCACCGTTCTCCATCAAATAGAAACTCATTTGCTCATAAACCAATTGATCGACTGCTGAACGAGCTTGTGGAGTTCCTAATTTACCTTTAGTTTGGCCTTCAAATTGTAAGATTTCTTCGGGTATTCTAACCGAAATGATAGCTGATAATCCTTCACGGACATCACTACCTTCAAGATTCTTACTATTTTCTTTTAACAAACCAACCTTACGGGCGTAATCATTAAAAGCTTTCGTTAAACCAGACTTCATCCCAGCTTCATGAGTCCCGCCATCAGCAGTGCGAACGTTATTAACAAAGGAGATAATGTTTTCCGAATAACCGTCATTGTATTGACCAGAAAATTCGATTTCCATATCTGAATTAGTACCTTCAACGTAAAAAATTCCACCTAAGGCATCTTTTCCTTCGTTGAGATATTTTACAAACGATTGGATTCCGTCTTCATAATGAAAAACATCAGTCCGCTCTTCTTCACCACGTTTGTCAGTTATAGTAAACTTGACACCTTTAAGCAAGAAAGCTGATTCACGTAATCTTTCTGCCAAAGTATCATAATTGAATTTAGTCGTTTGAAAAATTGTTTCATCAGGTTTAAAACTAATTGTCGTTCCCGAACCTTCTTTAGTTGAACCAGTTTTCTTCAAGGTTCCAACTGGATGACCACCATTTTCAAAACGTTCTTCATAAACTTTGTGATCACGAACAACTCGAACGGTCATCCAATCTGACAAAGCATTTACAACTGAGGAACCAACACCATGCAGTCCACCAGAAGTCTTATAACTGTTTTCGGAGAATTTACCACCGGCATGTAGCACCGTCAAAATAACTTCAATCGTTGGTTTACCACTAGCATGCATCCCAGTTGGCATTCCCCGTCCATGGTCAACGACTGTAATACTATTATCTTTGTTGATAGAAACATTAATTTCCTTACCAAATCCGGACAAGGCTTCATCAACTGCGTTATCAACAATTTCATAAACCAAGTGATGTAAGCCACGTGAATCTGTGGAACCAATGTACATCCCTGGTCTTTTTCGTACAGCTTCTAATCCTTCAAGGATTTGAATTGACGAATCATCATAAGATGATTTAGGCATTTATATCATTCCTTTTCATTTACTACGTAGTGCGATATTTCAATATTATAACACTATTAGCTTAGCACGAATATATGTTCGTACATAAGACTTCTTTTAATTTTTGCTGAAATAGTGGATAATATCTAAGTCGGTATCTATAATTCTTATAAAAGCACCATGAATTACAATATACCAAAAATAAAGCTAAAAGAGTGATTTTTTAATGAAACTTCTCATTTGTGCAATCTTGGCCTATTTAGTTGGGTCATTTCCAACTGCCTACCTGGTCGGAAAATTCTTTTTCCATAAAAATATTTTTGATTACGGTAGTGGAAATGTAGGTACTACTAATGCTTATCGTGTCTTTGGTAAATACGCCGGTACATTAGTATTAATTATCGATATTCTCAAAGGAACACTCGGTGCCTTGATGCCGGTCTTCTTTGGACTCGACAAACATTGGGTTCTCTTTATCGGTATCTTTGCCGTAATTGGACACTGCTTCTCGATCTTCTTGAAATTTAGAGGTGGAAAAGCGGTCGCTACTAGTGCCGGTATTTTACTAGCCTACAATCCTTTGCTATTTGTCATTTGCTTCATCTTCTTAGCAACCATCGTTTACATAACTAGTATGGTAAGTGTTGCCAGTCTGACAACGATTCTCTTCTTTACCATTGCCACGTTATTTTTACACGATTGGATCTTAACGACAGTCGCTGCAGCTGTTACCGTCATTATTTACGTTCGTCACATTCCTAATATCAAGCGACTACTCAAGGGTAAGGAAAACCTTGTTCCAATTGGTTTGCGTTATAAGAAGCAACAAAAGCAACAAAAGCAACAAAAATAGTATCTGACAAATTGTCCAGTCAATATTTTGACTGGATTTTTTATTGTTTAATTTTCTTAAAAATAGCCCAATTCTTTTTGGTTACTGATAAAATATGATTAAAGTAATATCGTTGGTTTAGGGGGATTTTAAGATGACTAGTAAAAAGTATCCAAGTCGGGCACAATATCGCCAGGAACATAATATTAAACCACCAAAAAAAGCTTTTTACAAGAAGTGGTGGTTCTGGCTGATCATTATTATTTTAATCGTCGGGGGTGTCCTTATTGGGACCTTTGGTGATTTCTATACACCTAAAAAGACTGAAACAACTACAACACAAACTTCAAAAAAGAAAACCGCAAAAAAAGCTGTGAAAAAATCTACTAAAGAGATCACCGGGGTCAGTTTAAAACAATACAACGGTATTTATCTCAGTGAAAAAGACGGTTTGTCTTCAGAAATTTTAACAGAATACTTTGGTAAACCAAATGAAAGTTCTGTCAGCAAAGTTGATGATCTCCAAACTAATGTTGATACTTGGGAGAAAGTTGCTAATGGAACTAAGAATTCTAAAGTCATCGTTCACTTTTATAATGACCACGCCGTTTCTAAAGCAATCTCTGATTTAAAAGTAACTAGAAACGAAAAAATTACCCTTAAAAAATATCAAGAACTACAAAACGGTCAGACGTCAAATGACGTTCTCAATACTTTGGGTAATCCTAATACTTACAGTGAATCTATGATCAATGGTACAGCAACCAAAATTTTCAAATATACGACCGGTTTAAACGGTGATCAAGGTGCTGAAATTACTGTTACTTTCAACAATGATGCCGTTGATGGCAAGAATCAAACTGGACTAAAATAAACACTAATTAATAATACATAAAAAGAGTTTGTTATCGATTAATAATTGATAGCAAACTCTTTTTTATCTTAAACTGTAATATCAGAAATTAAATCACTTTTGGCAAAAGGGTACCTTGTTTCCAAAAGCTGAAACGGTTGTCCATCATCTAAATAATTCAATTGTCTTATTACCAAAACAGGATCAGTTGCATTTTGAACAATTCCGTTTTTTAAATCCTTTTCACTAGCCTTTTTAGCATTAATAATGCGATGAGTCCCTTCAATATGAAAATTTTGCTCTCTTAAACTTTGATAAACTGATTTTTTTAAAATTTCATCAGTCAATTTAATAATTGTTGTGGGCATTAAAAAATGTTCATATGAAAAAATTTCCCCTTCCAAAAACCTCACTCGTCTAACTTCATAAATTGAGACTTCAGGTTCCACCAATAAATGATTTCTTTCAGCTTCACTTGGCATTCTTACCGAAAATTGTAAAATTTTACTTTCTAAACTATTCGATAATCTATCACTAAATGGATCATCAAAATCAGTCACACTTTGATGATGATCTTTTAGTAACGAATAGTCCTTCCTAACAAACGTTCCAGCCCCACGTTTTGAGTAAATCATCCCCTCAATAACTAAATCCTTTAAAGCTTTATGAACCGTAGAACGAGTGGTATTAAATTCCTTTGCAATTTGAGTTTGATCAGGGAGCAGGTCTCCAGGTAAATAGGTTCCATCATTGATTTTTTCTTTGATGGCTTTAGCAATTTCAATGTATTTATAATTCATAAACGATCTCTCCTAGTCTATATTAATGATTTTATCATGTTTTAATATATTTTTCTTTTGTTTTTAAAAGACTAGTCATTTAATTTTAAATGATGTTTACATTGAACTTTATTTATATTATACTGTAAGCACATTCATCAGAAAGGAGAAGAATATTTAGTATAAAGTGAGTTTCAAGCTAAGAACAAAACAGAATTTATCAGATCATATTGGGGGAAAAGATTATGAAAGGCGGATTCAACGAATTTTTAAATAAAAAGATCCTACCTTACGCTAATAAGTTAGCGGCTAATCGTGCTCTAACTGCCATTAGAGACGGTGTTGGACTAGCTGTTACCCTGATTATCATCGGTTCAATTCCTTTGATCATTAGTGCCTTACCGATAGATAATTGGGCAGAAACACTCCAGGGGATATCCCTTCCCTATTTTGGCAATCTCAGTAATTTATTAAACGGGATGACAGATATGACCTTTGGAATTATGGTAATTCCAACTGTTTTTGGTATCGCATACTCCTACACTAAAAGCTGTATTCAGGATGAATTAAAATCAATTGGATCAGGTTTTGTTGCTTTAGGGGCATTCTTAACTATCACACCAGTAATAGTTACAAAAGATGGTCTCGCCGGAATCGATTTGACCTACTTGGGAAGTAAAGGTTTAATCGTTGCAATCGTGTTAGGTTTAATTTCAGCAAAGATTTTCTCATGGTTCATTTCGCATAATGTAGAAATAAAAATGCCTGAAAGTGTTCCACCGGCAATTTCAAAGACATTTAGTGCCTTGATACCTGGTGTCGTGATCGTTTTCATGTGGATTATTATTGCCTTAATTATCGGAATGTTAGGTTTTGATAACATCCATGAAGTAATTCTTGAAGTTTTAGAAAAACCACTTTCATTTTTGGGTGGAACATTAGCTGGTACATTAATTGCTGTTGGTTTAAACAGTTTGGTTTGGGCAATTGGTGTTCATGGAACTGTTATCAATTCTGCAATGGGACCAATTTGGTTGATGAATTCAGATGCCAATCGTTTAGCACTCCAACAAGGTGAGGAACTACCACATATCGTGACAAATTCGTTTATTGCTAACTTCACTTATATGGGCGGATCAGGTGCTACTGCATGCTTGGTGTTAGCATTATTCATTTTGATTTTTATGAAAAAAGGCAGTGCCGAAAGTAAAACTCTAACTTCCGTAGCCACCGCCCCTGCCGTTTTCAATATTAACGAACCGATTATGTTTGGTTATCCAGTTGTCTTCAATGTTGCAATTTTGATTCCTTTTATTATTGTACCTATGATTTTTGCTACAACTACCTACTTCAGCATGAAATTAGGAATCGTCGCCAAACCAACTGGGACTGTTCTGAATTGGACCATGCCACCAATTATTTCTGGTTATTTAGCTACGAATAGTATCAGTGGTTCAATTTTACAAATCGTTAATTTGATCATCGGAACACTAATTTATTTACCTTTTGTCTCTTCTATTAACAACAAGCAACTACTTGCCGAAAAATAAATGTAAACTAAAGGATGGTAATAAAAATGGTTAAAAGACTTATCAGTGCTACCGCAAGTGAGATCTCAAAAATGTCCAAAGACGATCTTTTCACAGCAATTAAGGCTAGTGAAGGTCGTGTCGTTATGAGTGAAAACGTCGTTATCCACGAAACAGTCGAAGGTGGGATTACTACTAGTGAGATGGTTCGTGCTTTCGGAGCCGATATGATTCTCTTAAACGGGTTTGATACTTTTAATCCAATCGTTCTAGGAACTCCTAATCAATTAACCCTTGCATCTGCTCAACCTGATGAATCGGTTATTAAAACTTTAAAAAAATTAGTTGGTCGACCAATCGGTGTCAATTTGGAACCAGTTGATCCTGATATTGAAATGCTCGAAGAAAGACGTGAAATTGCTAAAGGACGTCAGGCTTCAGTGGAATCATTAAGGAAAGCTAAAGAATTAGGTTTTGATTTCATTTGCTTGACTGCTAACCCAGGTGTTGGAACTTCTAATAAAGCTATCACTACAGCGATTAAACTGGCGAAAGAACATTTTCAAGGCTTGATTATTGCTGGTAAAATGCATAAAGCCGGTGGTAACGAGCCTATTTTTACAAAAGATGTTATTGAAAACTATATCGCTGCAGGGGCTGATATCTTACTCTTACCGGCAGTAGGTACAGTTTGGGGAATTCGCCGTGAAGAATTAAAAGAAGCGGTTGATTTAGCTCATCAACATAACGTTTTAGCCCTCAGTGCAATTGGAACATCCCAAGAGTCTAGCCAACCGGATATTATCCGCAATATGGCTATTCTCAACAAAGAAATCGGTTTTGATCTTCAACATATTGGTGATTGTCAGCGTAATCGTTTTGAAAATATTGCAGAATTAAAACAAGCCCTTGGCGGCTATCGTCACTACCTTGCAAGTATTGCTCGTAGTGTTGAAAGATAATTATTCTTCTCTATCCAAAAAAGCTCAGCCAGAAATTTCTGACTGAGCTTTTTTTTAATTTATTTAACTGAAATACTATAGTAAGCCTCGAATTGCTCTCCAGGAGCTAAATGATTGATGCCATACTTAGTTTTTAATTGATTATCGGTGTCGCTCTTATCAGCGATTCCCCACCAAGGTTCGATACACATAAAGTTACCTTCAGTTGGATATGAGGACCACATACCGAAGAATTTAGCGTTTCCAGTATCCAAGATCACTTGACGGTCACTTTTTGGACTAGCAATCGTCACTTGAGTTGGTTCATTCAAACGATAAACTATTGCATCGTTAACAAAAGCGTCATGGGTTAAGTCAAAATCTTGATTATCAACCTTTTTTTCATTGTTTAAATCAATATTTCCAGTTTCGCCATTGATTGGAATCAAGGTTCTAGTTTCCTTAGGGTCAACTGAAACTTTGAAATCTTCATAATTGACACCTTTTTCAAAAGGTACCGCAAATCCTGGATGAGCACCAATTGAGAAGTACATTTCTTGGGATTGCTCTAAGCTATCAACTAAATAAGAAATTTGTAGTGTTCCCTTAACTAACTGATAAACTACCCGTAATTTGAAATGATAAGGATACTTTTCCAAGCTCTTTTCACTAGTAGTCAGACTCAAAACTAATTGTGAATCAGATTGTGAATCTAAACTAAACTCTTGATCACGAGCGAATCCATGTTGTGTCATATGATATTCTTGATCATCAACATAGTAATGGTTGTCCTTTAAGCGACCAACAATTGGAAACAAGACTGGAGCGTGTCGGCCCCAAACATTTGGATTAGCTTGCCAAATAAATTCAACCCCATCTTTATTTGTGACACTAATAACTTCAGCACCCAACGATTCAATTTTTACGGTTAAAAAGTCATTTTTTAATTGATAGACTGTCATAATTGCCCCCTATAGTATATAACGTGAAAGGTCTTGATCTTCGGCGATTTTACCGACTTGTTCACGAACATACTCACGAGTAATAGTTATATCACCCATTTGCATATCAGGACCTTCATAAAGAATATCAGCTAAAATCTTCTCCAAAACGGTCGAAAGTCTTCTAGCACCTATATTTTGATTACTATTATTTAACTCAAAAGCAATCTTTGCAATCTCTTCAACAGATTCTTTAGTAAAAGTTAAATGTATTCCGTCGGCACGTGTCAAAGCAACGTATTGTTTTGTCAAAGCATTGTCTGGCTTCGTCAAAATTTGAATAAAGTCGTCTTCAGTTAAATCTTTTAATTCAACTCGAATTGGGAAACGGCCTTGTAATTCAGCAATCAAATCACTAGGTTTACTTTCAGCAAAAGCACCTGAAGCAATGAAGAGGATGTGATCAGTATCAACTGGTCCATACTTCGTATTGATTCTTGAACCTTCAACAATAGGCAAAATATCACGTTGAACCCCTTCACGAGACACTTCACCGGAATTCTTTTTACTACCAGCAGCGATTTTATCAAACTCATCAATAAAGATAATTCCTTTATTTTGAGTTCTTTCAATTGCTTTTTGATAAATCTCATCATGGTCAACACGTTTTTGTGATTCTTGTTGAATCAAGAGTTCACGTGCTTCTTTAACTGGTAAAGTTCTCGTAATAGTCTTCTTAGGCATCAATGAGTCCATCATACCGCTCATATCGATACCCATTTGTCCCATTTGGTCATCCATTGGCCCAACTTTTTTAGACTCTTCAACTTTGATAGTAACTTCTTCGTTTTCTAATAAGCCTTTATCAAGTTGTTCTTTGACACTCAATCTTCGATTACGAATATCATCAGTAACTTCAGAATTAGCATCAGGATCTTCATCGATAGTATCTTGGTTACCAAAAATACTACCCAAACTTTGTGAGTTGTTAGGATTTTGCATACTGTTAAGCATGCTCATGAAGTCATTGTTATTTTGACGTTTTTCTTTCTTAATACCAGGAGCCAATAATTTAACCAACTTCTTGTCTACGTCACGGCGAACTTCTGGTCTAATTTCGTCAAATTTTTCTTTTTCGACCATTGAAACGGCCATACTTACTAAGTCACGAACCATTGACTCAACATCACGTCCAACGTATCCGACTTCAGTAAACTTAGTAGCTTCAACTTTAACAAAAGGTGCGTTAACAATTTTTGCCAAACGACGAGCAATTTCTGTTTTACCAACACCAGTAGATCCAATCATCATCAAATTCTTAGGTGTGATTTCTTGTTGCAACTTTTCTGGGACTTGCATTCGACGATAACGGTTGTATAAAGCAATCGCTACGGCTTTTTTAGCATCAGTTTGGCCAATAATGTAATTGTCTAGTTGAGCAACAATTTGTTTAGGGGTTAATGTCTCTGTATCCATTTATTGTTCTCCACTCTTTTAAAATTTATCTGAAATAATATTTTCATTTGTAAAAATATCAATGCTTGAAGCAATCTTAATTGCCTCAACCGCCATTTGTTCAGCATCCATATCTTGGGCATGTCTTTGCATAGCGATGGCAGCTGCTTGCGCAAAATTACCACCTGAACCTATAGCAACCACGTCTTCATCTGGTTCGATAACTTCACCACTACCGGAAATCAACAACAAATTATCCTTATCCATTGCAATTAGCATTGCTTCCAATTTTTGCAACGTTGGGTCTTTTCGCCAATCTTGGGCTAATTCCACCGCAGCACGCTTTAAATTACCAGAATAGGCTTTTAATTTCTTCTCTAGCCAATCTTGCAAAGTAATAGCATCAGCGACCCCACCGGCAAAACCGATTACGACTTGGTTATCAAAAATGCGTCTAACCTTGTGAGCTGAACCTTTCATGATATATTTTTCACCTAATGTAACTTGTCCATCACCAGCGATTGCAGTGTGGCCATCGTGTTTTACAGCAACTATTGTAGTCATTTATTTACCTCGGAAAATATTTTTTATAATCATTTTGTAAATGTTCCATCGTGACATGTGTGTAGATCTGTGTTGTCGAAAGGCTTGAATGTCCGAGTAATTCTTGGACCGTCCGCAAATCAGCACCGTGTTCTAACATGTGCGTGGCAAAGGTATGTCTGATCATATGGGGATGAATGTCTGAAGTTAAACTCGTCTTTTTGATGATCTGATCCAAAATATATTCAATTCCCCGACTGGTAACATTTTTACCACGACTATTTACAAATACATATTGATGTTCTTGATGAAACTTCTTCATCAAAACAGGTCTACCTTGATCAAAGTACTTCTTCAATGCCGTTTTGGCATAACTTCCAAAAGGAACGTAACGATCTTTATCCCCTTTTCCGTGTATCAAAACGATATTATTGTCAAAATCCAATTGATCTAATAATAGATTAGCACACTCACTCACACGCATGCCAGTGGCATAGAGCAATTCTAATAATGCGGAGTTTCTCAAGGATAATGGATCATCCCCTTTAATGGCTTCAAAAAGTTGATTCATTTCTTTTTCATAAAAGAAACGTGGTAATTTTCGGCCTTTATGCCGCAATTGAATCAAATCAAAAGGATTTTGTTGAATAAATTTATTACGAACTAGAAAATTATAAAACGATCGCAAAGCAGAAATTCTACGAGCCACTGTTTCTTGAGCATAATTTTTTTCATCCAAATAAGTTAAATAGGTTTCGACATCGACACGATTGATCTTAGTAAAACCATGAAAACCACCATTTTTAGACAAAAAAGAAACAAAATTATCTATATCTTCCAAATAAGATTTTTTTGTTTCTTTCGAGTAATGATGATTAACCATTAAATTATCAACAAATTTATTGATTAAATCTTCTTCTATCATTTATTTTTGAATATCCTCTTCATAATCTCCGTTTGGACAGATTACTTGACGACCACCCTTAACTTTCTTTTCAACTAAGTAGTGACCATCTTTTGGACAATCACGTCCAATTGGTTTATCCCATGACACGAAATCACAATCAGGATAACGTGAACAACCGTAGAAAATCCGATTCTTCTTGGATTTTCTTTCAATTACTTGACCCTTTTTACATTTAGGACAAACAACGCCGATCTCTTTAACGATTGGCTTAGTATTACGACAATCTGGGAAGCGTGAACAGGCATAAAACTTACCATATCTACCTAATTTGATAACCATTGGGGCTCCACAAATATCACAATCCATACCAGCTGGTTCATCCTTGATCTGGACTTTTTCAATCTTATCTTCAGCGGATTCCAGTTCTTTGGCAAATGGCTTGTAATAGCGATCAACGACTTTGACCCAGTTTTCTTTACCTTCTTCAATATTATCAAGTTCATCTTCTAAGTTAGCGGTGAAGTCGATATTAACGATATCTGGGAAATAATTTTGAATCAAATTGTCAACGATTTCACCCAATTCAGTTGGCTCAAAACTCTTACCATTCAATTTAACGTAATAACGACGTTGAATCGTATCGATGGTTGGAGCGTAAGTTGATGGACGACCAACCCCGTTTTCTTCAAGTGCTTTGACCAATGAGGCTTCAGTAAATCTTGCTGGTGGTTGAGTAAAATGTTGTGCCGGATCATTTGATTGCAATCTGGCTTTGTCATTTTCAACTAATTCTGGCAACAAATTATCTTTTTTACTGCTTTCAGAAGTACTTTGGTAAACCTTGCGGTAACCTTCAAACTTCATCTTTGAACCGTTGGCTCTGAACATAACGCCATTTTGTGATAAATCAACTGTCATTGTATCAAAAACAGCTGGTGTCATTTGACTGGCTACGAATCTTGACCAAATTAAATCGTACAAGCGATATTGATCACGACTCAAGACATCCTTTAAAGACTTAGGTGTGCGCATGACTGATGAAGGACGAATGGCTTCATGGGCATCTTGGGCACCTTCTTGATTCTTGTCCTTACGTTCCTTGATAGCGGCAAATGGTTCTCCGTATGCTTCGTGAATGAATTTAGAAGCTTCAGCTTCAGCGACTTTGGAAATACGCTTAGAATCAGTACGCATATAAGTAATTAAACCAACTGTACCTTCTTTACGTCCCAAGTTGATTCCTTCATAAAGTTGTTGAGCAATCATCATGGTCTTTCTAGTCTTATAATTCAAACGCTTGTTAGCTTCTTGTTGTAGAGAACTAGTTGTAAATGGTGCGGCTGGGAAACGTTTACGTTCTTTTTTAGTAACTTTATCGATATTAAAATCAGCTTTTTTATCGACCCGACCGAGGACATCTTGAACTTGAGAGTTATCTTTTAACTCTAATTTCTTACCGTCTAAACCGTAGAAATTAGCTTTAAATTTATCTTTGTTGTGTTTAAATGTTGATTCAATTGTCCAATATTCTTGTGGGACAAAACTCTTGATCTCATTTTCTTTTTCGATAACTAGTTTCAAAGCAATTGATTGCACACGTCCAGCACTCAATCCCTTCTTAACTTTAGCCCAAAGAATTGGTGAAATTGAATAACCTACTAAACGATCCAAAACACGTCTAGCCTGTTGAGCATCAACTAGATTCATATCGATTGATCGAGGTGTTTTGAAAGCTTGCTTAACCTTATCTTTAGTAATTTCGTTGAAAACTACTCGATTCTTACCATCATCTTCCAAACCTAACAAATGAGAAACATGCCAGGCAATGGCTTCTCCTTCACGATCCGGATCGGCTGCAAGATAAACTCGTTTAGCTTTTTTAGCTTCTTTCTTTAAATCTTTAATGACAGGACCTTTACCACGAATAGAGATGTACTTAGGTTCATAGTCGTGTTCAATATCGACTCCCATTTGACTCTTAGGTAAGTCACGAACATGACCAAGACTAGCAACAACGTGATAATTACGTCCCAAATACTTTTCAATTGTTTTTGCTTTTGAAGGTGATTCAACGATCACCAAGTTTTTCTGTGTTGATGGCACGCAAAGTGCTCCTTTCCAAAATGGTTCAGTTAAAACTGTTCAATATATTAATCACAGATTTTTATTTTGTCAATCCAAAAGATAAATTTAACAATTGGATTTTCTAAATCTAGAGATCATTAAAATCTATTAAAGGTGTCGCCCCTTCTTCAATCAACTTGTTACAACCAGCTGACAGAGTGACATCGATTCGACCAGGGATAGCTAAAACTTCCCGATTATTTTCTAAGGCTAAATCAGCAGTAATCAAGGAGCCACTTTTTTTCTTAGCTTCAGTAATAATCACTTTTTGACTGAGTCCAGCGATAATCCGATTGCGTTGTGGAAAATGCCACGGTTCAATCTTACTTTTGGGTGGATACTCACTTATCACTAAACCTTTTTGCATTATTTCTGCCTGCAAAAAACGATTCTCTTTTGGATAAAAAGTATCCAACCCACTACCGATGACCGCAATCGTTGAACCATTATTCTTTAAAGTAGTTTCATGGGCCCATGCATCGACACCTTTAGCTAAACCGCTCACAATAGTATAACGATTAACTAAGCGTGGAACAAGACCGCCCAAACAGCGATGGCTGTAATCACTAGCCAATCTTGAACCGACAATGGCAATACATTCAGTTTTAAGTAAAGCAATATTTCCCTTAAAAAACAAGAGTGCTGGCGGATTATAAATAGTTCTTAAAATATCCGGATAGTTGTCATCTAAGTAATTTATCGCCTGACAATTATTTTTGGGCTGATTACTTAATAATAGTAGAAACTGGTGAAATTTATCAATTCCCCATTCGGTTTTCAATAAATTAAAAGATTCTTCTCTTAGATTATCACTTTTCAGAGAAATTCTGATAATTTTCAACATAATTTGGTTAGAAACCATCCCTGTCAGTCGACATTTGATTAAAAAATTAGTTAACTCTGTCATAAAAAAATCACTCCCTCAAAGTAAATTACGGAAGTGATTTGTATTTTAGTACAATTTATTAATATTTTTTACTGGCGCAAAACTCAAGCGATGAATCTTCGTCCGACCAAACTCAGCTAATGCTTGCAAATGTTTCTTAGTGCCATATCCATCATTATTCCCAAAATCAAATTCAGGATACTTACGACTATACATCATCATAAGTCTGTCACGAGACACCTTAGCGACGATACTAGCGGCTCCAATGCTCAGAGACTTAGAATCACCCTTGATCAACTTAGTCTGGCTGATATCGACTGGAATCGTCATTGCATCGACCAATATATGGTCTGGTCGTAAATACAAATTATTGATTGAATCTCGCATCGTCAATTCTGTGGCATGATAGATGTTTTCTCGATCGATCAATGAGGGACTACCAACAGCTACACTGATGTCTAGTGCTTGAGCACAAATTTGTTTATAAAGTTCGTCTCTTTTAGAAATCGACAGTTTTTTTGAATCATCGACTTCATAAAGTGTGTTATTTGCTGGCAAAATGACCGCAGCTGTAACAACTGGACCAGCTAAAGGCCCTCGACCAACTTCGTCAACCCCAGCGACCATTTGACCCTGTTGCCAATAAGGTTTTTCAAGAAATTCCTTGTTGTGAAATCTTTTCACCAATTCTTCTTGTTGAGCAACTTTTTTAAAATATTGCTTTAATAATTTTTCAACGCCAATTCGCGAGTCTTGTTGCAATTCTGCTAACAAATCAGCCGTCGGATTTTCATTTAAAAATTGCTTTATTTCAGAAATTGTGTACTTATTCTTCATAAAATTCCCCAGGAATATCGAAAGTTAAACGACCCAGTTTCAATTTTCTAACGTCATCAATAATTTTGCGTGACGCACGATCGTAATCTTCCTTATAGCCAAATTTCTTCGTCAGATCCATCAATAATTCTGGTGTCGTATGGTTGAAAATATCAGAATTATCAAGCTTATAAGTTTCCAACAACTGATCCATATAGTGATTTTCTAGGAAATTGAGCGCATAAATCGCTACATCATCAGGAGCGTAAATTTTTTCTTTAATAGCTCCAGATAAGGCCAATTTCATCCCAACTTTAGGGTCGTCAATTTTTGGCCAAAGAATTCCAGGTGTATCTAATAAGTCAATTCCAATATTAGTCTTCAACCAATTTTGATTTTTCGTGACACCAGGTTTGTTACCAGTGATAGCCACATTTTTTCCAACAAAACGATTCAAGATGGTTGACTTACCAACATTAGGAATTCCGATACACATGGCTTTGATTCGGTAATTTTTGACACCATTCTTTTCATAACGGTCAATTTTATCAGCCAATTCAGAACGAATCAAACTCTTGATCTGACCTAATCCTTTGTTGTGCTTAGCATCTAATTCAACCGACTTTGTGCCCTCTTGTTCGAAATTCAACTTCCAATCAGCCGTAATCTTAGGATCAGCTAAATCAGCTTTATTCAAGATAATAATATGTTTTTTTTGGTCGATAATTTGTTCTAAAACGGGATTTCTTGATGAAAAAGGTAATCTTGCATCAACGATTTCAAGTACGATATCGACTAATTTTAATCGATCTTGAACTTGATTTTTTGCCTTGTTCATATGCCCCGGATACCACTGTAATGCCATTTTCCTCACCTATTTCCTGTCAATTTCTTGATACTTCTGATAAATCTCGTCAAAAATACTCATACTAGGCAAATAGCCCGCATTTAACTCTAAATAATCAGAAATCTTCGTATAACTCTCTTCATGTTTTGGAAAAGACTGATCATGAAAAGCGTTGTTCGCAAATTCTGCTTCTGGTTCAACACTATCAGCATTGCGTAGTGTCATTAAATACTCGTAAAAACTTCTTCTCATACAAACCCCAATCTATTGATTATTGGTAATTTTGGTATTCATTACTTCAAAGGACAACTTATTGTTCTTCAAATCAATATTCTTTGCTCTGATACCATAACCTTCTTTGGTCGTGAACTTAGTAAATTTCAAGAGAACAGTCTTGTCTTTACCATTGATGCTGACCCAGTTAGGTGTCTTAAAACTATTCTTAATATAATTCATTACAAAAGATATTGGCAACGATAAGTCTCCGATTTTCATTTCTTTTGCTTTTAAGAGAACATCCCCATTAGTTTTTGCATAAGGCTGCATCAAAATCGTTACGTGAATTTTGGCTCCTAAAAAGGAAATATCACTGGTCAATTCAGCATCCTTTTTCAAAACTAACTGATACTCTGTCTTACCATTATTCAAAGTATGTTTGAGATAATATTGGGCAAATTTATTTGCCTCTGCCTTAGTCATATTGACTGTGAAAACTTTATCGTCGTCATTGATTTTTGAACTTACCGTATAATTTTCTGCTGGCGAACTGCTTGCCTTAATACCGATGTAACCAAACACCAATACTAGAACTGCTACTAAAGCGATAAATGCGTATTTCCAATAATTCTTTTTCATTACTTAAAAAGCCACTCCTTTTTAGTACCACTAACTTTCTCAAAAACCTTCTGCGTCATCATGTCATAGCCGACCGCATTGGGATGAAAATGATCCTTCTTGTAAAGATAAGGATTTACACCCTTCTTTTCTACGACTTTATCAATTTTTTTATTTTGGTACAAATTATTGATATCGACGAAATAGACCTTGTCAAACTTAGAAGCCACTTGAGCTGAACCCTTATTCCAATTAATAAAGGCTATTTTAGCATTTTTGACATTTGATAAATAGATACTAAAAGGATTATATATACCAATTAAATAAATTGGTGCATTTTGATTATAATTTCTGATGTCAGATAACAATTTATTTAATCTAACATCAAACTTTTTCTGTTCATCAGCAATTTGACCAGCAGTTAAATCAATTCCTTTTCTTTGTAGCAAGTGCATGAAGTCATTACCACCAACAGTCACTGTGATGATATCGGCTTTTGGTAAATCTTGATGCATCTTCTTATCAGATTTGATTCGAGCCATAATTTGGCTACTAGTATCACCAGAGACACCGTAATTATGTGAATGAGTTTCAACATCGAAATTATTCTGAACTTTTGACTGCAATCGTGTGACGTAGCCACCACCAATTTTTTTGGAATCACCAATTCCTTCAGTTAGTGAATCACCGATGGCGACAATACTGATTTTTTTCTTCTTAGGATCAACTTTTTTCTTCGGTTTGACCTTATCACTTTTAACCTGTGTTACTACTGGTTGAGCAGTTTTTTTATTAAAAAAGTAATAACCCGTTCCACCAGCTATTAATAATACTAAAATCACTACAATCCAAATACTCTTTTTCTTCATTTAAAATCCATCTTTCAAAAAAAAGCTGATGCATTCATCAGCTTTCTGTATAAAATTCAATTGCAAAGGCACCAGAACCGGCATGTGTTGCGATAACCGGGCTTGTGACCCTAATTAGAAGGGGAACATCCGGAATGATCTCTTCTAATTTTTCTTTTAATTCATTAACATAGTCCATCTTGTCTACATATGAGATACCAACGGCTTTGATATTCTTTAAACCTTTGATTTCTTCAAGAACATTGTTCATATACTTTTCAATCGTCTTGCGACCGCGTCCACGTTTAGCAATATCTAAACTATTGTTTTTAACAGTCAAAACCAAATTGATATTCAACAAAGTTGACAATGTGCCAGCAAAACGACTCAAACGACCACCACGAAGGATATTTTCAATACTGGTTACACCCATGTATAAATATGTGTGATCACGCAATACATCCAACGCCTGTTTGATTTCTTCAACTGATTTACCATCTTGGGCCATTTGGGCAGCCTTTAATACTTGGAATCCTTGAGCTCGATCGGTAAATTCAGTGTCAATGACTTCAACGTTTCTCTCGGCCATTTCCGCTACTTGTCTAGCGGCATTGATCGTACCACTGATTGCAGGTGTCATGATCAACATCAAAATATCTGTATAATCTTCTGGTACTTTATCAATTATATCCATAAAAGTTCCAATTGAGGGTTGGGAAGTCTTAGGCAAATCCTTTGACGAATCCATTTCTTCAACAAACTTTTCACGGGTGATATTAACGCCGTCAACATAAGTCTTCTCATCAATACTGATAGTTAGAGGAACAACACTAATATTATATTTTTCAATTTCTTCTGGGGTTAACTGTACCGATGAATCGGTAAGAATTTTTACTTTACTCATTTTATCCCTCTTTCATAGGGTCTTAGTTCTAATTGCCTTAATTATAACAAACTTACCGTTATTAATTTTAAAAACATTAACAATATCCGGGTATTTTTATTACCAATAATGAACAATCTTTATTAATTATACAATATGTAAGGCATATGAAAAGACCTAGAACACGTTTATAATACTAATAAAGAGTTAAAAATAATTGAGGTCTCAAACATGTCAAAAAAACATAATCCAACCAGAGCATATCTAATAACTGATCAAGTTTTCAGTGCCGTGACCCACGGTATCGGTATCGTTTTAGCAATAATTGGCGCGATTTTCTTGCTGATAAAAGGATTCCATCAAGGTAACCCCCTTAATATCACGGCTTACTTTATTTATGCTTTTACACTATTTTTCTTATATTTAAGTTCAACTTTATTTCATAGTCTGTATTTCACCAAAGCTAAAGGTGTCTTCCAAATTTTCGACCACAGTTCAATTTTCTTAATGATTGCCGGGACTTACACGCCTTATTGTTTGATTGCTTTACATTCAACTTTTGGCATCACAATTCTAGCTTTCATCTGGACTCTAGCGATTTTAGGAATCCTTTACAAAATATTTAACGTCGGCCGCTTCAAGTACTTGGAAACACTGCTCTACGTTCTTATGGGCTGGGCAATCATCATTGCGATGAAACCACTTTACTACTCCATTGGACCAGTTGGCATCTCGCTACTTGTCGCTGGTGGAGTTGCCTTTACCGTCGGAGCATGTCTTTACTTGATGAAAAATATCAAATACATTCACGTGATTTGGCATATATTTGTCATGTTAGGAACAGCACTAATGTACTTCTCAGTTTACTTTTTTGTTAATTAAAGCTTATCCCAGGTTTCGAAGGTGTATGGATAAAGATTATCTTTATCCGTATGACCTTCTTTTTTTTCGACTAATTTAAACTTTTTATAGTCTAAATCAATCATTTTGGTGTCACCCTTGAACTCGTGGTTGATCCTTGTTAAATAGAGCCGATCAACGTCGTCTTTGAATAAATTGAAGATACCACTGCCACCGATGACCATCACTTCAGCATCTTCTTGAACGTACTTCTTTAAATCAGCTTTGTCAGTAATCAAAACGACTGACTCGGGTACTTGATAGTCTTTGTTTCTAGAAATAACAATATTCAAACGCTTTGGTAGCGGCCCATTGGGAAAACTCTCAAAAGTCTTTCTACCCATGACGATGGGATGATTCATCGTTGTTTCTTTAAAACGCTTCATATCCGCCGGTAAAGTCCAAGGTAAGTGACCATCGACTCCAATTGTGTGATTCTTATCTTCAGCCCAAACAAAACTTATCATCGAATTTCCTCCTAAACGGCAACTGGTGCTTTAATAGCCGGCTGTGGTTTATAGTTTTTAACGATTATATCTTTAGCATCTATTTCGAAAATACTCTTATCGCTTGAAATTTCTAATTGTGGTTCTGAACTTGGAATACGACTTAATTGTTCGTGAACTTGGTCCAAATGATTCAAATAAATATGAGCATCCCCAAGAGTATGAATGAATTCACCCACCTCAAGTCCCGTCTCACGAGCAATCAAATGTGTCAAAAGTGCATAACTGGCAATATTGAAAGGAACTCCTAAGAAGAGATCGCCAGAACGTTGATAGAGCTGACAAGAAAGCTTGCCATCATTAACGTAAAATTGGAACAAAGTGTGACAAGGTGGCAAAGCCATTGTTGGCACATCCTCAGGATTCCAAGCACTAACGATCATGCGCCGTGAATCGGGAGTCGTCTTAATTTGTTCAATGACATTTTGAATCTGGTCGATAAACCCACCATCACGTTTTTGCCAATGACGCCACTGTGCACCGTAAACATCACCAAGATTTCCGAACTTAGCGGCAAATTTAGCATCATTTAAAATTAAATCATCAAAACGCTTTTTTTGAACA
This sequence comes from Companilactobacillus suantsaicola, assembly GCF_004745525.1. Lineage (GTDB taxonomy): Bacteria > Bacillota > Bacilli > Lactobacillales > Lactobacillaceae > Companilactobacillus > Companilactobacillus suantsaicola. The sequence continues at coordinate 18,588 of NZ_RKLY01000020.1, read as the reverse complement.
CGATATTCCTTGGCAAAATCAGCATCGACCAAACTCCGACGGCCAAAGTCAGTCATATCTGGACCTTGGTAGTCAGCACTTTCAATGTAATTTTTAAAGGCCCATTCATCCCAAATATGGTTATTGTGTTCTAACAAGTACTTAATATTCGTGTCACCATGTAAGAACCAGAGCAATTCACTTTTTATCAAGCCAAAGGGAATTTTCTTCGTTGTCAAAAGTGGAAATGACTCTTGTAGGTCAAATCGCATTTGATAACCAAAAACACTGATCGTACCAGTCTTAGTCCGGTCATTTTTCTTGTGCCCATGTTCCAAAACATATTTCAATAAATCTAAATACTGTTGTTCGTTTTGCATTTTTCTCTCCTAAGCAAATTGACTTAAATATTCCCAGCGTTCCATCAACTTATCAGCTTCTTGATTCAGCTCATCCAATTGCCTTTGAGCGTCCATCAAGGTCTGATAGTCATTTTCAGGGTCATTGAGCTGCGTTTTTAAATCAGACATTTGTTGATCTAATTTATCGATTTTTGGTTCTAGCTTCTCATATTCTTTTTGTTCAGCGTAAGTCAATTTCTTTTTAGGTTCAGACTTCTTTTCTTCACGTTTTTTAACTTCTTCGTGCTTTTGTTCCTTGATCTCATGGTGCTTAGCGAGCTTTTTCTCATTAGCCTTTTGCAAGTAATCTGAATAAGAGTCGTAACTTTCTTCAATATCACCTTGGCCTTCAAAAATCAACAATTTACCAGCAACTTTGTCCAAGAAATAACGGTCATGGGAAACAGCCAAAACTGTCCCTTTAAAACTTCCCAAATAGTCTTCCAAAATTGTCAAAGTTTCAATATCCAAGTTGTTAGTTGGCTCATCTAGTAACAAGACGTTTGGTTGATCCATCAAAATTGCCAACAAATACAAACGACGTTTCTCACCACCGGACAATTCACGAATGAATGCCCCTTGCATTTGATGGTCAAATTTGAAAGTATCTAGCATCTGTGAGGCTGACATGTGTTCACCATCAGAGTTTCTAACCCCTTGACCAATACTTTCCAAATAGCGAATAACCCGTTTATCGGGATCCATATCACGCGTATGTTGGGTGTAATAACCAATCTTAACAGTTTGCCCGGTCTTGATTTCACCAGCATCTAAGGGAATTTGTTTGGCAATCGCATTTAAAAACGTTGTTTTACCAGAACCGTTAGCCCCGGTAATACCGATTCGGTCGCCTCTAGAAACTAAGTAACTGAAGTCATTTAAGATAATATGGTTTGAAAACTTCAAGCTGGCATCCTTAATGTCAAAGACATCATTTCCGAGACGTTGTTGGGCAATATCGATCGACATTGCTTTTTGAACATCTGGCTTATCTTGCAAGTCTTCCTTCAAATTCGTAAAACGATCCTTACGAGCTTGTTGTTTGGTTCCACGGGCTTTAACCCCTGCACGCATCCATTTTAATTCTTGTTTGTAAAGTTGAGTCTTATGATGTTGTTCTGAAGCGTAGATCTCTTCATTGGCAGCTTTACCTTGCAAATACTTTTCGTAATTACCGTCATATTCAGTTACGTTGCGATTTTCAATTTCAAAAATTCGGGTTGCTACTTCATTTAAGAAATAACGATCATGGGTCACGAACAAAACTGAACCCTTATATTTACTCAAATAAGCTTGTAACCAATCGATAGCTTCATAGTCCAAATGGTTAGTTGGCTCATCAAGAATCAACAGATCAGCTTCAGAAATCAAAGTTTGAGCTAGAGCAACTCGTCTTTGTTGACCACCTGAAAGTTCTGAGATCTTCTTATCTAGTTCGGTAATTCCTAATTTATTAAGCATCGACTTAACGTCAGATTCCATTTGCCAAGCTTCTTGGGCATTCATTTTTTCCTGGAGTTTGAAAAATTCATTTTGAATCTTACTATCCGTTGAATTGGCATTGAATTTCGTCAAAGAATTCTCATATTGACGAATCAATTGAAACTTCTCGCCACTCCCATTAAAAACAGCATCGATCACTGACGAATCACCGTCTAAATCAGGTTGCTGTTTCAAGTAAGAGATTTTGTAATCCTTGGGCTTATCGACTGTAATGGTATTCAAATCGCTGTTATTGACGATTCCATCTAAAAGTGTCGTCTTACCAGTTCCGTTCAATCCTAAAAGACCGATTCGATCTCCCTCATTAATTGTAAAAGTCACATCAGTAAAAAGAGTTCTCTCACCGAATGACTTTGAAGCGTTTGTTATATTTAAGGTTTTCAATTATTTTTCACCACTATAATAAAAAAATTCCTCTACCCATTAGATAGAGGTATTAAGACTTTTTCAATGTTTATTATCACATGTAACCACTAGATTGTAAAACGTCTTAACGATATTCTTGCGGTTGTTTTAAATCATAATACATCTGTTGTACACCGCCGAATCGGACCAAAATTTTTTGGCGTGATTCATCAAAATATACTACAGCCCCAATTTGATTTTTCATGGCGTCCTTTTGATCAACTATCGTGACCATTGAACCAATTTTTAAAGTTCCCATATTATCCTCCCAACAAAAAACGGGCCCGATCAGAAATCGTCCCGTCAAAATTAATTAAAGTGCATCTTTATATAAGTCATAAACTGTATTTTCTGGATCGATTGAGATAAACAAATTACCACTCTTCTTAGAAATTGTTGAAGTTTGGTAAGCATTGTCTAATCCTTCAGCATCCTTTTGCTTGAATGGGAAGTAAATTTGCATTGGTTCCTTATCTTCGTCATCCTCAAAGACAATATCGCATTTTTCGATATCTTGATACTTAATAATACGGTTGAACATTCCATCAGTTAAGGCAGCTGTTGAAACATCAGTATCCTTAATGTAATCAGCTTCTGGTAGAATTTCAATTCTGAAACGCTTACATGGATGAATCTCTTGCATACGTCCACCCTCAATACGTCCATAACTAGTTGTAACACGTGAAATCCAAACGTCACTCATTTCTCCATGATTAACAGTCCATGTGTCATCGTTTCTAAAATAGAATTTTAATTCTTTAAAAACATGCTTAGTCATATTATCATCCTTTCAAAACCTAAAATACTTACTGGTTTCATAATAACACAGCATTATTGATTACTTAACAAATAATGACTTAATTCTTCAAAATTATTGTAAACGTTTCCTTCCACGACAGCTCGCTCTATTTGGGACATCGATTTTCCGATGATTGGCCCTGGTTTGACGTTCAAGATTTGACAGATATCCTTCCCGGTGATCTTTAAATCGTGACTACTTTTAATAGAAATTTGCTCTACTTTTTGAGTTAAAGCGTCATAGTCAAAAAAGACTTGTAACATTTTGCATAAAGAGAGCGCTCTTGAAAAATTATCCAAACCTAATTTATAAATATTCCAAAGATCATAATCACCAACTTCAAATAAATGAACCATATTTAAAGTATTGACGCTCATTTCCCGAGTTTTATTAGACACTTTCCAATCACGCAAGAAATGATTGAACTCCCCTTGATTCAAAGTTAAAGCGTAACCGATAGCACTCCAAGCTTCTTCTTCATCAACAAAGTACTTGTCCTTACTAGATTCTAATAATTCAGCTAATTCCATTCGCTGATCCTTGAATCCTGGACAGTAATCGCTTAGGTGTAATTTCAAAAATTCCGCAAAGCCAGTTTGCCAACTATGACTTAATAATAACTTGACGAACTCTTCACGAACTCTCTCTATCGCAATTTTTGATAGTAATGGCGCATTATCAGCAATAGCCTGGGCTGTTTGCTCTTCAACGGTAAAGTTTAACTGAGCTTGAAATCTAACTGCTCGCATCATTCGCAAGGCATCCTCATGAAACCTTTCTTCAGCTTTACCGACTGCTTTGATCAAATGGTTATCTAAATCCTTTAAGCCATCAAATTTGTCGATCACATTACCGTTTCTATCAACAGCTAAAGCGTTGATTGTAAAGTCACGACGTTTCAGATCATCTTCAAGCGAGCGCACAAAAGTAACTTTATCTGGACGACGAAAGTCCTGATAGCCTGATTCAGTCCGAAAAGTCGTAATTTCATATGATGAATCGTTCAATAACACTGTAACTGTGCCGTGCTGAATCCCGGTATCGATTGTTCGTTTAAAAATATGTTTGATTTCTTCGGGATAAGCGCTGGTTGCAATATCCACATCATGTATCGGTAATCCTAAAATATGGTCACGCACACTTCCCCCAACGAAATAAGCCTCAAATCCGGCTTGTTCAATTTTTTCTAATACTGGTAACGCTTCTTTAAAATCTTCAGGAAGTTGTTTGATTTGCATATTCGTACCTCAATTTCATTGCTTAATACAATAACTATACACGAATTTTAGGAAATATGAAAAGCCTGACGAGTGTCAGACTTTAGATTTATTCAGATATTTGATTCAAAAGCTCTTGCATATCCTCATTATCGGGATCTTGCTTCAAGTATAGTTGCAAGGCTGCTTTTAAAACGGCCTTATTTTCCGTGCTACGCAAGATTTCGATTAAATCGGATAAGTAGTCCAGATTGTCTTTAAAATCGTCTAGAACCAGCAAAATATTCTCTTGAGCTTGTTTTATATCATCAGTTTCAAATTGAGACTTAGCCAAATTCCAAATCAATTTTGGTGTGTTATTGATATCACGATCACTCAAAAGATCCAAATTACTCTTGAATTGACCTTTAGTGATGTAATAATCACTCAATTTAATAATCAATGGCATTGGATTGTCGACTGTCTTAATACCCTTCTCAATGATCTTGATAGCATTTTCTGGATCCTCAGGCGTACCTGATTCAAATGCAATCTGGTAGAGACGATCATCTAATTCATTTAGATTCAAGCCTAATTGTGCGTATTTGAAAGCATCGGAATTCTTCTTAATATTTAAATAATCCTCCGCCAAAATTGGATAAGCGGTTGGATAATCACGATTAGTATCCAATAATTTTTTCAAGACAGTGATTGATTTGTTGTAATTTTTAACTTGATTGTACAAGAAACCTAATTGGAATTGGGCATCTTCATTCAATTCAATGGCATTTAAATCTTCATAGGCGCTGATAGCTGCCTCGTATTGACCATCACCCGCTAAAGAACTGGCCTTTCTTAACACGATCGAGATACCAGAATAATTCTTGATTCCCATATCTAACAACATGTCGTAATAAGTGATAGCTTTACTGAATTTATTTTCATCGAAATAAACTTCAGCTAACGCAAACTTGAAAACTTCTTCATCTGGAAATTCTCGAATTCCGGTCAATAGTTTTTGTTCACTGACCTCATACAAGGCTTGTGACTGATATATATCAGCTGAAACTAACAAATTTTCCGCATACGCTGGTGAATCTGGCGTGATTTGCGAAATATAATCCAGGGCCAGATCACTTTTTCCATCTGAGACCGCGATTTCAGCTAAGCGAGACAAAATTTGTCCTTCGCTGGGATATAGGTTCAGAAGGTGCTCATAGACGACTTTAGCTTGAACTGATAGTCCACGGCTCATCAAGGTCTCGGCTAAAGAAAATTTAGTTTGGTCATCGTCTTGTTTCAGTGATTCTTGAATGAGCGAATCTACTTTGGAAAAATCACCATCATCGATTGTCTCTATAACTTCATCTGCTTTACTCAAATTATTCCCTCCGTTTTTGCATAAAAAAAGACGGTCCACGACCGCCCCTAATTAAAAATCAATTATTTAACTGAATCCTTCAAAGCTTTACCAGGTTTGAATGCTGGAACCTTGCTTGCAGGAATCTTGATTTCTTCGCCAGTTTGTGGGTTACGACCCTTACGAGCAGCACGTTGACGAACTTCGAAGTTACCAAAGCCAATCAATTGAACTTTGTTACCTTCTGATAAGTTTTCTTGGATTGTTTCGAAAACTGCATCAACAGCAGAAGTTGCATCCTTCTTTGTCAAACCAGTTTTGCTTGCTACACTATCAATAAGTTCAGCTTTATTTGCCATATGTGAAATACCTCCGAAAATGTTAAAAAATTTAGAACACATGAACTGTCTTGAATGCGTTCATTATTCTATGTACAAAATTACCATAGCAATGCGGATGTGGCAAGCATTTACGCCGTTTTTTCCAATAAATTCCTTTAAATATAAATTTATTTATAAAAACGAATAAAACATTGCCACTTTGGGGTCTATTTCCGCTTTCTAGGCAAAATTTTAATTGGTGTTCCTTCAAAGTCAAAAGTCTCTCTCAATTGATTGATCAAAAATCTTTCGTATGAGAAATGCAATAATTCATTATCATTCACAAACACAACAAAAGTTGGTGGTTGAATTGCTACTTGAGTCATGTAGTAAATTCTCAATCGTTTTCCATTAACTAATGGAGTTCGAGCAATTGAAGTTGCTCGTAACAAGAGATCATTTAGAACACTTGATTGAATTCGACGATGACGGTTATCAAATACTCGTTCAACTAGTTCAGGAATCTGGTCTAATCTTTGACCCTTGATAGCTGAAGTAAAGAGAATTGGTGCATATGATAAATATTGGAATTCAACTCTAATTTGGTTTTCAAAGTCCTTCATCGTATTGGTATCTTTTTTCAAAGCATCCCATTTATTAACGACGATAATTACACCTTTACCAGCATTATGAGCATAACCGGCTACACGCTTGTCTTGCTCACGAATACCTTCTTCAGCATTTAAAACAACACAAACGACGTCAGATTTATCGATAGCACTCAAAGCACGCAACACTGAATACTTTTCAGTATTTTCGTAAACCTTACCACGTTTTCTGATACCAGCTGTATCGATCATCGTAAAGTCTTTGTCGAGTTTCTCATCATGATACTTAGTATCGACCGCATCACGAGTCGTTCCTTGCATATCAGACACGATAACTCGTTCATCACCTAAAATAGCGTTAACTAATGATGATTTACCAACGTTTGGACGACCAATAAAACTAAATTTAATTGAGGTATCTTCTTCTGACTTGTCATCATGTGGAAAAGCTTTGACGATTTCGTCAAGCAAATCACCCAAACCAGTACCTTGGGCACCAGAAATTGGATTTGGATCACCAAAACCTAATGAGTAAAAGTCATAAATATTTTCTCTTTGTTCAGGATTATCCGCTTTATTGACGGCCAAAACTACTGGCTTTTTTGTCCGATAAAGAATTTTGGCAACATCTTCATCTTCTTTAGTAACACCATTTTGACCATTAACGATAAAGACGATGACATCAGCTTCATCGATTGCAATTTCAGCCTGATTTTTAATTTGGACTGACAATTTTTCACCGCTCATTTCAATACCACCAGTATCGATCAAGCGGAATTCTCTTCCTAGCCAACTAGCACGCGAATAAATTCGATCTCTAGTTACACCAGGTGTATCTTCAACAATAGATAATCTTTCATTAATTATTCTATTGAATATAGTAGATTTACCAACATTGGGGCGTCCTACTAACGCAACTACTGGAACAGCCATAATCTACCTCCCTTGTTTATTTACTATTTCTGAAACTTTCTTTACTACTTCTTCGATAGTCATATCTGAAGTATCAACTTCAATGGCATCATCAGCCTTTTTCAAAGGTGAAATTTCACGATGTGAATCTTTGTAATCACGTGCTGCAATCTCATCCTGTAATTCTTTTAATGGCGTATTGATTCCCCGTTCAAGATTTTCTTTGTAACGTCTTTGAGCTCGAACTTCAACACTAGCAATCAAGAAAATTTTCACTTCTGCATTTGGCAATACAGTTGTACCGATATCACGTCCATCCATGACGATATTAGTATCGTTAGCCATATCACGTTGCATTTGAACTAATTGAGTTCTAACTTCTTTGATTGCTGACACTTGCGAAACGTTATTCGTTACTTCTTCTGTCCGAATATCTTTAGAAACATCTTCTTCATCTAAAAAAACATGTTGTCCATCGATTTCATTTGTAAAATGAATTTTATGTTCAGACATCAATTTCAAAATACCGAGAGTATCACCATAACCCACATTATTCTTTTTTGCAAGCAATGTTACCGTTCGATACATGGCACCAGTATCACAATAAACAAAATTGAGATTTTTGGCAATTAATTTTGCAATAGTACTTTTTCCAGCTGAGGCTGGTCCGTCAATAGCGATTTGCATCTAGTTTCTCTCCTTAATAAAAGGGCCCAGACAAATTTGTCCCAGACCCTTATTTAAAATCTATTTTACTCTTAATGTAGTACCTGGTGTCAATGTACCAACGTTACCATTCATACTTTGTAACTGAGCAGTTGTTAAATTATGATTGTAAGCAATTCTGAACCAGTTGTCACCTGCTTTAACAGTGTAATATTGTGCACTATTAGTTGTTGAACTAGTTGTCGAATTGTTAGTGTTTGAATCGCTCGTAGTTGAATTATTAGCATTGGTATTCGTATCAGTATTAGTGTTAGTTTGACTTTGAGATTGATCAGATTCAGTAGACCCACCATCGCTAGCCGTATTACTTGAATCAGAAGTACTATTACTATCTGTAGTCGAACCATCACTATTGCTATCTACTGTACCAGAATCATTAGTGTCTTTTGATGAATCATCATTAGACGTAGCTGAAGAAGTAGCCTTACTACTCTTTTTAGTAGTCGTTTTCTTCTTTGGTGTCGTCTTCTTTTTCTTCTTCGTTGACTTGTCTTTATTTTCAACTGATTGACTGGATTGGGCACTATCCAAATCACCACTGCCGCTATTACCCTTAACTGCGTGAATAACGATTGGTGTGAACATAATAATGATCAAGGCAATTACTAGCGTGACTACTAGAGTGTGGTTACCACGTTGCTTTTCTTTGGTAACAGCTCTTGAAACATGTCCATCATCATCGGTGTCAGTATCGAAACTATTTTCCCAAGGTTTGTCGCTCTTCTTATCATCGTCGACATCCTCGTCATCTTGATCATCAAAAGATTGTGATTGTTCACTATCTTGATAATCTTGATCAGTTTCAGACTCATCGTGATTTTCATCATAATCGGGTTCAGAAGCAACAGGCTCGACGTCCTGTTTTGATTCACTTAAATGATCTTGGCTTTCTTCAGATTGAAGATGGTCCATAGAATCTTGACTGTCATTAGTATCAGCCGCTTGTTCTACTGGAGCATCATTAGAAGTTTGATTATCAGAAACATCAGGTGTTGCGCCCTTAATTAAATGATATTTCTTCAGATCTTCAAGACTAACGGATCCCTCAAGTCCTTGTGTGGATTTAGGAACGCGAGTATCGCCAGACATATTGTTTTTATCCTTATCGGCCATTAAAAACCAACCTCCTAATTTCTATCTCTTAAAGCATATCATAAAAGTTTAAAATTTTTCTTTAAAGATTTATAAAATTGTGTTAGTTTCGCTATTTTATCGACAAATGCCCTTTAATTTTAGGATAGCAAATGATCACCGCTAAAGAAATAATCAATGCTTTAACAATATTAAATGGTACCACACCTGTCGCCACATATTCGGCCAAACTCATATTTAGTTTCATCCCAACAACATTCATGTATAAAGGCATGACGACGAGATAATTTAAAATTGACATTACGGCCGTCATAACTAATGTGGAGACGACAACTGCGGAAACTTTATGACCTTTCTTCCAGAAATAATAAAATGGTAACAATAGTGATACGGAACTAAAGAACGCTGAACCATTTCCAATTAAACCAGCGACGCCACTACCAGTAATTAAAACGTGGATAACCGCCTTTAATAAAGCAATCAAGGTTCCTCCGACTGGTCCAAAAGCAAACGATCCAATTATAACCACACAATCACTAAGATCAATTTTTAAAAATGGTAACCAGAATAAAACTGGAAATTCAAAGAACATCAAGATTGTCCCCAAAGCTGCAAAAACTGCAACGCCAATCAAATCATGAAACTTAGTTAGACTCTTCCCCATAAAACCAATCCTTCCATTGATTTCCAAAGAAAAAAGGTCCATTTTGGGCATACCAAAACAGACCTTACTACTCTGTTTTCTTTCATCCAGACTTTACTGTCGGTATTGGGATCTCACCAATTCAACCAGCTTACGCTGGGTCGCGGACTATACCGCCGGTCGGGAATTACACCCTGCCCTGAAAACCAATTATTTATTTTTATATTTATAATATAGCAGATGCCCTGTGCGGGTTCAACTATCGGCTTTTAAATCACTGAAACCAATTTTTAAATCTTGAAATCAAAACCTACCATTTCTAGTTTTCACTCTTCAATTGAGCAACTTCTTGGCGAGTTAAATCACGATACTTACCGGAAACTAAACCGTCAAGTGTCAAGAAACCATACTTTTCACGAGCTAGTTTTTCGACATGATGACCAACGGCATCAAACATATTCTTAACTTGATGATTGTGGCCTTCGTGAATCACAATTTTAACGATTGAAGAATTCTTTTTCTTATCCTTTGATTTAACTGTCACCTTAGCATGAGCTGAAGTGTAATCCTTAAACCTGATACCATTCTCTAACTTCTTAATTTCCTCAAGCGTCAAGATACCTTCAATTTTTGCGACATAAGTCTTATCCACGTGATAACGAGGATGCATCAAATGATTAGCAAACTCGCCGTCATTAGTCAAAAGCAGTAGTCCAGAAGTGTCGTAATCCAAGCGACCAATTGGATAAACTCGCTCGTCCACATCCTCTTCTAGTAAATCAGTCACAACTTTGCGACCTTTATCATCTTTAACTGCTGAAATAACACCACGAGGCTTGTACATCAAAATGTAACGCTTCTTTTCAGTCTCTAATGGCATCCCATCAACTTCCACTTTATCGTGGTGGTCGACTTTGACACCCATTTCTGTCACAACTTTATCATTAACTTTAACATGACCTTTAGCAATCAGTTCTTCTGATTTACGTCTGGAAGCAACTCCAGCATCAGCCATGAATTTTTGTAATCTAACTTTCTCCATTTATTTCTCCTATATCGGAAGCATCCTCAAAATTTTCTATTTTTGGTAATTCCTTAATATCCTTAATACCGAAATAATCAAAGAATTCATCAGTTACGACGTACAAATTAGGATGTCCAGGAACATCCTTTTTTCCATTTTCTTTGATCAATTTTCTCATCAATAACGTATTCAAACTACCAGAACTTTGGACCCCACGAATCTCATCAATTTCAATTCGCGTGATTGGTTGTCGATAAGCGATGATGGATAAAACTTCTAACGCTGCTTGACTCAATTTAGTAGCTAGGCCCGTTTTGAAATACTTTGTCAGCAATTCATTGAATTCATTTTTCGTAACCAACTTATAGGTCGAATTGTAATCGACTAATTGAATACCTGATTCACCGTCAGTCATCAGTTTAACTTTTAGCTGTTCAATATTTTGCCGCAAGGCTGCGCTGTCAATTTCTAATAATTGTGACAAGTCTTTTTCCTTAATTCCCTGGTCTCCTGCCACAAAAAGAAGTGCCATTATCTTTGCTTGATACACATTAATTCCTCAATTCAATAAATAGTTCACTACGAAAATCTTCTTGGCTGACAGAAACAACTTGTTTACTTGCCATTTCCAAAATTGCCATGAAGTCAGTAACTATTTCTTCAATATTATTATTCAACTTTAAAAGGGCCTTAAAAGTTACTTTCTTAGCCACTTTTAATTCTTTTAAAATATTTTCCGTTGCATCTTCAATTGATAAAGTTTCATTTTCAATTGTTTCGGTCTCCGGACGGTGATTCTTTTGTTGCTGCAACAATTCTCGATAAGTTTGTGCCAAGTCATCTAAGACGACCGAACCTGGTTTCAAAAATTGATCTAATTGTTGTTTCGGTAAACTGACTTCTTTATCAAATTCTTCTTTCCGAGTAGCTTCTTTTTCTTCAAAATAAGCTGCTACCCGTTTATAAGTTTGATACGTCAACAACTGTGAAACCAATTCATCACGTGGATCCATGGGCTCATCTTCTTCAATCTCATCAGGTGCCTGGGGTAAAAGCATTCGGCTCTTAATTGACATCAAAGTTGAAGCCATGACCAAATAATCACCAGCAATATCTAATTGTAAAACTTTCATACTTTTCAAGTAATCGATATATTGTTGCGTGATTTGAGCAATCGGAATGTCGTAGATATCTACTTTTGACTCTTTGATCAAATGCAACAATAAATCAATCGGTCCTTGAAAATCTGTTAAAACTAAATTTAATTTTTGCATTAATCGTCGTCTTGCTCTTTCTTACTTTTTTCTAAGTCTTGTTTATTTTGACGCCATCTTTTAATCTGATCACTAATTTGAAAGTTACCTAAAACAATTAAATTAGGAAAACGTTCCTGGATGTCATCAAAAATCTTAAAGACGTTACTTTGCGACCGGTAGGAAGGATTCAAAGAGACATATTCCACAAAAACGGTCTTCTCAGAAAATGACAAAGCTACGATACCTGAGTAATCTTCCATATTACTTTTCCATAAGTAAAGTTGACGATTCTCATCTTCAGAATAGAGCTTCAATTCTTGCTCCAAATTATCTAAATCCTTTAAATCACTAATGTACGACAAAAAGCCCATGGCAATTTTTTTGTTCTCATCACTATATTTACTAAGCATCCATACCTCCAATCTAAGCCCTTGGGAAGGACTTGTTATAAACTTGTTTCATCCGAGTTTGATTAACGTGCGTATAAATCTGCGTCGTTGAAATATCTGAATGTCCTAATAATTCTTGAACAACTCGTAAATCGGCTCCATTTTCTAACAAATTAGTTGCGAATGAATGCCGCAATGTATGGGGCGTGACATCTTTTTTAATTCCAACTTGCGCAATATATTTTTTAATCATTCGCCAAATCGATTGCCGCGTCAATTTTTTCCCACGAAAATTTAAGAAGACTTCCTTTTGTGGCCCGTATTTTTCAACTAATGGCTGACGAGTTTCCACAAAATATTTTTTTAACCACGTAATTGCGGTATCACCGATGGGTAAAAGTCGCTCTTTATCACCTTTTCCAAGTGTTTTGATCAAGGGGATGTCTAGGTGCAAATCATCCATACTTAAATTAACTAATTCACTGACACGCAAACCAGTGGCATACATCACTTCAAAGATAGTCCGATCACGGATTCCTAAAGGAGTTGTCACATCAGGAGATTCAATCAACGAATTGACCTCGTCCATTGATAAAACGACTGGTAAATGGGTCCCTTTTTTGGGGGCGTCGAGTTCGTTCATCGGATTGGCGTGAATCTTGTCGATCAACTCCATCCATTGATAAAAACGACGTAATGAAGAAAACATCCGCATCTGTGAAGTCTTCGACTTGTTAGCTTTATCCTGACTGACAAAAAATTCAGTCACCACAAAATGATCTTCAGGATAAAATGGCAATTTCTTCTTTTCCAAAAAGCTACTGAACTCTAATAAATCTTGTTGATATGACACGATCGTATTTTGAGATAACCCACGATCTAAGCGTAAGTAGCGGGCATAATCAGCAATCGTATCAATCATTTTTTGATTCTTGATCGATAATTTCTCACTCATAAACTGCCTCTACTTGAGATACGTGTAGCCATCTTTTTGCTCGATTTTGCCTTGTTTCATCAAATTACCGAGTGCACGCTTAAAGCTACCTTTACTAATGCCAAAGTATTCCTTGATATCATCCGGATCACTCTTATCAGTATAAGGAATCTTTTTATCACGAGCGTGCTCCAAAACTGCCACGATCATCTTAGCGTCAGGAGTAATTTCCTCATAAGCACGTGGTCTCATTGACAGATTCAAACGACGGTGACTAGTACCAATTACCCGAGCTTTGACATGTTGTCCAATATGAAGTGGCTCAGCTTGTTCTTTGACATGAATAAAGCCAATGTAATAATTCTCAGTCATGACAAAAGCACCACTATCACGAATAGCAATAATTGTACCTTCTTCATTCTTATTCTTGACATCGTCGCCAGGGCTTCGAGCAATTTGAGTATACAAGTCAATATCGGCTAATTTTCCCCAAAGTCTACCCTTATGATCAATTTCCAATTTGACCATCAAATTATCACCTTTTTTAGGCCATTCTGAGTGTTCAAAAGGAAGATCATCCAAAGAAACAACGATATCTTTGTCGTCCAAACCAATATTAACGAAGACTCCTAAGTCCGTTCTAACTTCAGTCACTTCCGCAAAGTCCCAAACACCTTGAACCACAAAAGGCATAACGGCAGTCATTTTATTTTTATGTGCTTGGTTCTCGTAAACGAAGCCACCGATTTCATCACCCAATTCAGGGATTTCGGTTAGTTCATCTAAATCTAAAGCAAAAGTATTACCATCAATTTGAACGAAAGCCTCGTCCTTATTTAGGTCGGTCACCGTTCCAACTAAAACTTGACCATACATTTCTGTTATATCCATATTTCACCATACTCTTTTAGTCATTTTTATTTGCTCTTATATTTTACCAGTTCACGTTACATAATACTTTGAAGAAAGAAAATTTCCCGAAATTTATTTATTAGTTTTATCTTTCACAATAAATAATTAAAATTTAATTCCATTTTTATAAACTTTTTGAAGAAATGCAATTGAATTATTTTTGATGTTGTGAAATAATTTCAAGTATAGTAAGCGTTTACAGAATTAAAAATAGAAGAGGGATTTTTAGTTATGAAAATTAAAGCTGCTGTAGTTGATAAAGTAAATGATCCATTCGTTATTAAAGATGACGTTGAACTTGCTGAGATGACCGATGACGGTTTGCAAGTTAAAGTCGTGGCTTCTGGTATTTGTCACTCTGATGAAGCACTTAGAAAAGGTGATGCTGCCTTTAGTTTCCCAGTAGTACTTGGACATGAGGGGTCCGGTATTGTTGAAAAAGTCGGCAAAAACGTGACAAACTTTAAACCTGGTGACCATGTTATCATGTCCTTCTACTCATGTGGAGAATGTGACAATTGCCTAAAGGGTAAACCAACTCAATGTCGTAAGTATGCTGCATCTAACCTTTCAGGTACTCGTCCTGATGGTTCAGACCATTTTACTGAAGATGGACATCATGTCAGTGATATGTTCAATCAATCATCATTCACAACTCACACTGTGATCGATAAAAGAAATGCTGTTAAAGTTCCTAAAGACTTAGATCTTAGAAAACTTGGACCTTTGGGTTGTGGCTATGTAACTGGTAGTGGTACTGTCTTCAATACTCTTCAACCAAAACCTGGTGACACAATTGCTGTCTTTGGTACTGGTGCCGTTGGACTTGCTGCTATGATGGCTGGTAAGATTTCCGGCTGTACTAAAGTTATCGCTGTTGATATTGTCGACTCTCGCTTGGAATTAGCTAAAAAGATGGGTGCAACTGATGTTGTTAATAGTAAGAATGAAGACGCTGTTGAAGCTATCAAGAAATTAACTAATGGACTTGGCGTTGACTGGGCCGTTGATACAACTGGTGTTGCCAAAGTTATGACTGATTCCATTGCTGCTTTGACACAAGGTGGTACAACTGCTACTATCGCGGTTACTCCACACAACATTGAAATCAGTACTTGGAATGACCTTTGTGTCGACGATAAAAAGATTGTCGGTGTAAACATGGGTGATTCAATTCCTCAAGTTGACATTCCTCGTCTAATTGAATTCTACAAAATGGGTGTCTTCCCATTTGATTTGACTGAAAAGTTCTACGACTTCGATCAAATTAACGAAGCTGATGCCGACTCAGTTAGTGGTGAAACAATCAAACCTGTTCTAGTTATTGATAAAGATTACAAACCTGGTGAATAATAATCACCTCTGGCGGACTGCTTGTTAGCAGTTCGTTTTTTTTTTTTATATGTTTTCGTAAAACATATAAGTAAACTTTAAAAATGACATTTGTCATATCAATAGATGACAACCATTACTATTGCCATGACTGAACAAACACTAAAATGAGTTTATCAAATCAATTCAAACGAGGTATTAATTATGGCAGTTGTTTTACAGGTAAATCATCTCAACAAGTCGTATCGAGACAAATCAATTTTAAAAGATATAAGTTTTCAGCTCGAGGATTCATCAGTGATAGCTTTAATTGGAGTTAACGGCGCCGGCAAAACGACACTGATCAACACTATTCTTGAACTCATTCCCAAAGACTCTGGAAAAGTAAATTTTTCAATTAACAATTGGCGACAAATCACTGGTGTCATGATGCAAGACAACTTAATTTTAAATCGGATCAAAGTCAGAGAAATCATTAACCTCACTCGTAGTTATTTTGCAACTCCTCTTCCCTACAATACCTTACTCAATCTTTCCGGTTTAAATGAATCCGCAAATACTTTTATCAACCAACTTTCTAGCGGTCAAAAGCGTCGTCTGTCTTTTGTCTTAGCTTTAGCGGGTAATCCCGAGATACTATTTCTCGATGAACCAACCGTGGGAATGGACACTATCGCAAGACAGGACTTTTGGAAGTCTATTGCTAAATTAAAACAGTCTGGAAAAACAATTTTTGTAACTAGTCATTATTTGGAAGAGTTAGAAAACATTGCTGATCAAATCTTAATTCTCGAGGACAAAACCCTTACCTTTAATGGTTCACTTAAGCAGTTAAGAGAAACCTCCGGAAAAGTCTTAATCGAATTTGACAGTCAATTATCAATCAAGACTTTTAACGAACTAGCTTCGATAATTTCACTGGAACAGATTAATCACCATTTTCAAATTATTACAAATGATGTTAAGAAAACAATTTCCGAACTATCTCCATTTCTACAAGGTATTGAGAATCTAAAAATCGATCAATCATCGTTAAATTCAATCATTTTAAATTATCAGGAGAAAAAATAAATGACTAATTACTTATATCAACTAAAAATCAATTTTAAAAGAATTATCTTGCGAAACAAAGCTTTTTTCCTATTCGATATGTTGTTACCGATTGTTTTCTATCTTTTATATACCAAAATACTCCCAAGTGGCGTTTCCCAACAACAATTACAAACTTGGAACAAGGATTACTTAATCAGTATGATGATCTACGGATGCCTTCTAGGAAGCATTATCACCACTGCCAATACTCTTTTGAATGATCAAACTTCCAACTTTAAAGTATTTATTAGTCTAAAACCAATTTCCAAATTCCAATACTATTCCTCGCTGATTGCAATTTTTGTTACCTTAAATCTAATTGCCTCGATAACAATCAGTATTACCGGTATATTGATTAATGAAATCACGCTTCCAATTAGCTCAATTATCAAAATAATCCTGACTAATACAATCGGCACAATACCTCTAATATTAATTGGTATCATGATTTCCTTTGCCAAAAGGCCTGAATTAGTCAACTTATTAACTAATTTGATTGTCTTTCCTTTAGCTATTATCAGTGGCCTATGGTGGCCTATCGAAATGATGCCAAAATGGCTTCAAGCTTTTGGCAAATTACTGCCAACTTATCAGCTCTCAACCATCGACAAAACTTTTCTCAACCACACTGACTTGAATTGGTTCGCCTTCATTAATATATTAATTTGGTTTGGGATATTCTCTTTGCTATTATTATTAATAAATAAACTTCAAGGACATTTCGGTGTTACTAAATGAAAGCATTTATCGAAAATAAAATTCTTTTCCCAAAATATTTAGGCTTTATGCCTTATTTTTGGGTTTTTTCGTTAATCTTAATGTCGGGGCAACTTCTCAGTAGCGAAAGCACTTTAAATTTGCTTAATATTTTATTAGTGATCATATTTTTGAAATTTTATCACGATGGCTATTTACTTCATCGATTTATCTTTGTTGATATTGTAATTCAGTTAGTAATTGCCACATATTTTACCCAAAGCTTTCCTAGTACAGGTGGTCCTTTATTTTTTATCTATACAGCTTGGCAAATTGGTTCACTGCCTTTTAGTCGTAAACGGTTTCTACGATTTTATTTTCTATATTTGATCACAATCTTGTTCTGTACCTTAGATAAAATTATCCAGATTCCGTTCACTTTGCACAATTTTTTTGGAATCGTAATCGTTTTAACCTTCACATTTGGTTCACCCCTAGCTTCAAGATCGTTAGGAAATTCATATCGTCGTGGATATCGTATGCAACAAAATAACCGTCGTCTTGAAACAATTATCAAACAAAACGAGCGAGATCGAATTGCTAAAGATCTACATGACAACATTGGCCAATCGTTTTCAATCATTACACTAAAGGCCGAACTTGCGACTAAATTAATCGAAAAACAACCTCAAAACGCTCTACAACAATTAAAAGATATCACTAAAACTTCTCGTGAAGATTTAAATTTAGTCCGAAAAATCGTTGCAAATTTAAATGAAAAAACCATTGCTAGCGCAATGATCGAAGAAGAAAAAAATTTAAGTATCGCTAATATCCGCCAAATTTCAATTAACGAACAAACTAGCAACGATTGGCCAAAGAATATTCAGCCGCAAATTGCAAGAACAAGTTAGCCACTCCGAAAAAATAAAAAAAACTTAAGATCTATCAGGATTGGAGTGCCAGATTATTAGTAGCCGCAAGCCAAGAAGAATGCCTCCTGTGGCTT
>NZ_RKLY01000001.1 GCF_004745525.1 Companilactobacillus suantsaicola | reverse complement strand
AGACGAAAAACCTCTTTCATTGTTAGTGTCGGAACTCCAATGATAACTGATTTTTACGTCTTGGTGTTTTTTTATTTAGTTTTTCTTAAGGTGGCTAACTTGATTATAAAATTCGCCAAGAATATTCAGCACGTTTTAGCCTCGATTATTAAAGAAACTACAACCAACGTTCTCAGATATAGTCAAGCTAATAACATGAGGTTCTGCTTTCGAGAAGACGATAACAACTTTTTTCTTGAAATTTCTGATGATGGAATCGGATTTAAAAACGATAAAACAAATCAATCATTTGGTATCGAAGGTATGAAAAAACGTTTAATTGATCTCGATGGTCAGTTAGAAGTGATTTCTCAACACGGTGTAAAACTTAAAATAACGATTCCGCGAAAGGATTAATATGATTACAATTTATCTTGCTGAAGATCAAGAAATGTTAAATTCAGCGCTTTCAGCTATTTTAGATTTAGAAACTGTTTTAAAAATTATTGGTTCGGCGACCAATGGACAAACCGCTCTCCAACAAATTATCAATTTACAACCAGATATTGCGATACTTGATATTGAGATGCCCCAAATGACCGGACTAGAAGTCGCTAAACAACTTAGAATTATTGAGCAAGACATTAAACTGATAATTCTAACGACCTTTGCTCGAAAAGATTATTTTGAATCTGCCGTGAGTAATCAGGTAAATGCCTATCTTTTAAAGGACAGTCCAACAGATGTCCTAGTGCAAACTATTCATCAGATCTTAGGTGGTAAGACTATTTATGATTCCGCTTTAGTTTCCACCATCCTGACAGCTTCTAAAAATCCCCTAACAAAACAAGAGTTAAAGATCATGAAAGAATTTTCTCAAGGTAAAAGTACTCAAGAAATTTCAGAAGCTGTGTTTTTATCGTACGGAACTGTTAGAAATTATATCTCTTCCATTCTCAGTAAGACTGGAGCTCATTCACGAATCGAAGCCTTAAATATTGCTAAGAAAAACGATTGGATTTAAATTTCAAATCAAAGGTTACATAACATTAATTTAAACAAGTTGCACACAATTTTGTACATATAAAAAAAGTGTCTGCACTAAGACAAACACTTTACACCTTAATTATATTTCTGTACCCTCTTATTCAATCTATGTTCATTCATTTCAAAGCCAATAACTCCCACCAATATAGCTATCACGGAAATAATAACATCATAGCTAGTTAGATCATGAAATCTAAGCACCGGTGCCACTACTGTCACGAGACTGAATAAAAACATTCGCTCACTTTTATGTGCATTAGGTTCATAAGTCATACTCGTCCAAGTTACTTTTATTATCTTATGAGAAAGTAAGTACCTCCACAATCCAATCAATATAATAAGAATGATGACAATTGGTAGAAAAATCCTTGTGCCAAAATATTTAAATTGCTGGATCAGTGAAGAAATAAGCAACAGTAGAAAATAAAGTCCCAACAGTCCCCAATGTCTTTTTTTACTAATGTTATCCATTACCGTAACCCTCCAAATTTAAATTTATGAGGTTCGCTAAACAACCATATATAACATGTATAACATAAAACATCGACTTTTGCTCGACTAAATTCTACTTATACCTTTTATCTACTTGATTTCTTTACTCTGTGCATTCTCCTGTAATCTTTTTAATAAAATATCAGCAATACCTTTAACTTGCTTATCTCCATCACGCTGGGACAAGCGATAGCCGACAAAATAAGGTGAAACAACGTATCTAGCTTCCACTTTACAGATAATTTTCTTACCAATTTTATAGAAGAAAATATTATAGGAATCAAATTTACCGCCATACAGATCATCCAAAACGTATTTCACGGTAACCCGAGTAAACTCTGCTAAATCATCAATATACTTAGGATTATTGATCACGACATTGAATTCAACAAATCCCATAATTGGTTTTTCCGAGACATTCACATTGATATGCTTAGAATTAAAAACATCCAACCCAGTAAAATTTTCTTCTTCAATGTGTTTATAGCCATCAACTTTATCTAAGCCAATAATTTGAAAATGTGGATGACGCAAAGAGCCACCAGACATTGGTCCAAAGTTCTTATACATTAATACACTTTCGTATTTCTTACTTTGAATCATCTCATTCCAGCAATGATAAATAAATTCAAATACTTCCTGATTCTTTTTAACCGAGTAGTTGGAAATATCCCCTTGATGGTCACTAGATTCAATAACCAGAGTCTGATTAGTATCTTTTAAAGTCTTGAATTTGTTCTCCAGCCAAATCATATCGTTCTTTTGTTCAATGATATTAGTCAGATTCTTAGTGTCACAAAATGGACAGTAATCCTTTTTCTTTTCAACATCCCTAGGTTTTCCTTTAGCTTGTTCGATCTCAAAAACAAGTACATCTTTATTCGACAATCTTCCACCTCAAAAATTTTAATTAATATGATAATAACGCAAACACAAAAAAACTGAAAGAAACTCGTCAGTCTCTTTCAGTCTTTTTATATTTTAAAACAGATTTAATTTTTATTTAAAAATTAAAGTGAACGTGAAGCACCCTTGTATACAACACCACGTCTTGAATCAACAGTAACAGTGTCACCATCTTTAACAAGTGATGTAGCATTCTTAGCACCAACGACAACTGGTAGACCCATAGCAATACCAACAACGGCTGCATGTGATGTCAAACCACCATTTTCAACAACTACGGCACTAGCTTTTTCAAGAGCTGGTAGGTAATCCTTGTCTGTCATCTTTGTAACAAGAATGTCGCCTTCGTTAACCTTCTTGTTTGCTTCTTCAGCTGAGTTTGCGACTACAACGTTACCAACAACTGATTCTTCACCAACACCTTGGCCTTTAACCAATGTTGAACCGATCAATTGAACCTTCATAACGTTTGTTGTACCACTTTCACCAACAGGAACACCGGCAACGATAAGAATCAGGTCACCTTCCTTAGCAAAACCAAGTTCTTGAGCTTTCTTAGCAGCTAAGTCAAACATTTCATCAGTGTTTTCTGGCTTGTCAGCAACAACTGGATCAACACCCCAGTTAACTGTTAAACCACGTTGTGTCTTTTCATCAAATGTGATAGCAAGAATATCAGCACTTGGACGGTACTTAGAAATCATACGTGCAGTGTAACCACTCTTTGTAGCAGCAACAATTGTATTAATGTTTAGTTCTTCAGCAGTTCTAACAACTGATTCACCGATTGATTCTGTAACGTTTGAACCTTTGTAATCTTCGAATCTTTGGATAGCAAGTGAGTTAGTCTTGTCTAATTGTTGTTCTGTACGTTCGTCAATACGAGCCATAGCAGCAACAGCTTCTACAGGGTAGTCACCATTAGCACTTTCACCTGAAAGCATTGTAGCATCTGTACCATCAAGAACAGAGTTAGCAACATCAGTAACTTCGGCACGTGTAGGACGTGGGTTTTCTTGCATTGAGTCAAGCATTTGTGTAGCTGTGATAACTGGCTTACCTAAAGCGTTACACTTCTTGATCAATGATTTTTGTACGAATGGTACGTTTTCATAAGGAATTTCAACACCCATGTCACCACGAGCAATCATCAAACCATCTGAAACTTTAAGGATTGAATCAATGTTGTCGATACCTTCTTGTGATTCAATCTTAGGGAAGATTTGTACATATTCACAATGTTTTTCTTCTAGGATTTCACGAATATCTAAGACATCTTGTGCTTTACGAACGAATGAAGCTGAGATGAAGTTGATACCTTCGTCAAGACCGAAACGAATATCGTCTGAATCTTTTTCAGTAATACCAGGTAGACGAACTTCAACACCAGGAGCATTGATACTCTTTCTTGAGCCGATCATACCTTCGTTTTGAACAACTGTAACCAATTCACGGTTCTTGTCATCTTTTTCAGTGATCTTCAAATCAACAAGACCATCATCGATCAATACGTGACCACCAACATGTGTATCATCGTATAGTCCAGGATATGTTGAAGCAATCTTTTCAGGTGTACCTGTCAATGAGTCATCCATTGAGATACGGATTGTTTGACCAATCTTAGCTTCAAACTTGCCGCCTTCTTGAACTGTAGTACGGATTTCAGCACCCTTAGTATCAAGAACGATACCAACAGTCTTTCCAGTAATCTTTTCAGCTTCGTGTACCATTTCCATACGAGCTTTGTGTTCTGCATGGTCACCGTGTGAGAAGTTGAAACGGAAGATGTTAGCTCCGGCTTCAATCAATTTAACGATTGTGTCAACATCGTTACTTGCAGGTCCAAGTGTACTTACAATTTTTGTTCTTTTCATCGAGAATCCCCTTTTCTTGTTTTCATCGTTTATTGTAACAAACATTACGAAAATATGCTTAAATTTTATGAAAATAATCTATTATCTGTTAATAGATTGATTTAAGTCATATAGAGATAAATCTGGTTTGTGCTTGCTATCGAATAGATCAAGGATATTGTGAGAAGTAATCTTGTTGTCCTCGATACCGATAGCTAAACCACCCTTGCCTTCAAGAAGAAGGTCAACGGCATAGGCACCCATTTTACTTGCTAGAACACGATCTCTAGCAGTTGGTGAACCACCACGTTGCACATGTCCTAGAACAGTTGCACGTGTTTGGAAATCACCGTACTTGTCCAATTCGTTCATGAAGTCTTGAGCATGCATAACACCCTCAGCAAGAACAATAATCATATTCTTATTGCCCTTTTCACGTCCTTCTTTGACACGTTCAGCAATTTCTTTAATATCAAAATTACGTTCTGGAACAACAATTTCTTGTGCTCCACCAGCAACACCAGCCCAAAGAGCCACGTCACCAGCACCTCTACCCATTACTTCAACAACGAAAGTTCTTTCGTGAGAAGAAGCAGTGTCTCTTAACTTGTCAATGGCATCAACAGCAGTTGATACAGCTGTATCAAAACCAATTGTAAAGTCAGTGAAAGGAATATCATTATCGATTGTTCCTGGTAGTCCGACAGCATTGTAACCATGTTCTGTCAAACGCAAAGCACCGTGATAAGAACCATCACCACCGATAACAACCAAGGCATCAATACCGAATTTCTTCAATTGTTCAATACCTTTAAGTTGTCCTTCGACCTTAGCAAATTCAGGATATCTTGCGGAATGCAAGAATGTTCCACCACGTTGAATACGGTCAGATACGTCATCACTTGTTAGTTGGAAAATATCACCAGCAACAAGTCCTGCATATCCATAATTGATACCATACACTTCAAGCCCTTTATCAATGGCTCTACGTGTAACTGCTCTAATAGCAGCATTCATGCCAGGGGCATCTCCACCACTGGTCAAAATACCAATACGCTTCATTTGTTCACACTCCAAAATTATTTGTTTCTAAAACAAAACCTAATCAAATATAACATTTTTATAGGTTAGTTTGTAGAGCTGAAAACGTTTTTAGCTGAATTTAGTGCTCTTTTTTTACAAAAACACTTCTTTTCCCTAAAAAGTTCTCTAGACGACTCTGCACATTACTATTAAAGCCTATCCACCGACTAGATTTCAACAGTAATGCCTGACGATTTTTCTCACGATAGACAATTACCGGCATTTTACCGGGAAACTCCTCGATCAGACGATATAGTTTAGCCAGATTTTCTGGCGTATCAAGATTCTTAGCCACTTTCAAATATAATTTTTCATCCGGCAGTTGGATCGTAAATTGTTTTGGATCAGCTAAACGATCACCAATAAATTCTAGGTCGCCTCGTTGTCCAATATTACTGTGACCAAAGAATAGAAAAATCTTGCCATCCAGTTCCATATTTTCTATTTTCTGAAAAACACGCGGAAAAATTGTAACTGAAATACTACCAGTTTCGTCTTCTATCGTCATAAAACACATTCTTTGACCTTTTTTAGTCCGAATTACGCGCAAATTCTTAATTAAGCCGAGTACTTTTACAGAAATTCCTTGAAAATTACTCAATTCGGAAATTTTAGTAGTCTTCGTTTCTAGCATTTTGTCACGAAATTTCTCAACTGGATGCCCAGAGACATAGACACCAAGATATTCTTTCTCTTGATTTAGGCGTTCCGTCAAAGTAAAATCATCGACTTCATGCTTTTTGGGATCTAAGACATCGAACAGTGACAAGTTGCTGCCAGCTAATTGAATACTCTCAATTAAGTCGCGAAAATCATATAGCAATTCCTTGCGGTTACGGTTAAACGAATCGAAGGCTCCTGCTAGAATCAAGGGTTCCAAATAATCATTTTTGACAAACCTCGTATCAATTCTCTGTAAAAAATTAAGGGCACTCGTAAAGGATCCATTTTTTTGACGTTGGTCGACGATATCACGAGCTAGATCCCGGCGCATCCCTTTGACACTTAAAAGTCCAAATCTAATTGACTTGTTCTCAGATTGAAATTCCAAGTCACTTTGATTGATGTCAACATTCAAAATTTTGATTTGTTGATCCTTTGCATCTTGAATATAAGTTGCAACTTTTGATTCATTATTTAAATTCGAATTTAATAAACGACTGTAAAAAATATCTGCAAAATGAACTTTGATATAAGCTAACCAAAAGGCAATCATGGAATAAGCCACCGAGTGAGATTTATTAAATCCATAATTACCAAATTTTTCAATATACTGATAAACTTTCTCAGCTGCTTCTTTGGAATGACCATGAGTAACTGCACCATCAACAAACTTTTGACGATTCTCCTCAATTAATTTTTCATTCTTTTTACTGATTGCTCGCCGCAAAATATCAGCTTGAGCCAAAGTGAAATGTGCCATTTCTGATGAAGCTTGCATTACTTGCTCTTGATAGACTAAAACTCCATACGTCGGCTCCAAGATTTTCTTCAGTGAATCGTCTGGATAAGTGACAGGTTCTTGCCCATGTTTACGCGCAATAAAGGTTGCAATATTTTGCATTGGACCGGGTCGATACAAGGCATTAGTGGCAACTATATCATCAAATTTAGTCGGCACTAGACGACGCAACACGCTCCGAATACCATCAGATTCAAATTGAAATACCCCATCAGTTGCTCCTCGTTGAAAAATCTTCAAGGTGGCAGGGTCATTCAAAGGAATCTTCTCAGGAACAAACTCTCGTCCATAAGCTTTAGAAATTTGATTGATTGCTGAATCAAGGATGGTTAAATTTTTCAAACCTAAAAAGTCCATCTTCAATAGGCCAACACTTTCAACGTTGTTCTTAGTTTGCTGGGTCAAATTGATGCCATCGTCTTCTAATTGAACAGCCACGATATCAGTCATCGGTTTTTTACTCAAAACAATTCCCGCCGCATGGGTGGAATAATGTCTTGGTATCCCTTCAAGTCTAGTAGCCACTCGATAAATTAATTTATTCTCGCGTGATTCATTGATTAAATTACGTAGTGAACTAGATTCATCAAAAGATTCTTGAAGAGTAATATTTAATTTTCTGGGAATAGCATTGGACCACTGGGACATTTGAAATTGGGTCTGACTAAAAGTTCTGGCAATATCTCTCAAGGCCATTTTAGCAGCCAAGGTGCCAAAGGTAATGATTTGTGCCATGTGATCAGAACCATATTTTTCATGCATGTACATGACCATCTCATCACGGCGGTCATCTGGTAGATCCAAATCAATATCGGGCATATTTACTCTTTGAGGATTCAAAAAACGTTCAAAGAGCAAATCATACTTGATTGGATCAACTTGAGTAATCCCTAAACAATACGAAACCAGTGAACCAGCAGCTGACCCACGTCCTGGACCGGTTTTAATGCCAATTTCATGTGCATGCTTAATAACATCCCAAACGATCAAGAAATAGTCTGAGAAGCCCATTTTATCGATTACAGACAATTCATAATTCAGTCTCTCCACATAATCTTTTGAAACTTGATTATCCAGACGTTTGGCTAATCCTTTTTGGGTTAAAGTTGTTAAAAAGTTAATTGACGGTTCTGCATGTGGCGTTTCAAATTTAGGTAATTGCGTTTCTTTAAATTCAATTTCGACATTACAATTCTCAGCAATTAAATCAGCATTTTGGATGGCTTCATTCAAATCAACCTGAAGAAAATCATTCGTGAACTCCTCAGCTGAATGCAAGTAGTGATCACCTTGTTCAACAACTTGGGCTAAATTTTCAAATCTTTGTCCAGTTCGTAAGTAATTAACCACTTGATACGATAAATGGTCGTCCTCATTCAAATAACGAACATCACCTAGGGCAACTACCGGCAAATTATTCTTTTCTCCGGCGGCTCGAATTACTTTAACATTTTCAATTTGATGTGAGTAAATACCTACTCCCAAAAATAATGACTCAGCATCGACTAAACTTTTTAAACTGTCTAAATAGCTTTGCTTTTCGACAATCGTCAAAAGTTCAGTTTCACTGGCTGGCGTGATAACAAATAAATTTGATAAGTACGATTTCAATTTTTCCAAAGTCACGGTCTCATTTGACATGACTATTGATGAAATCTTGATCAAATTCTGATATCCTCTTTGATTCTTCGCTAAAAGTATCAATGGATACGAATTTTCGGTATCAATCAAGCCTAATGTTTCAATCGTTATACCAATAATTGGCTTGATTCCAATCTTTTGAGCATACTTATAGAAGTCAATTGAACCATACAAATTATTCAAATCGGTTAAAGCCAAGGCCGTGTAGCCTCTTTTTTTAGCTTCATCCAAAAGTTCTGTCAGTTTTGCGGGACTGTGCAGTAGACTATAACTACTCATCACTTGTAGCTGTGCTTGCAATTTACCGCCCCCTTTAGTTAAAATTATATCAAAATCAAGTAGAAGTTTATTGGGTAAAATCCTTTTTTGTGCTAAACTACTTGAGAAAGTGAGATGGAAGAAATGAGATATATTGCTGTAATTTTCTGGTCAATCATGCTTGGTCAAGTTGCCGGTTTTATCGGTGGTGCTTTGAACCAACAAACTTACAATATGAATTATTCTATCATTATTAGTATAGTATTCGCTGTCATCTTCAGTGTCATTCCATTGATTCTTGACAGTTCTGTAAAAGATGAAAAACAACAAAAAAACGCTTAGTGATTTAGGCGTTTTTTTGTTTGTTCTCAATATAAAGATAAATAGACCAGGATAACCGTAATCTGATTATCCTGGTCTATTTTTAGTATTTTGTGATATACAAATAAAATTCATTAGTTGTTAAATTAATATTGTAATTCACACCATTTGAAGTGATCTGACTCATTGAGGTCTTGGTAGAATTTTTATCAGCATTCTTCGTTTGCTTACCAAATTCTTTCAGAACCTTCTCACCATCAGCACCCAAAAGTTTAGATACGATCATCAAATCAGTCGCCATATTCTTTTGACCAGATTTTGATTTCAAATCTTTATATGAAAACTTAGTGGCAACGCCCATTAACTGATTGTTTTGCACGTTGAAGCACCATTTCGTTCCATCATTCTTTTTATGGGTCGTGATGCCATTTTTAGAAATCAACTGTAATTGATCATTTGATTGCCCCATTGACAACATCGTGTAGTTATACGTTTGAGCAAAAGTTAGGTAATCCGTTAAAGCCTTAGCCTTTTTAACTTTAACCAATTTTGTCTCAGTATTCTTCCCATTGACCGCTTTAATTCGAACATTTTGATTATTATTGGAAACTGGAATTGAAATAGCAAAATGTCCACCGTCAACTGCAACCTTTTTGGTCGTTCCGTTAACGGTATAAGTCAACTTCTGATAGTTGGCAGCGCGTCCTTTAACGATTGCTACTAAACCATCAGCACTGTATGATTTCTTCGTCGTTGATAAGCTTAATTCTGAACACCCTGTAAGCAATAAAAAGAATAGTGGAATAACCAACAAAAATAAATATTTTAGTTTTCTCATAGTTATTTCCCCACTCGTTTAAAATATTAAAAAAAAGCCAAGACCAATTGACTTGACTTTTAATTAAGCTTCTTTGTTATCACTGATAACTTTTTCACCCTTGTACATACCTGATGGTGAAACATGATGACTTAAACGGTATTCACCAGTAGCAACGTCGAATTGCATGTTTGGTGTACTTAATTTAAGATGTGCACGTCTTTGACGTTTTCTTTGTTTTGATGTCTTTCTCTTTGGAACTGCCATATTTAAAAAACTCCTTTATTTGTATTACTTAATCAAATCTAACGTTTAATATAATACTATCATAAAAACGTTTGAGCAAGCAAAATTACTATTTTGTTTGCTTTTTTGCATTATTTTCTTTCAATGCATCAGCAATTTGACTGTCATGAGAAACTTTTACGTTCGAAATTTGTTTCTGAGCATGACGATTTAGTTTGTCATCTTTTTTCTTACCAGTACTTGCCAATAGCAAAGTGATAAGAGCCCCTAATAACAATGAAACAATAATCAAAATGATCAACGGTAATTTCACACGCGTGAATCCAAAGCTGACTGTAACTGGATTCACATTTAACACTGCAAAAATTACTACAATCAGTGCAATGACTAATCCTATGACAAATCTTGTTTGTTTCCCATTACCATTCATATTTTTATCCTCGATTATTTACGATTTCCAAGTGTCGCAGCAAAGTAATCCCCTAAACTTGGAGCCAATTTGTACAACACGGCTGCTAATTCCATAATTCTTGGACGATTGATCTCACGTTTATTTTTATTAAACGTATTTACGATTTCCCAAGCTAATTTATTTGGATCAAGCACAAAATTCTTCACTGATTCGAGATAGGTTCCGTTGTGATCAGCCACACTGAAGAAATTAGTGTCTACAGGGCCTGGATTGATAGTTGTTACCCAAACACCCATTGGCTTTAATTCGAGCCTTAGACCGTCTGAAAATGCGATTACAGCTGCTTTAGTTGCTGCATAAGCAGCAGACTTAGGTGTTGTAATCTTACCAGCCATTGAACCAACATTAAAAATGTGTCCCCGACCTTCATCGATCATCTTTTCAGCCACTAAACGCGTCAACAGCATCAAGCCAAGAACGTTAACTCGAAACATCTTTTCGATTTTACCAAAATCAGTCTCCAAGAAATTCGAAAAATCTCCAAAGCCAGCAGCATTGACTAACACATCAACATCATCTGTGAGGTTAAAAATTTTTTCAACGCCTGAACTGATTTGTTCCGGATCACTCATATCAATACTGATGAATTCATGCTGAGCACTCTCTGCACCAACACGAATACACTCATTCTTAACTTGTAAGAGTTTATCTTGATTACGAGCAATCAAGATCACATTAGCTCCAGAAATTGCGGCATTGACCGCAACATCTTTACCAATTCCGGAAGATGCACCAGTGACAACAACTGTTTGATTCAATAAATTAACCATAATCATCCTCTTTTCTATTTAAAGGGTACTTCAAACAAATCAAAATCCTTAGCTACTTTAGTATTCTTAAAGATTTTTTGAGCTTCTTTTTGCAATACTAAAGCCCCTCTACCAGTATATCTAGCAGAAATATGGGTTAGAATCAACCCTTTAGCATGACTTCTTTTAGCTACTTCGGCTGCCTGAGTCGCTGTCGAGTGAAAGTAATTGTACGCCAATTTCTTTTCATCATTTGAAAAAGTCGATTCATGAACGATAACATCCGCATTTTCACACAACTTATCAATTTCTGGTGTATAGCGAGTATCAGAAATAATCGTGACGATCTTACTTGGTTTTTCTGGACCGATGAAATCTTGACCATTAATGACCGTTCCATCTTCCAAAGTGACTGTCTTACCAGCCTTCAATTGACCAAAGATAGGACCATTAGGAATGTGATACTTGGCTAAATCATCGACTAATAATTCACCGACACGTGGTTTTTCAACTACTCGATAACCAAAACAAGTTACTCGATGTTTTAGTTCGCCCGCATAAACTTTAAAAGTACTGTCATTGAAAATTTCACCGCCTGTTTTCAATTCAATGAATTTAATTGGATAGCTTAATTTACTACCAGTTACCTTCAATGAAGTTTCAACAAACAGTTTTACTCCAACAGGGCCATAAATTTCCAAGGGTTCACTGCCGCCTTGATTTGAGCGACTAGCCAACAGACCTGGCAAGCCAAAAATATGATCACCATGTAAATGTGTAATGAAAATTTTTGTAATTTTACGTGGTTTAATTGCCGTTCTTAATATTTGATGCTGTGTAGCTTCACCAACATCGAAAAGCCAGACTTCATTTCTTTCGTCTAACATTTTCAAAGCTGTACTAGAAACGTTGCGTCCTTTTGAGGGGACTCCAGCGCCTGTTCCTAAAAATTCTAATTCCATAAATAATTCCTATTCTACTTTTTATCTAATGTTTTCAAAATTTCTTTGGCAACAAAAGAAGTGTAATACATTGAACCTTCAGGATTTGGATGGACATTGTCACTGTAGAACCAATCAGCGTGGTCTTGTGACATACTATACCAATCAATCACTGTTAGGTTCTTATACTTCCCTGCAGCTTCGTTTAAGACGCTATTAACAGTCTTTTCCCATGGTCTAGTTGGCACATGAACGTTGATCCAATATACATGTCGACTTGGACCCACCATATCCATAACTTGACCGATTTGTTGCATATTGAAAGGACCATTAGTTCCTAAGCCAATTAAGACATTTTGAGCTAAGACACCTTGACTCTTATAGTTTTGTAAGATATCCAAACTAGCAGTTAACTGACGACTGACAGCAGCATCAACAATAACTTTTTTATCATCGAACAACTTCAAGAAATTGTCCGATCCATCAGCCATGACAGAATCTCCAACCGCTGTCAAAGGAACATCCTTTAGGCGTTGTAAATCAATCTGAGTTAGACCATACTTTTCGAACTCGGTATTGATTGGATTATCCTTAGCTGCTTTCTTATAACGTTCGTAATCAGCATCAGACATCTTACCTGTGACATTCTTTTGTTTCTCTTTGTTCTTCTTCAAATTCTCAATTGCTTTTTGTTTCTTCTTTTTATTAGCTTTTTCGTTCTTATTGATCTTATTAGCCAATTGACTGTGATTAACATTTGGATTTGGTGCATCCACTGCTTTAACCACGCCGTAGCATCCGGTAATTCCAATGATAGCAATTACTAAAGCCAAGACACGTTGCAAACTTGATGATGAACGGAAGAAATTCTTCACATCACTCCACTTGGCATGTGCTAATGGTTGTTCAACAAATCTGAACGAAAATTCGGTTACAAGAACGATTAAAATCACTTCAATTACTGGATACAAAATCGGATGATCAGCAATATTCTTGAATTTTGATTCAAAGAAAATCATGACTGGAAATTGGTAAAGATACAAGCCATAACTTCTTGAGCCGACGTAATGGAAAACTTTGTTTGATAACAAACCGTTCCAAATTGAGTCTGGATGAGCCACGACCGCAATGAAAATACATGTGGTTACAGAGAAAATAAACATTCCACCGCGATAAAGGATTGGATCTGAATCTTTAATTGTAAAAATCATTAAAATCATTAAGGCAAATGAAAGTAAGCCGATGAGATTTAATTTCCACTTATCACTCTTATGCAGGCCAGACTTTAATTTTTCAGCTGGCCAAATCAGTGCCAAACCACAGCCCAAAAGAATTGAATACAATCTTGTATCAGTTCCGTAGTAAATACGACTTGGATCAACACCTGGCTTATAGAGCATTGCCATCCAGATTGCGGAAGCAATTGAAACTACCATGGCAAAGCCAAAGATGCGGCTCTTTTTGACATGAAACTTACTAAACAGGATCAAAAGAATTGGCCAAACAATATAAAATTGGCCTTCAATTGATAGTGTCCATAAGTGAGTAAACGGTGATTCATTATTGGCGAATCTTTCAAAATAAGATTGACCATTAAAAATTTGCCACCAGTTATAAACGTTTAAAATATTTGTCGCAACGATTTGATCAAAATGATAGAGCAAATCTTTTAAAAACAAGACGATATAAGCCCCGGAAGCTAGTAAAACAAACAGCATCCCCGGATAAAGTCTTTTGATTCTTTTGACATAAAAATTACTTAATGAGAATGAACCACCATAATCAACAGTATTAAAGAAATGATCTGTGATTAAGTAACCCGATATTAGGAAAAAGATTGGTACACCCAAATATCCGCCGGAAAAAACGTTAGGATTCAAGTGATACATGATAACACCGATAACTCCTAAAGTACGTAGTCCATCAAATCCAGTAATAAATCTTCTTTTCGGTGATTTATTCATATTTTATAGCCCCTAAATAAATTCAAAATTGAAATCGAGAATTGTAACTGAGTCTCCAGATTCGGCTCCTGCATCAATCAATGCATCTTCAATTCCCATTGATTTTAGTTGTCTAGCAAATCGCATAATTCCATCTTGATGATCCAAATTAGTTCTTTGCAACAATAATTCAACTTTAGCACCCTTAACAACAAAGCTATGGTCACCATCTTTTTCGATCGTGAAGGCTTTTTGTTCAGGTTCAAAGTTGTACTCTTTAGCATCGTCAGTTTGCACGTCAAAGTGAATTGGCTCTGCTTTGGACAATACTTCACTCGTATGATTCATCAACTGTTTGACACCAGTATGTTGAATACTTGAAATTGGGAAAATATCAACATCGCTACCCAATTTTTCTTTGAAATCAGCTAAACGTTCTTCTGAACCAGGAATATCCAATTTTGTTGGTACGATGATTTCAGGACGTTTCAAAGCGTTCTCATCGTAATTACCTAATTCTTGTCGAATAGCCAAATAATCTTCATACGGTTCTCTACCATTATTGGGATCCATGTCGACTAAATGCAAAATAACACGTGTTCTTTCTACGTGACGCAAGAATTGGATACCTAAACCAACACCGTTTGATGCACCTTCGATCAAACCTGGTAAATCGGCAATAACAAAATCTTGACCGTTTTCTAGCTTAACCATCCCTAAATTAGGTGACAAAGTTGTAAAGTGATAAGCCGCAATCTTAGGTTTAGCTGAAGTTGCAACTGATAATAAGGTAGATTTCCCTACTGAAGGGAATCCAACCAAACCAACATCTGCAATCAACTTCAATTCCAATTTTAGATGTTTCTCTTGGCCAGGTTCACCATTCTCAGCAATTTCTGGTGCTTGGTTCTTGGAATTGGCAAAATGAATATTACCTCGTCCACCATTTCCACCTTTTGCTACCACTAATTCTTGATTATTTTCTGTAAGATCACCAACTAATTTTCCAGAATCCTCATCATAAACAGAAGTTCCTGTTGGAACCACGATGTAAACTGGATCAGCTTTGTGACCATACATTCCTTTAATTTGACCATTTTGACCAGGTTGAGCTTTAAAAATTCTCTTATATCTAAAGTCCATCAAGGTATTCATACCTTCATTAGCCTTTAAAATAATATCTCCACCGCGGCCTCCATCACCACCCGAAGGTCCACCGAGGGGAACATACTTTTCATGACGAAAGGCAACAGCGCCGTCGCCACCCTTTCCAGATCTTACGGTGATTTTAACGTTATCTACAAACATTAAAATCCCCCTTTCTAAACTTAATTATCATTTCTAAATTTTAGCACAAAATCAGACTTCATAATACTTGGAACTATGGTCAATTGTCCAGTTTTTTATTAATTGGATAATATTGCTTGAAAGATTTTGACCGTTTTTGAGATTTTTTGATTGATTTTGACCGATAATGGTTGTATTATATTTCTTGCGAGGTGATGAAAGTGCTTACCGAAGAAAGACAACAAATTATTTTAGAACAACTAAAAATACACAATATTGTCAAACTCCACGATTTGATTCCACTGACTGGTGCTTCCGAGTCCACCTTGCGTCGTGATCTGCAAGATTTGGAAAATTGTCATAAATTATTACGGATCCACGGCGGTGCTCAAAACGTTATTTCATTACATGAGGAACCAGCTCTTTCCCAAAAAGCAGCTGTCCATATTAATGAAAAGAAAATGATCGGTCAAACAGCTGCAAACTTAGTTCGAAATCATGAAGTCATCTTCCTAGACTCAGGAACAACGATTTCTTTCATGATTCCTTATTTAATTGAACATACAGACTTGTTAGTCATTACCAATAGTGTCGATAACGCTTCGATGTTGGCTGATTATAACGTGAACACATTTATTCCGGGGGGAAAATTAAAGTCATCTACTAAGGCTTTGGTTGGTTCAAATATCATTCAAACTCTAGAAAAGTATCATTTTGATCGTGCTTTTCTAGGAGCAAATGGTTTCTCGATTGATACTGGGTACACTACACCAGATCCTGAGGAAGCAGCAATCAAGAGTTTAGCTATTAAACAATCCAATCAATCTTACGTTTTATCTGATAGTTCCAAGTTTTCGCAAGTTAGTTTCAGTCGTTTTGCTACTTTAGATGAGGTTCCATTAATAACTAGCAAACTGTCAGAAAAAGAAGCCAACACTTTGACTAAATATACCAAGATTACGGAGGCAATCTAATTGATTTATACAATTACAGTCAATCCTTCAATCGATTATGTTTTACAATTGAAGAATTTAAATACTGGTGAGGTCAATCGTACCCAAAACGATGTCAAACTTCCCGGTGGAAAAGGAATCAACGTTTCCCGAATTATGAAGGAATTGAAAATTGATTCAACTGCCCTAGGCTTTGTTGGTGGTGCCACTGGTTCGATGTTTCTAGAACTACTAGCTCAACACAACTTAAAAACAGCCTTTACAAAAGTTAGTGAAGACACCAGAATCAACGTCAAGATCAACGCCGTTGATCAAAAAGAAGAAACAGAGATCAATGGTGCCGGCCCTGCCATTACCACCGATGAACGTCAAAAATTTATTGATGGATTAGATGGGGTCGGTGATGGCGATATTGTCGTGATGGCTGGAAGCCTTTGTAAAAATCTTGATGCAAGTTTTTATTTAGATATTGCTAAAAAAATTCAGGCTCAAGGTGCTGAATTTATTATTGATACTACTGGTCAAGCATTGTTAGATACTTTGCCACTACATCCACTAGTAGTTAAACCTAATCACCACGAATTAGCTGAGTTATTCGACGTTGAATTCAAAGACCAACAAGAAATAATTACTTATGCTCGTAAATTACTAGAAAAAGGTGCTAAGCATGTTTTGATTTCCATGGCTGGTGATGGTGCCCTTCTAGTAACTAAGGACAAAGCTTATAAAGCTAATGCTCCTAAGGGTACAGTCATCAACTCAGTTGGTGCAGGTGATTCAATGATTGCTGGTTTTGCGGGAACTTTTATGGAAACTAAAGATCCAATCGAAAGTTTCCACATGGGAGCCGCTTGTGGTTCAGCTACTGCCTTTAGTCAAGATATAGCTGTTAAAGAAAAAATTGACGAAGTTTACAAACAAATTAATATTACAGAAGTTTAATTGAGGGGGACTCTTAATAATGGACTTGAAACAATTATTGTTAAAAGATGCCATGATTATGGACTTGAAAGCCACTACCAAAGAGGAAGCCATTGAAGAAATGGTTGATAAGTACTATCAAGTCGGCGTCATCGATGACAAAGATTTATATAAATCCGACATTTTAAAACGTGAAGCTCAAACAAGTACCGGTATTGGTGATGGAATCGCTATGCCACACGCTCGTGACAAAGCTGTTAAACGTGCGACTGTCTTGTTCGCTAAGAGTGACAAAGGTATTGACTACAAGTCACTCGATGGACAACCAGCTTACCTATTCTTTATGATTGCCGCTCCAGACGGTGCTGACAATTTGCATTTACAAGCTCTAGCTGCACTTTCATCACTTTTGATCAATCCAGAATTAGTTAAGAACTTGAAGGCTGCTAAGACAGCTGACGAAGTACAAAACTTATTCGATGAAGCAATGAAAGCTAAAGATAAGGCTGACGAAGAAAAAGAAAAGGCTAAGGCTGCCGCAGCCGCTGCCCAAACTGACTCCGACAAGAAAAAGCCTTATGTCGTTGCTGTTACTGCTTGTCCAACTGGTATCGCCCACACTTACATGGCTGAAGCCGCACTAAAAGAACAAGCTGAAAAGATGGGTGTCGACATCAAAGTTGAAACTAACGGTTCTGAAGGCGTCAAGCACAGACTAACTGCTGATGAAATCAATCGTGCCGACGGTGTTATCGTTGCCGCTGACAAAAAGGTTGAAATGCCTCGTTTCGATGGCAAACATTTAGTTAACCGTCCTGTCAGTGATGGTATCAATAAAGCTGAAGAATTGATCAACTTAGCAGTTGAACAAAAAGCCCCAGTCTTCCACGATGAAGGTGGCGCAAGTTCTGAAGAAGAAGAATCCGAAGAAAAGAAATCACTTTGGTCAAGAATTTACGCTGATCTAATGAATGGTATCAGTAACATGCTTCCATTCGTTGTCGGTGGTGGTATTCTAATGGCTATCTCCTTCTTGTTAGAAAACTCCGTTGGTGCTAAATCACAATGGTTCTTATTCTTTAACAACGTTGGTAACTATGCTTTTAGTTTCTTAATTCCAGTTCTAGCTGCTTATATCGCTGTTTCAATTGGTGACCGTCCTGCTCTACTACCTGGTTTTGTTGGTGGTTATATGGCTTCACAAGCTACTGCTTCAGTAGTTAGTTCTAAGAGTCCTGCCGGATTCATCGGTGGTCTTCTAGCTGGTTTTATCGCTGGTTGGGTAATCGTCTTCTTAAAGAAATGGCTCAAGAACTTGCCACATTCTCTTGCTGGTTTGAAAACTATTTTGATTTATCCAGTACTAGGCTTGCTCTTGACCGGAGCTATCATGTACTTCATCGTCGATCCAGTCTTCGCGGTTGTTAATGCCGCAATTACTCACTTCCTAGAATCAATGGGAACTGGTAATGCCGTAATCTTAGGTACCTTGCTTGGTGGTATGATGTCAATCGATATGGGTGGTCCTTTCAACAAGGCTGCTTATACATTTGCTATTGGTACATTTACTGCAACACAAGATGGTGCTTTAATGGCTGCTGTTATGGTTGGTGGTATGGTTCCACCTCTTGCAATCGCCATTGCTACAACATTCTGGAAGAACAAATTTACTGAACAAGAAAGACAAGCTGGTCTTTCAAACTACATCTTAGGTTTATCATTCATTACTGAAGGTGCTATTCCATTCGCTGCCGGAGATCCATTACACGTTATCGTTTCAAGTGTTATTGGTTCAGCTATCAGTGGTGGTTTGACACAACTTTGGGGCGTTAATGTTCCTGCTCCTCACGGTGGAATTTTCGTTACACCACTAGCTAACAAACCATTGCTTTACTTATTAGCTGTCGTTATTGGTGCGATTATTTCAGGTGTTATCTATGGTATTTGGAAACCTGCTAAAAACAATAAATAAACTAATAAGAGAGCCGGACAGGACATGGTCCACTCTCGAACATTAAGACAATAGGTCATGGTAATCGTTGATTACCATGACCTATTTTTTGTTATATGCTGCTATCGAACTGAAACGAGTTACACAAGAGCAACTTCCTACAAGATAACAAAACTTCCCAAACCGCCCGCAAAATGCGTGCAATTCGTGAAGTTCTGCTATCCTCCGGAAGCTGAACGCTCTTGTTTCACTCTCTACTTTTTCATTTAATTATAATTTTTTTGAAAAATACTGAAAACAACATCATTTGTATTTCCTCATTGTTTGTTAATATATTTCTAATTTTCTTGTTCAAATTAGTAGTTTTATTCTGTATACTTGGAAACACTTTCAAGTATTAACTTGAAAAACTAATAATTTACATAAGGAGTTTCTTGCAATGAAGGTCAAAGCATTATTGTTATCTAGTCTTATTTTAGGAGGCTTTAGTGCTCCCCTGGTTCAACCCGCTTCTGTCTTATCAGCAGAGATGAATCAAAGTATCAAAACCGATTCACAGGAAATTAAATTAAATGAGAAAGTTGACTTAAACAGTCTTCCTCAAACACTTAATCTTTCGATTGAAGCATATTCGTCTGCTAATGAATTATTAGAGAATGTAACTTTAGAATTAGACGCAAGCGAAATGTCTGAATTGAAGAATAACCACAAAGTTAGTGTCATGCTTCCCAATATCGAAACAAAATCCAATTGGGGTGGAGATTTAGAATACGCGCCGAAAGCAAAAAACTCAGAAATAGTCTATGACGAAACCAGTCAAAGCCTGATGCTCATTTCTGACGGTCAAAAAACCACCCATCCCAGCTATAAATTAGTTGATGGTACGGCGAAAATTCATTACGTCACCGAAGATACCAAAAAAGAACTCTTCGTTCACGAACAAGAACACGCCTTCAAACCAGATGCTGAAGGCAAAAGTGAATTTATCATTACCCCATTAGAAGAGATCAATGAGGCACCATATCCCGTGGGATACTTCGATGCTTATGAGTTAGACTTCGAAAGCTTGGCTCAATACATTCCTTTAAATGACAATGCAACTGATGTTGATTTCGACGACCCAATTATTCAAAAGTACGACGAAAAAAAAATCAATAAAAAAAATAATGAATTTACCGTTTATTTAAAGAAAGCTAAACCTTACACGATCAATTTTAAAGTTTACCTCGACAACAAAGAATATCTATCAAGAACTGTCAAAGGCGAACTCAACGGAACAATTCCTTTCCAAGAAGAACCAAAATTACCCGATCCAACAGTTGCCACCTTGAACAAATATAAAACAGCTTATAGTTCAACTAGTGAGTACTTACCTCAGTTGGGAACTGGTATCCAAACTGGTGCTGCTCTATTCTACCGTGTCTTTGGTCGCAATTTTGACAATATTGGAGACGGTAGTACTAACAACATGCTCAATACTGGAATTTATGGAATTACCGGCGAAGAATTAGAAGATAATGAAGTTCCAGTTAGTGATATGTTTACTGGTCGTACTAGTACCCTGGAAATTTATTATGAGTCAATCAATCAGGATGACACGAATAATGGTGACTCCAATTCGAACGAAAAACCTGATCCAGACGAAAACTCAACTCAAAAACCAGATACTGGTAGCGAAAATAATCAATCCGGAGAGAAACCCGGCAACAACAATTCAACCAACAACAATTTACCTAACAATAAACCAACTAAGTTCAACGGCTATGTTGGAACTATGAATGACACGGTTGCCGTCTATTCTCTAAAGGATGGTCAAATGACCGCAGAAAAGAATAAAAAATTAGCACAACATTCGGATTGGCGTTCTGATCGTATCATTATCATCGATGGTGAGAAGTATTACCGCATTGCCACCGATGAATGGGTCAAAGCTTGCGACATTTACCGTTACGAGCCAACAAAAGGAATTGTCGAAACGATGAATTCCGAAATCACACATCTAGTAAACAGTAATATGAAACAAGTTACCAACCGCGGCTTAGCTGCCAAAACTGCTTGGAAATATGATCGAATCGCCTATCTAGGTGACAGTGAAACCAAACATTTCCGAGTTGCATCACACGAATTCGTCAATGCATCTGACGTATTAGTAAAATAGTTTCAACTTTCTTGATTACACACAAAAGGCCGAAAATAAAATTTCGGCCTTTTTTTATTAAGCTTGATTATGTTCTTTTAAATAATCACGTGCCCACTTCAAATATTTTTCATCTTCTGCAGGATCTTGTGATGTTAATATTTGAGGACCATCTGGTGTGATAGCCAAAGTATGTTCATATTGAGCTGACCAAGAACCGTCGGCACTTGCGTAATAAATCCAATCATCGTTAGGATCTTTGACTTCACGATCAACGATTTCCCAAGTACCTTCATTGATCATCGGTTCAATGGTAATTGTCATACCATTCTTCAATCGCAAACCACGACCTGGTTGTCCATAATGCAAAACATCCGGTTGTTCATGCATTGTTGGTTGAATACCGTGACCACAAAGTTCACGAACATCCCCATAGCCATGTTCATCTTCAGTGTAATGTTGAATAGCATAACCAATATCTCCTAAACGTTTGCCTTCAACACTTTGAGCAATACCTAGATACAACGATTTCTTGGTTACTTCCATTAAGTCAGAAGTTTCTTGACTAACAGAACCAACCGCATAACTCCAGCACGAGTCACTTTGATAACCTTTGTAACTAACGGTCATATCGACTTTGACCAAATCGCCTTCTTGTAAAATCAAATCTTTTCTAGGCGTTCCGTGAGCTACTTCGTCATTGACATCAACACAAGTGGCATACTTATAGCCTTCAAAACCTTTTTCTGAAGGAGTGGCACCATGACTAACAATATAGTCATTAGCAAATTCTTCAATTGAATATGCTGAAATCCCAGGTTTAATAATATCTCTAAGTCCCAAATGCACGCCAGCTAAAATTTTACCGGATTCACGCATTCCTTCAATTTCTCGATCTGATTTTAATGTAATCATTTTATCTCCCCTTATCCTTTGTGATACTTCTTATGAAAATTAGTACTTGCTAAAGTAATCTTTATCGTTTGAGCTGTTGTTTTGGGAATCCCCAAATCAGTTAACTGTTCAATCGAAGCTTCTTTCATCTTTTTAACTGAACCGAATTTCTTTAATAACTTCGTTCTAGTCTTAGGACCAACACCTTGAATGTTGTCCAACTGGGACGATAAAGCATTTTTGCTGCGGGTTTTACGATGAAAAGTGATTGCAAAACGGTGCACTTCATCTTGAATTCTTTGCAACAAATAAAATCCTTGGCTCTTTCGATCCAAAGGCACTTCGATTCCATCTTCACCAACTATTAAATGTGAAGTATTATGGTGATCATCCTTGACCATGCCGGCAACTGGAATGTCGATACCCAATTCATTAGTTAAAACATCCATTACTGCACGTAACTCAATGATACCACCATCCATCAAAATTAAATCAGGGAGATTATCATCTTCTTTGATCAAACGGGAATAGCGCCGGTAAATAACTTCTCGCGTATTGGCAGCCTCGTCGGCACCAGATTGATGTTCAACCTCACCTTTAATTTTATACTTACGGTAGCCACTCTTTTCAGGTCGTCCATCTTTGAACATGACCATCGCTGAAACAGGATTAGTTCCTTGGATGTGTGAGTGGTCAAACGACTCAATTACATGACCATATGGTAAATCGAGCGCTTCAAAAATTTGTTGTTGAGCTCCATAGGTTTGACGATTGTCCAGTTCCATCAAACGGAATTTTTCTTGAAGCACCAATTTAGAATTCTCAGCTGCCATGTCCATTAGATCCTTTTTTTGACCGCGTTGTGGCGTTCTAAAAGGCACATTTAAAACTTGCGACAAAGTATCTTTATCCAAATTATCAGGAACTAAAATTTCTTTAGGTAAAACCTGGTTACGACGAT
This sequence comes from Companilactobacillus suantsaicola, assembly GCF_004745525.1. GTDB lineage: Bacteria > Bacillota > Bacilli > Lactobacillales > Lactobacillaceae > Companilactobacillus > Companilactobacillus suantsaicola. Next base: position 143,617 of record NZ_RKLY01000001.1, on the reverse strand, counting down.
TATAAAACTGCAAAATAAAGGTCGATAATTCTTCTTCTGGAGTATTGATACAAGCAAAGACCTTCTTTTCCCGTTTCATCAACCGAGCTTGACGAATGAAGAAGATTTGAATCGAGATCCAACCCTTTTCAACGTAGTAATTAAAAATATCACGCGGTGTACTATCATTAGAAATAATTTTTTGTTTCTCAACCGTAGTTTCAATATATTTAATTTGATCACGTAACTCGGCTGCTCGTTCATACTGCATTTTTTTGGCGGCAGTTTCCATTTTTCTAGTTAATTGACCTTTAACCTCGCCAACATTACCACCTAAAAATTTTTTAATTTTTTCAATCTGACGAGCATACTTCTCTTCGGGAACCGTCTTAAAACAGGCTCCTAAACATTGTCCCATGTGGTAATACAAACAAGGCCTACCCAAATTTCCTTGACATCTTCTCAAAGGATAAACTTTTTGCAAGAAATTTAACGTATTAGACGCTGCATAAACATTGGGATATGGTCCGTAATAATAACCACCATCATTTTTGACTAAACCAGTAATTTCCATTTTCGGATCACGTTCATTTGTGATCTTAATATACGGATAACCAGTTCCACGTTTTAATTTAATATTGTAGTAAGGTTGATGCTTTTGAATCAAAGTGATTTCTAATAAAAAAGCTTCCTTATCATTTGAAGTGATAATCGTTTCAAAATCACGAATTTCTGAAACTAATCGTGCCGTCTTACCTTCATGAGAGCTTTTAAAGTAAGACCGAACCCGATTTTTTAAGTTTTTAGCCTTCCCAACATAAATAATTTTAGAGTTGATATCTTTCATCAAATAACAACCTGGTCTGGGAGGTAAGAGACTCAATTTGTGTTCAAGATATTCAGTTGCCAAAAATATCCCCTCCTATCTAGTTCGAACTTATTTAATATTAAGTTAATTTGGACAATTGTCAACTTTTGTGTAATTTCTAACTATGAGCAAATTATTTATCATGAATATATTTTAAGAATATAATGTATATTGAACAATTTAATTTTACGCAATGTACAAGGAGATAATAATTATGACAAAAAAATATTTAGCTAAAATCGTTCCATTAAATGATGAATTTATCGGCACCAAAGCTCATGGTACAGCAAACTTTACTGAAACGGATGACTCTCTTCATATCGAGATTGAAATGTTTGATACACCTAAGAATACTGAACACTGGGAACATTTCCACGGTTTTCCTGATGGTAAAGATGCTCAAATCGCTACTAGCGCACAAGATGCAAATCACGACGGACTAGTCGACCTACCCGAGACGGAAGCTGTTTCCGGAACAACCATGGTGCCATTTGATAATGCACCTCATAAGATGAACATTCCTAATGACAACTACCCTACTTCTGATGAGAATGGCCACTTCAAATATGAAATCGATGTTCCACTAAAGGAACTTCAAAAGAAATTTAAAGAAGTCTTTGGAACTGATGATTTGGAATTAGATAAACGTGTAATTTACGTTCATGGTGTTCCTTCAGATCTCCAACTACCAGCATCAGTCGCAGGAGCAGTTGGCAGTTACGATGCTCATACAACTTTACCAATTGCTACAGGTAAGATTGTTAAAGCTTAGTCAATAAGTTACAATTAGTCCGCTAGAACAATTGTTATTTAATAAAAAACGTTCTATAATATGTTTAGATATATAGAAACCTGAAAGGGGCTGATACCGATGGGCTTAACAGTGAAACGCGAAAATGATTTTGGCAGTTTGTTTGATAAGTTTGCCTCTCTTCCCGATGATGTAAAAGAAAACGTAAAACGCGTAGATTCTGCAGATAAAAAATCTGTCAAAGATAAAAAAGAATCTAAAAAATAGTAATTAAAACTTCTCTTGTTTAATGTCACTTTTAAAAAGTGAATGCCATTTATTTTTACTATTTCTTTAAGAACCCTTTTGATATTAAAATGAAAACTCTTTGGATCCGATCAATCCAAAGAGTTTTTTTGTTTGGTCAAAATAAATAGGCCAGGAAAACCAATCTGGTTTTCCTAGCCCATTATCTTAATCAATATCAAGATTATCTTCCATATTTCTTAGATCAATTAATTCTTGATACATTAAATATTCAAAATTATCGTCCAAGACACTATTAAATAATGGCATGGTTATCCCCCTATTTGTGTAATTTCATCTGAATAAAATTAGCAGAAATCACTGGTCGGCTCATTTCACGACCCTTTTCGTTTACATAATTATCTACCGATAAAACTTTTCCATAAAATTTTATCGCATCATCTTCTTTTAAGTTACTGATATTTTGTGCAAAACTTGCTAAATTATATTTAATCTTGCACATTTTAGAAACATCGTTTCCATCAAGTGCTACTAACATATATTTATGTTCAGAATCTAATTTTTTTATATGACCAACTTGGTAGATCTTAGAGCCAAAATAAAGCGATGTATTTTCATACAGATTATCAAAAGAAACAAAAGCATAATCTTTCCTCTGTTCTTCAAAATCTGAATTATGCTCTCTTTTCTGATTAGCGGTCAAAGTAATTTCTGTCTCTGAGATACTCCCAACGACACTGTTTTTGGATAGAAGTAAATAACTAATTAATACTATGACTAAACAAATTAAAACAATGAGCGATTTGGATCGTAATATTTTTATCATTTAATTCCCCCGAATGTAAAAATAACAGAGGTCTAGTCAAATTACAATGAATTAAATAGACTTAATTATTTAAATACATATACATTATCCTAATGCATAAAAAAATATCTCTAAATTTGTTTAGGGATATTTTTTTATGAGTTAGACATTGATTGTTTCAACTTTAATGATGTTCTCATTCATCGATAGTCCCTCGACAATATCGACATAATCAATATTTTTACCAAAATCTATTGAATAAACATTCGTATAAACTTTGGTATCATCAATTTTTGAAACACTGAATCTAACACCTTCAACCGTAATATCATGATGTTGAAAGAATTCGTCAATAAATTTTTTGGTATCGACTTTATGCTTGTATTCAATCTTCAGCTTTCGAACTGGACTGATCTTGATAATTTTTTTCAGAAATCCTAAAACTGCATACACGACTAAGAAGCCGACAATAGCAATAATATAATCTCCCATACCAATGGCTAAGCCTAAACAAGCTACGACCCAAAGACTTGCAGCAGTAGTCAATCCACGAATTGAATGGTGCTCAACGATAATCGTACCAGCACCTAAAAAGCCAATACCACTGACTACTTGAGCTATCAATCTAGCATCGTCAGCTCGAATAACCCCTTTATATTGGGGATATTGACGTGCCATCTCTAAAGCATCAAAGCCAATATTCTTTTGAATCATAGCAATAATGCAAGCACCCAGACAGACCAAAATATGCGTTCTCAAACCAGCTGGACGATGCTTATAAGCACGATCGAGTCCAATTATTCCAGAAAAAATGACTGCTAACAAGAGCCGAATTACGACATTCAGAATACTCAACTGACTCAAAATAATCCCTCCATTATCTCTAGCTCTGTGTTAATAAATTGATAATTTGTTCAGCAGTAGTGGCTTCCTTCAAAGCATAAACAAAACTTGGTTTTAATAATTTTTTTGATAAACCAGCCATATACTTAACGTGTTCAAAGTCTGAATCCGGTTTTGGAATCAATAAACCAAACACTAAACTGACTTTGTCATTGCCCCAGTCAATCGGATTTTCTAATTTAAGAATGATCATTGTTAATTTTGAAATATTCTCTGATTGTACGTGCGGCAAAGCCATCCCTTCACCCAAATTAGTTGAGGCTTGTTTTTCACGCACTAAGAGAGCCCCATAAATTTCCTCTTGATTTTCACCAGAAACTTGACTCAATCGTTTTAAGACCTCTGACTGAGAATGTAAGTCTTCTTCTGTAAAAATATGTTCAGATGTAAGAATTTGTGTGAAATCACACTTCTCTTCTTCCTGGGCACGACTTTTATTAGCCATCGAATGAACATCATTAGTTTGAATAGGTTGATCATCTGAAGAAAAAGCATCTTTAAAACGTTTCCACAAAGAATTAGCCATCACAAACCGCCTCCAATTATCAATACCCTCATCATACAATTTTTTATCCAAATTTTTCACATTTAAAAGCAAAATAACCAATTTATTCAAAACTAAATTGGTTATTTTAATTACTTAATTTATCTAACCATAATGGCAAAACTTCTGACAATTGACGAAAAGTTCGAGCAAACTTGTGATTATACCAGGGATCTTCAATCACTTTTTGCTTATTCATTATTTCATAAGCTAGGTGGATCTTATCACGATCTGCTTCTGGTGACATAGCCTTCAAATCAATGATATTTTGTTGATCCATCCCAATAATCAAATCCGCAGAATCAAAATCTGCTTGAGAGATTTGCTGTGCTGAATGTGGTACTAACGGAATATTCTCCCTTTTCAATTCAGCTATTGCCCCAGGATGTAAAGAATTGCCGATTTCATAAGTTGAAGTAGCTCGAGATTCTACCTCAATCACTTGGTCTAAATGCCTTTGAGTAACTAAATCACGCATCATCATTTCTGCCATTGGCGAGCGACAAATATTACCTAAACAAACAAAAATAATTTTTTTCATTATTCTAGTCCTAAGCGTCTCTTAACTTCTTGTAGTTGTGCTTCCAAAATAGGATCCTTACGACTCAAAATATCAAGTGCATTGGCTTGTGTTTCCTTTTTCGTCTCAACTTTTTTGACAGATTTTGTCTTCTTATTGTATTTTCTAACCCAAGCAGCTACTTGTTGATATGAGATTCCGTATTTTTCGCCAGTAGCTTTATAGTTGTTGTCATGTTCTACCGCATATTGTGCAATTTCTTTTTGTTGACCCTCGTTGTACTTCATACTAAAAACTCCTAAATAGCTTATTACAAAAATTATACCATAGAAAATATTGTTGTTTCTGGCTCTAATGCAGTTTTTCGAACCACAAGTAAAAAAATGCACAAAAAAAATGGTAGCTCAGGGAGGAACCACCATTTATCCGACAATTTTGTCAATTTGTAATCATGAAATTATCAGGGGGATCTAGTCAACAGCATAACCATTCCCCACAAACAATAGTAACACACGACTTGCCATTTTCCCTCAGTTTACAAAAGTCACCATATTTTTATAAATAATAATTTATAAAACAGTAAAAAGACCATAATAAATGGTCTTTACCACTTTAAATGAATCGAATAATGAACTATCCCATAATTTTTGATTCATTTTTATTATAAAATTTGATAATAATGGAATATAAATGTAAATACTTTTAAAATATTGATGATATATTTTTGAGGTTTCCATTCACATATGAAATCTTTCGTACATTTTTACTCACTATTATTCAAATAATGCCATTACCCATTGGCAAAAACTATTTTACATCATTGGACTAGACCTGTATACCACAATTTTTTGATATCGCAGATTTAAATATTTTTGAAAATGTGCATCAAATGTGCCAAAGTTTCGTTTCCTACCATATTATGTCGATAAACAAACAAAATATAAAATGGTGGCAATTGAATTTCATCAATATCAATCGTTTGGATACCTGGCACTCCTTGTATGGCGGTCTCAGTGACAAAACTAAAGCCTTTATCAGCTTTGACTAAGTTCATCATCAAATGATAGTCCGAAGTTTTAAACATCGTATTAGGACTGACATTGTACCGTTCAATTATGTGCTGTAAAACTCGACTATGGACTGATCCTTCGTCCAAAGAAATAAAGTCCTCATCGAATAAATCTTCTACTGTCTTGATTTTTGAAACGTCACGTTTTGCGGAGGCAATAAATTTAAAATGATGCTCTTTGATCAATTGATAATCAAGATGATTTTCTTGGGGTAATATCGTTGACCCTAACAATGACAGATCGATTTCACCATTTTTTAACTGCGTCAATAATTCACGCGAACTTTTGGCAACTGGAATAATTGAGTTTAATAAATCGGCATCTCGCAACCGATCAAAAACCTTGGGGATCACATAGTTGGTAATAATTGGTGGCCACCCCATTACAATTTTTTCACGTTTGATTCTTTCCATGTCATCACTGATCAAATCATCTTCCAAGAGGATTCGATTAATGTGTGATAGCAACTGTTGTCCGGCATATGTTAATGACAAAGAATTAGCAAAGCTCTTACGTTTGATCAATGACAGACCATAAGTTTCTTCAAGCCTTTTAACCGAATAAGTTATCGTCGGCTGGCTGACACCAAAGAAGTTAGCAGTATCAGAAAAGTTCTTTAATTCAGATAATTTTTTGAAATATCGATAATCCTTTAAGTTCATTTTCTCACCTATAAATTTTATTTATCAAAGTACACATATTTGACTATATTTTTTATCAAGTATTATTATACATTCGAAAGTTAATTAAAGACATTGCATATTTCATATATTGTATGTGAATTATTATTTATTCAATATTGGATATTTTATTTTTATAATTCTGATATGTATACAAAATGGAAGCATTGTAATATCTATATGATAAAAGAATATTTTAGGAGGAATCATTTATGAAATTTGAGGGTTTAGACTTACTCAATAATCATTTCTTAAATAAAGGTACTGCCTTTACTAAAGAAGAAAGAAAAGAAAACCATATCGAAGGTTTGCTTCCACCATTCGTTCAAACTTTGGACCAACAAGTAGAACAAGCTTATGAAAACTATTCTAAGAAAGCTACTTTCTTAGATAAGAGAAATTACTTAATGGATATCTTCAACGAGAACGTTACTTTGTTCTACAAGTTATTCAGCCAACATGTTAATGAATTCATGCCAGTTGTTTATGATCCAACAATCGCTGACACAATTGAAAATTACAGTCATTTCTTCTTAGATCCACAAAATGCTGCTTTCTTATCAATTGATGACCAAGATGAAATGGAAGCATCATTGAAGAACGCTGCTAAAGGTCGCGACATCAAGTTGATCGTTGTTACTGACGGTGAAGGTATTCTTGGTATTGGTGACTGGGGTGTCCAAGGTGTTGACATCTCTGTTGGTAAATTAATGGTTTATACAGCTGCTGCTGGAGTTGATCCTAAGTCAGTTCTTCCAGTTGTCCTTGATGTTGGTACTAACAACAAAGAACTTCTAGCTGATGATCTTTACATGGGTAACCACCATCAACGTGTTACTGGCGACAAGTATTACAACTTCGTTGACAAGTTTGTTCAAACTGCTGAAAACTTGTTCCCTGACATGTATCTTCATTTTGAAGACTTTGGTAGAAGTAACGCTGCTAATATCTTGAACAAATACAAAGATGACATTTTAACATTCAACGATGATATTCAAGGTACAGGTATTATTACACTTGCTGGTATTCTTGGTGCTTTAAATATTTCTAAACAAAAACTTACTGACCAAGTTTACCTATCATTTGGTGCTGGTACTGCCGGTGCTGGTATTGCTAAGAGAATCTTCGACGCTATGGTTGAAGAAGGACTTTCTGAAGAAGAAGCTAAGAAACACTTCTATCTAGTTGACAAACAAGGTCTCTTGTTCGATGACACAGAAGACTTAACTCCAGAACAAAAACCATTCACAAGACAACGTAGTGAATTTTCAAATGCTGATGAATTAACTAATTTGGAAGCTGTTGTTAAAGCAGTTCACCCAACAATCTTAGTTGGTACTTCAACACAACCTGGTACATTCACAGAACCTATCGTTAAGGAAATGGCTGCTCATACAGAACGTCCAATCATTTTCCCACTTTCAAACCCTACAAAACTTGCTGAAGCAAAAGCTGAAGATCTTTTGAAGTGGACTGACGGTAAAGCTCTTATCGCTACTGGTATTCCTGTTGATCCAATCGAATACAACGGTGTTACTTATAACATTGGACAAGCAAACAATGCTTTAGTTTACCCAGGTCTTGGTCTTGGTTCATTGGCTGTTAATGTTAAAGTTCTTTCAGACGGTATGATTAACAAAGCTGCTCACTCATTGGGCGGAATCGTTGATGCTACTCAACCTGGTGCTGCTGTTCTTCCTCCAGTTTCAAAACTAGACAAGTTTAGTATTACTGTTGCCGATGGTGTTGCTCAACAAGCTATTGATGAAAAACTAACATCAGCTACTGATGCTAAGAAGGCTGTTGCCGACGCTAAGTGGGAACCTAAATATTAATTTTTAAAACTGTTAAATAAAGGGGAATTTTTTTATGGCTGCATTTATCACTTCTCTAGAAAGTGTCGCTGAAATCGTACTAGTTATCGCCTTAGGATATTGGCTTAGAGGGTCCGGTCGCTTAGGTGATGAATTTAAGGGTAATATCTCATTCATTATTATGAAAATTGCTTTGCCCGCTTCAATCTTCGTTTCTGTTTTGAAGTACTTGAACAGAGACAAATTAGCAAGTCTATCCGGTGGGCTGGTCTTCACATTTGCCAGTTTCACACTGGGCTACATTGTAGCTTGGATTTTAACTAAGGTCTTCAAGATCAGAAAAGGTCGTCGTGGTACTTTCATTAACATGTTCGTTAATGCTAATACTATCTTCATTGGTTTACCTTTGAACATGGCTTTATTTGGTACTAAGAGTTTACCTTACTTCCTTGTTTACTATGTTATGAACACAATTTCTACTTGGGCTGTTGGTATCTTCTTCATCTCAAGTGATGATCCAACCGTTGAAAAAGGTGCTAAAAAAGACTTCAACTGGAAGAAATTACTTCCAGCTCCATTAGTTGGTTTCTTAGTTTCATTAGTATTCTTACTATTAGCAATTCCTGTTCCCGAATGGATCAATAAAACCTTAGACATGGTCGGTGGTATCGTTACACCTATGTCTCTTATCTACATTGGTATCATTTTGGCTGACGCCGGTTTGAAATCAATCAGATTCGACCGTGATACAATCCTTGCCTTAATTGGTAGATTTATCATCGCACCTGCACTTATGATCAGCATCATCCTTCTAGGAAAATCAATGATGGGTACTAACCTACCAGCACTAGAAAGCAGTTCATTCATTATCCAATCAGCTGCTCCTGGTTTAGCTGTTCTTCCTATCTTAGTCGATCAATCCCATGGTGATGTCGATTACGCAACCAACTTGGTTACAACTTCAACAGTTCTCTTCGTTATCGTTGTGCCAATCTTGATGCAAGTAGCAAACTTGATCTAATTATTGAAAACAATTAAAACCACTTCAAATCCTCCATTAAAATAGAAAAGGCCGTCAACTTCTGCGTGTTGGCGGCTTTTTTTCGTAATTTAAACTATGACCGCAAGTAAAAGAATTCAGTTCATCCTTCTTTAACTTATTAAAAAAGCAAAAAATAATTGACAAAATTTAAAGTTCAATTTACCATGAAATCATAAGTTGAAATGCCTGTATTTTTATTCGGGTCGTTAAAACGCCTCATGGTAAGTAATTTACTGTGAGGTGTTTTTCGTTGGCAAAAAAAGAGATTCAATTCCACGACTATAACTACATGATTAATAAATTACGCAATAAAGGCATGATTATTGACGACGATAAACTTGCTATAGAATTATTACAATCTGTTGGATACTACGGTCTAGTAAACAAATACAAATCAGAGTTCTATATTCAAGGGAAAAAGGAATATCAAGAGAATGTTCATCTAATCGATCTTTATTACTATCATACGATTGAAGATGAATTAAGAAACATCCTCTTCCAATCAATTATTCATCTTGAACAGCGTTTCAAAGAATCCATGGCGTACATTATAGCAAAAGAATTAGGGGTTAAAAGAACCGACTATCTAATTCCCAATAGATATAGAAGAGTAAACAAAGCAAAAAAAATTATCACATTTCTAAATGAAACTATTGAAAAATGTCAGGATAACCCTACCAAATATTACAAAAATGAATACGGAGATCTCCCACCATGGATAATGTTATCAAATTTGTCATTTGGCCAGGCTCGAATGCTTTTCTCCATTTTTCGTTTTAATTGGTCTAAGTATGTTACAATTCAACTTCTCAATTTGAATGAAAGAAAACAAGCATTTCTCCATGAAACGATAGATACTCAAGAATTTGTGCTCATTGAATTTACCAGAAATATTATCTCAATCGCTTACCAATTTAGAAACAATTTAGCACATGGAAATCGATTGATTCACTATCATTCAAAAGAAAGTTTAAAAATTAACGGATTAAGACTTTTTGCAAATGTCCAAGTATTTTCAAACGAGGAATATTATAGCAACAACTTATGTCACAATGATCTCTTCGCCTTAATGGTGTCCCTAGTAATTGTATTAGACAAAAGGGATTCAGTTTTTTTTATAAATCAGTTGAATCTATGGCAGAATTCAAACTTCTCAAATACTAAAAAAGATAAACAATTCAACAAATTCATAAATAGTTGTGAACTTCCGGTAGATTTTGTCAAACGGTTAGCAAACTTGATCTAATTATTGAAAACAATTAAAACCACTTCAAATCCTCCATTAAAATAGAAAAGGCCGTCAACTTCTGCGTGTTGACGGCTTTTTTGTATTCTGATTATAAAGATTCTGACATGGTCCAGGTTACTTTTCCTTGGTACACCCCAGCTTTAGCATCTGCTGGGATACGCAATTTCCACTGATTTAAACCGATATAGTCAGTCAAATCTAAATCAGTTACCGAGCCACTAAATCCATCGGGATTGATTGGCAAAGGATTGGTGGACAAAGCTTTCCAAACCCCATTACCACTATTATCCTTTTGATTAAGCGACAAGACGTTTTCAGCGTCATTGAGTAATTTGTTTCCTTGCGCGGTTAAAGCACCCTCGCCTTCATTATCGTAACTGACCGAAACATCAAAAGCACTATCCGCTGTATGAGTAACGATTAAGTTCCCATTTAAACTTGTATTAGTTAAAAGTTTCTGAGTTCCTGTAGTATTGATAGATCCAAAACTGATCAACTCAGGAACTTCCACAAAAAACGTTGAATCGCTTGGTGCTTCAATATTCAAATCAGCTGAATTTGATTCTACCCGTTGAATAGTAGTCCCGCCACTCGTTACTAAGTTGTTGAACAAAGCAATATTAGAAGCTTTGTCTTGAATAGTGCTGACTACTTTAGCTTGGAAGATAATATTTACCAAATAACCATTTTGTACATTTGATAGATTAAAGTCTAATCCGTCCATCGATGTACCATTCATCGTTACAGAACCCGGTACTAATTCTAAACTACTAGGTAAATCATCAAGAAAACGTGCTGACTTCAGATAATCAGTTCCACTACCCAAATATCTCACTTGATATTCAATAATGTCGCCCGCTTGACCAGTTGTTTCAGTGACAAAACTCGAATTTGCATCTGCAGTTACATTACGTAATTTCTTGGTAAATTGATATTGGAATTTTGGCTTTCTGACCGGAATACTGACACTATCAGTGTATGCATCAATCGTACCCGGCGTATTATTGTTGTATCCGCGGAAATTTGCTGTATTAGTCAAATAAGTATCAGCCGAGTTTTGGATTGCATCTTGAGTGATTGTTGCATCAAAAGTTATCTTATAGCGACCTTTTTCAACTAACTGCGTATTAGGATTAAAATTTAAAGTGTTATTTTGAACGAAACTACTGTTCACGCTTCCTGAACTCTTGATAACTTCAGTATCCGTTTGAGTAGTCCCACTACCATTAGTTTGCATCTCACTCCAAACGTATTTAACCGAATCAGGATCAATCTCTAAACCTGTGGGCATTTCATCTTGAATCTGATTGTAATCCCAATAAGATTTAAATCCATTATTAGTCATATCTAAAGTAAAGTGTAAAGTGTCGCCAACATGATTCCAGCCGTCAGCATCTTGTTTTGGATTAGTATAGGTCTTACTTGGTTCTGGCAAAGCATAACCGGAAATCGAAGCTCCCATCGTTGAAGAAAAATGAGCTGTCTGGTTTTTTTCTAAAGAGATTTGTTCCCAGCGCAAAGTATAAGCGGAATCCTGTTGTCCTTTAGCGTTAACTACTTTATACTCTCGGTCATATTTATTTTTACCAAATAAGAGCGAAGAGCCCGCTTCACGGTCCGTATCACCGATATTATCCTTAGTAGTTACACCACGATTCAAATTAGGATTAAGAATTTCACCAGCACTACTATCATCAGCCTTTCCTTTCGTATCCCAACTTTCTGGTGACCCAAAGATTCTTCCCATAAAGTGATTAAAACCATCTTCAACATTATTAGTTACATATACTTTCGAATCTCCTTGGCTGACATTCTTATTACTATATAAATACAAGCCTTCTCCATTACCAATCGCATAGATCGGCACATCATCGTTAGCGGTCGAGCCGGTTGAATCAAGTGCGGTATCCTCACCGAAATAAACTTGGAAATCTTTGGTACCAGTACTAGTTGAGGGATTGTAGACATATAATTCACGTTGAACTAGTGGTGCTCCAGTTGGTGAAGGTCGCAAAACGATTTCGGCATAAATCCCCAAATTATTAACGTAACCGGCAATTTTTTAAACTTGTCTTCCATCTTTATCGCTACCAACATAGTAAACTTTATACTTCAATTGTTTTAACAAACTATAGTTATCATAATTAATAGCTGAAGTTCCGGCCGTTACCAAAGCAAAATCCAAGGAAGTATCAGAGGCATTTTGCGGACTAGCATTGGCATAGGAATCAGTTCCTTGATGAAGAATTCCATAATAATTGCCGTTATTATTCAAAAAAACATTAATTTTGGAATTAGTAACCGAAGTGGCACTAGTTTTACTGTCGGTTAAAATAGTACTATCAGCACCACTAACAACCTTATTACTAGAATTTCTAGCTGCCCCAAAGGTATACCCCAAGGAAAGTCCCTTACCAATTGGAATCTGACCTAATTCATTTTTAGTATTAGCATAAGTTTTTGCTGACCAATTAGTAATTCCATCATCGATTTTCTCTACATTATCAATCACATTTTGCTGAGTAACAGCTTGAACAGGAATATTATTCATCAAAAAGAAACTACTCGCCGCAATAAAAGCCACAAATAGTATCAGAATATATCTCAATTTTATAAATAATTTGTTCATCACCATTGCCCCTTATTTCAAAAAAATTTATCGCTTCTTTCCCTAATTTATATTATAAATGATAGCGTTTTACTATTTTGATTATAATATGTAACAAATGTTTTCCAATTTTGACTTCTAATATTTTTGTAAAATGATTTCCTACGCATCACTAATAAATATCAAAAAAGCGAGCTTGGAACATAACATAGTAATTTCTTCTTAAAACAAATAAGCCAAGGTAATCAAAAATTACCTTGGCTTATTTGTCTTAATTCTCGAAAGCTGACCATGTTATGTCCCGCTCTCTATCTGAAACGAGTTACACAAGAGCAACTCCCTACGAGATAACAAAATTTCAGGAATCACTCGCAAAGTACGACGAGCAATTCCTGAAATTACGTTATCCTCCGGGAGTTGAGCGCTCTTGTTCCACTCTCTTATTGCTCTTTTGCTTGGAAAATCTTTAACAAATGTTTAGTCATATTATACTCACTACTAGTAGCCATCAACGTATCTTGAGCGTGTGAAAACAAAACCGAATACGACACCGAAATCCCTTTTGCCTCTTGTTGAATCTTGCCAGTTTGAATGGCATGGGCTTTATTTAGTTTTTCATGTGCGAAATCGAGGCTCTTTTTAGCTTCAAAATAATTCGCTTCACCAATCTGATCCAAGGCTTTCATCACAAAAGCTCGCGCATCTCCGGCCTCAACGATAATTTGCATGCTTTGTTGCAATTCTTCACTATTTTCCATTATTATTGTCCTCACTAATTAATAATTGCTTGTCGTAAGCTTTAAAGAATGGATACCAGATGACACTTGAAACGACAAAAATAATAATTACTAAGATCAAGGAACCAATTGTTCCACCATTGATCCAAGTGTTGATTGGAAACGGAATGTACCACATTTGAAAGACTTTGGTTGGTACTTGTCCAAGACCTGTTTTTAGAGCTATCCAAATGATGATTGGTAACACTACTCCTTGAATCCACATCGGTATCATTAAAAACGGATTCCAAACGATTGTCCCAAAGACCACAGGTTCATTGATATTAAACAAACTAGGAACTAAAAAGGCTTTTCCCATTATTTTCAAGCGTTTTGATTTTGCCAAATTTAACATCATTAAAACTAAAGGTAACGTACAGCCAACTCCACCAATCCAAAGATAAGTCGAATAAATCGTCTCACCGGTCACGATATTACTAGCGCCATTAGTTTGATTAGCTTGAATAGCCGCTAGATAAACTGGTGCTGTCACTGGTGTCAAAACCCAAGTTGAGATTCCCATTGAATAGATCAAACAATAAATGAACATTACTAAAACAAACCCAGGTAAAGTTTCAATAATTCCTGAAAGTGGTGAAAAGAAATTAATGATCAATTGGTAGACATTGATCTTTAAGACGTCGACTAAAAGCCAACCACTACCGACAACGATGCCAATCGGTAACATTGAATCAAACCAAGCCGTCACAAAATCGGGAATAGCCGTGTCTTTTTTAAAGAAACTAAAAGTTCCAAAAAATCCCATAATTAACGAACTGAAAATACCACAAATTATAGCAACGAACATCCCACCAGCTCCAAAAAAGCTGAATTGGAAAATAGCATTACCTTTTTCCATGATTGGATGTGTTAATAAAAGAAATAATCCTAACGATGAAAAACCAGCGATGATTCTTTGTTTGGCCAATTTCTTACGTTCCATCATGTTAAAAGGAATCAAAAAGGCTACAAAAATTGAAACGATTCCAAAGGTAAAATTACTGATGCCCCAAAGATTAGGCCACCATTTAAAAATATTACTGAATAAACTCAAACAAGTAATCAGTGAACTGACCAAGATAAACGGTAAAGTTTGTAAAATTGAATCCTTTAAAACACTGATCCAAATATTTCGACTGACCTTGTCCATTTTTGGAGCGACTCTTTCCTTAAAAACTGCCATAAAATTATTCATCAGCTGTGCCTCGATTCTGACCAATAACACTTTGTAAATGTTCCAAAGCTTTTTCACCGTCTAAAGTCGAATAATAATCTGGATCCATGACCATGACTTGAATTGCCTTTCCAGCAACCATCTGTTTGATCTCATCCTCAAGAAATGATAGATGTGGACCCACCATGACAACATCGATTTCTTCCAAATAATTCTCTAACTCTGCTTCACTACGGGCTTGAATGTGGTAGTTTAACCCTTGCTTAGCAGCAGCTTTTCGCATACTGACAGCCATGAAACCAGAGGAAGCACCGGTCCCACAGACTAATAAGATTCTTAAACTCATATCTTCTCCTTCTCAATGCAAACTTGCAGTAAATAATTTAAAGAAGTTACGATTAAAAGTCAAATTTACCTTTATTATTAGAATTTTTCTAAGAATCCTTTGATACCAACAAAAATAGCCAATAATTTGTTAATTTTCTTAACAATTATTGGCTAGCTACAACGTAAAATTTGTGTAAATAAATTGTAAATTTTTTATTTCTTAGGTGACAACAATTCTACCAAACGATTGACTAAGTCGGCCACACGGTGACTGTCATTAGCAATTATTTTAGTATCACGAGTTTGGACCATCGTATGAGTGACTAATAATAAACTAACTGAATCAGTTTCATCATTAAATTTACCAATTGGTAAAGTCAAATTGTGATCATACATTGGTACCATGCCCTCTTCAACCTCAACAATCCGAGATTTGTCTGGCATACTTAAAATATATTTCTTAATTCTTTCGAGACTAAATTTGTCTTGATAAAAACCATAAATAACTTCTAATTCACTCATAATAAACTTGATCTCATTATTCATTAAATAATCACTCCCATTGATCACTACTTCAGTAATATTTTATCACTTTAAACTTCTCGTTGTTTTTGAATCAGCCGTCCAATATTTTGACAAACTTGTTGTAAATTCTCATCCGTTTTTTCGATTGCATCCGACAAATTTTCCACTCCAGGAACACAGCTAAAAATCGCATCAATTCCTAAAGGATATAATTCAGAAACTTTTTCACCAATTGATCCTGCAACAGCTATCACAGTCGCATTAGGATTGACCTCTTTAACTGCCTTAGCGACTCCAATTGGCGTTTTACCAAATTTTGTTTGAAAGTCAATTTGACCTTCACCAGTAACAACAATATCAGCGTCTATGACAGCTTTTTTCAAATCAGTGTATTCGACTACAATATCGACTCCTGATTTCATTTGTGCATTAGTAAAAGCCAATAAACCAGCACCTAAACCACCTGCTGCTCCGGAACCAGGGATTTCTTTAATATCTTGATCCAAATCACGCTTCAAAATATCAGCATAATGTGATAAGGCATCATCTAAAAAGCTGACCATCTCTTCGTTGGCACCTTTTTGTGGTCCAAAAACATGACTGGCACCATTAGGACCGGTTAAAGGATTTTTAACATCCGAAGCAATAATAATTTTTACTTTATCCAAACCTTCTAGCATATCAGAAGTATCAATCGATGAAAGCTTCTTTAACATTGCGCCACCATATTGCAATTCCTGACCATCTTTATCTAATAAATGAGCCCCTAACGCTTGCGCCATGCCAGCTCCACCATCGTTAGTTGCTGAACCACCAATACCAATAATGATCGTTGTCGCACCATCTTGAATCGCCGCTTTGATCAATTGACCAGTTCCATAAGTTGTAGTGATATAAGGATTCTGTGTGAATTGATTAATGTATTGAATTCCACTTGCTTCAGCCATCTCAATTACCGCAACTTTACCGTCGTCGATCAAGCCAAAATGTGCCTGGGTAGGATTTCCTAAAGGATTAGTGACTTCAACCGTTACGATTTGACCATTTTTAGCGTCGACCATTGATTGAACAGTACCCTCACCACCGTCAGCCATCGGTACACTGACAAACTCAGCATCAGGATAAACTTTTTCAAAGCCATCGTGCATTGCTTGTGCGACCTCTTTAGCTGATAAAGAATTCTTATATGAATCTGGTGCTAATACAATTTTCATTTTTCCACCTCGAACGAATTTTCCATAACTTTATGGTGCTACAAAGCTTAGTATTTGTCCAATTGACCAGATAAATTAACAAATAAAAATAAACAGTTAAAATAATAATTAGAAATCACGCAATAAGGAGATAATTTATGACTTTATTGAATTTAAGTTACCGAACTAATTACTTACACACCTATTTCAAAGCAACTGTGGCTGTTCCTGATACTGATGAAAGCGACTATCCAGTCGTTTGGTTGTTGCACGGCCATACTGGTGACAATACCGCTTGGAGTAAACACGTTTATATTGAAGAATTAGCCAACAAGTACAATTGGGTCATCATCATGCCAGACGGTTTGAATTCATTTTATTCCGATGCTAAGTTTTTACCATATTATTCATTTTTCATTAATGAATTTATCCCTAAGATGCAAAAATTATTACCTATATCAACCGATCGGCAAAAGAATTATCTCGTCGGTTCCAGCATGGGCGGTTATGGAGCTTTAAAATTTGCCTTTAAAAATTCTGACAAATTCAGTAAAGTAGCTGCACTCTCCCCAATCACCGACATCGAGCATTTCCGAAACAATCCCAATTCACCAATGAACAAAGACATCTTCGATGCCATTTTCGACGATCCCGAAGCTGTCAGAAAGAATCAACTGACAAATATCTTTAACAAAGAACAACCAAAACTAAAAATTCTGACCCTCTGTGGTGATAAAGATTTCATGCATGAGGACAACGTCATGTTCAAAAACTTTTTAACTATTCACGCCAAAAATAATTATACCTGGATGCCTGTAAATGGAAATCACTCGTGGAAAATTTGGAGCAAGTACCTTTCAACCGTTTTTGACTGGTTAAAATAAATTACTATCATTGTAATGCAAGACAAAAAAGCCGCACTAATGAATTATGCATTAGTACAGCTTTTTTTAAAATTGGCTTCAAACTGTTGTCGAAGACAGTAGTTATCTATTACCAGATAAACAATCCAACAAAAGCAGCTGATAACAGTGAAACTAAGATTCCTGACAATAACATGTAACCAACATTTTTCGAAATCAAATCGTTCTTTTCTTTATCAACGATACCTTTGAAGCAGCCAATGATCATCCCTAAAGTTGAGAAGTTGGCAAACGACGTAATAAAGACCGTCAAGACTGCCCGAAAATGGGGGTCGAAATCCTTGATCGTATTAGTAACTTTACCCATCACCACAAATTCATTTGTAACTAACTTAGTTCCCATATATTGAGCCATTTGGAATGAATCACTCGGATTAAGGCCTAATAGCCAAGCGAATGGATACATGATAATCCCCAAAATATGTTCCAAGGTCAACCACGGATTGACCAATTGTAAAACTTTATCGATCAAGGCTGCTAAGGCAACAAACGCAATCACGTTGGCCGCAATGATCAAAATCAATTTACCAGCGCCTAAAATTGAATCACCTAAAAATGAGAAGAATGGTTCTTTTTTGCCATCGCCTTGCCCTTTTAGTTTAGCAATCGTATCTTCTTCAGGTGTCACCGTTACAGGATTTAATAAACTCGTAACGATGATAGCATTGATGATATTGATTGGAATCGCCGTCAAAACAAATTGACCAGGCATCATTTGGATGTATGAGCCGATAATTGAAGCCGTGACACAACTCATTGACATCATCGCCAAGGTCAAATTTCTCATAGATTTCATTTGCTTCAATTGCAAACTTGAAACCGCTAAGGCTTCAGTATTACCGAGAAACATCATTTCTACGGCAAAAAATGACTCGAACTTAGGTTGCCCTGTAATAAATGACAACCCTTTACCGATCCACTTGATAATAAATGGTAAAACGCCGATGTACGTTAAAATATCAAATAGTGGCACGATCAATAAAATTGGTAACAGTGCACTCGTAAAGAAATCCATACTCTTGACGTGAACAAAACTTGGTAAGGCAAATTCAATCCCCACATAAGCGACTTGAACTAGCCAATTAAAACCTTCCGCTGCACCAGAAACGATTGCTCGTCCAACTTCAAAACTAGTCAAGAACCAAGCCAAGACTAAGTTTAAGACAACCATGACCGCAATCGATCTCCAATGTATTCCCTGTTTGTTTTTCGAAAATAGAAATCCAATACCTAGAAATACCAGCAGGCCTATAACATTAACTAATAGGTACATAAAAAGCTCCTTTGTATTGGTATTATTTCATATTACATGGCGTGTAAAAGGTTGTCTATAACTTTTTGTACTATCAGTTAATATTTCTCAAATAAATGTTTGCGTTTTATAATAGTAGTACAAACATCTTTGAAAGTGAGGCCTCAATTTGAAAAATATTAGATTCAACCAACAACAAACTTCCGCAATCGGCATTGGAACTTGGCACATTGGTGAAGGTACTCCAAATGAAAGCCAACACCAAATGGACGCTATCAGATATGGACTCGATCACGGCATCAATTTAATCGACACCGCCGAAATGTACGGTGAAGGTTTGTCCGAAACTTTGGTCGGTAAGGTAATCAAAGACTACCCTCGGGAAAAATTTCAATTAGTGTCTAAATTTTATCCCTATCACGCAACGGAAAAATTGATTGAGACTAGTTTGAAAAAGAGTCTCCAACGTTTACAAACTGATTATCTAGATTTGTATTTGTTACATTGGCGTGGTGATACCCCTTTGATTGAAACCGTCACTGGACTAGAAAAAATGGTTCAAGCTGGTTTGATCAAAAACTGGGGCGTTTCTAATTTTGATCTCAACGACCTAAAGGAACTTTCACAATTAAAAAATGGCACTAACTGTCGGGTCAACGAGGATTTGTATAACATTGGCAGTCGTGGGATTGAATACGACATCTTACCTTGGCAAAAACAACATCAAATGTCATTTATTGGTTATTCACCCTTTGGATCAGACGGTGGAGCTTATTTAAATATCAAACCAATTCTAAAAGAGATGGCCCAAGCCAAACACATTACCGTCCATCAATTACTACTTGCTTGGGTAATTCGCAATCATGACTTGTTGAGCATCCCTAAGACCTCTTCAGTTGAACATATGAAGAGTAACCTCGAAGCTGTTGATGTCAGTTTCACAGCTGATGAATTAGAACTGTTGGACCAAAATTATCCAAAACCAAATCAAGCAACTTCATTAGAAACTATTTAAATAGAAATAATCTCAATGGCTGAAAAAAGTTACACAAGCCAAACTCAAACAGATAGCTACATTTCCCAAGTCACACAAAATTGGTGTGCAATTCGTGAAATTAGGCTATCTGTTTGTGTCTAACCGGCTTGTTCCACCCTCTTTTCGGCATTGATTACTTCAACTATGTCGCTGGCACATTCGCTACCCTTATTTCCAGCTTTTCCGCCAGCTCGATTGAGTGCTTGATCCATATTATCAGTTGTCAAGATTCCATACATTACTGGGATTCTACCGGTTAGTGTTTGTTGACTCACACCGGCGGCTGATTGAGCACAGACGTAGTCAAAATGGGCTGTTTCGCCTCTGACTACTGCTCCAAGAGCAATCACACCGTCAAAATTTTGATTTTCGGAAATAATTCTAGTCATGCGAGGGATTTCAAAAGCTCCCGGTACTTTAACTACCGTGATATCCGCATCAGCTACTCCTAGTTGTTTTAATTTATCCAAAGCTCCTTGTAACAATTTATTAGTTACAATCTCATTGAATTTAGCGACAACTATCGCAATTTTCATATTTGTTCCATCTAAATTTCCATTAATTTCGTTCATATTAGTCTACCTCGTTTAGTAAGTGATGAAATTTTTTCTTTTTAGTTTCTAAATAGTGTCGATCATTGTCATTAGGTTCCGTCTCCAATGGTACGCGTTTAACACTGACACCTAATTGTTGCACTTGGCTGATCTTATCAGGATTGTTGGTCATCAACGCAATTGAGTCGACTTTAAAGTAATTCAAAACGGACAAGACAACCTCGTAATTTCTGGCATCAGCTGGTAAACCTAATTTTTCATTAGCTTCAACGGTGTCAAGACCGGAATCTTGCAACTGATAAGCTCTTAACTTGTTGATCAAACCAATGCCTCGACCTTCTTGATGCAAATAGATCAAAGCACCATTGCCGTTAGCTTCAATTTTTCTTAAAGCGGTCTCTAATTGCTCACCACAATCACAGCGTTTAGAACCTAAAATATCGCCGGTGAAGCATTCAGAGTGAATTCGGAGGAGTAAATCTTGTTTTTTGAGATCACCTTTATAAATGACCAACAAGGGTTGATTTTGATAAGTGAAAGAGTGCAGACGGAAATGTCCAAACTTAGTTGGTAAATCTACATCGGATTCTGACTCTAAGACTTGGAAGTTGGTTAAATAACGGTATTGAATAATATCGGCAATTGTCAACATCGTCATGTGGTTTTCAGCGGCAACTTCTTTGAGCTGCTTACGACGAGCCATTTCACCATTATCCCGCACTACTTCACAAATATAAGCGACTGGTGTGGCCTGAGCAATCTTGGCCAAATCAACTGCTGCTTCAGTATGTCCATCACGGCTAATTACCCCACCGTCCTTAGCAATCAAAGGAAAAATATGCCCTGGATGATAAAAATCATTTGGTTCAGCTGAGGTTGCCAAAGCTTTGATTGTTTTAGCACGATCAAAAGCTGAGATACCGGTCGTAGTAGTTTTGGCATCAGTGCTGATAGTAAAAGCCGTATTGAAAGCATCATGAGAATTTGCCATCAGTGGTAAATTCAATTTATCAGCGATTTCTGAACTCATTGGCACACACAATAATCCTCTAGCATGCTTGATCATAAAATTGACTTTTTCCCCACTGACAAAATCTGCTAGACCAATCATATCGCCTTCTGCTTCACGCTCGGTTGAATCGGCGACAATGATCAACTTGCCTTGTTTCAAGTCCTCAACTGCTTGTTCAACTCTTTTAATTACTGCATTAGTCATTTTGACTCCCCCTCAAATTGCGATAAACGTATTTTCCTAAGATATCTGTCTCCAAATTAACTATTTCACCCGGCTTCAACGCTCCTAAAACCGTCTTCTCTTGGGTAAAAGGAATGATTCCCACTTGGAATTTATCCTCTTGAACACTGATAATTGTTAAACTGACACCATCAATCGTGATCGAACCTTTTTCAACCAGATAAGGTAAATATTTGGTATCAATTGAAAAAGTTAACAGATCCGAATTCTTGGCTCTTTCTTTGGCCAGCAGCTGACCAGTCGTATCAACGTGACCTAAGACAAAATGACCACCAATTTTAGAATTCAATTGCAGTGCTGGTTCAAGATTTACTTCCTGTTGGAGTTTGAAATCATTGATATTAGTTTTTTTGACTGTTTCTGGCATCACGTCAACTTGAAACTGTTCTTGTTCAATCTGCGTAACCGTCAAACAAATACCGTCGATGGCAATACTGTCACCAAGTTCAATTTGACCGAGGTGATGTGAGATGACCAACGATAAATTATCGCGTGATTGCTTAATCTGTTGGACCCTCCCGACATCTTTCACAATTCCTGTAAACATTAATCAAGCCTCCACGTCGTAATTTTTAGATTATCTGCTAACAATAAAATTTCTGGCTTTGAGAATTTCAAATTAGCTACCGGTCCATTGATTGCTGGCAACCCTTGGCCAAAAACTTTATTGGCTAAGTACACGATTAGTCGATCACACAATTTTTCCTTGAGAAAATCTGCTTGGATGTGGCTACCGCCTTCAACTAATAGCGACTGCATCCCAAGTTCTGTCAGTTTTTGAACGATTTTAGTCGGTGTCCACTCATCTACAAAGACTTGAACATTTTCTGGCAGCTCTCGTTGAGATTTTTCTTGACTGAAAAAGTAAATCGGTTCGTTAGTTTGAAAAATCTGCATTTTCAAATCGACACTATTCACGTCGCGAATGACAACTGCACGAATTGGTGGGAACTTCTCTTTTTCTCGAACGGTCAGCTTAGGATCGTCTACTTTAAAAGTATTTTCTCCAACTAAGATTACTTGCGATTGGCGACGTAATTCTTGGGTGTCACTAAAGACCTCTTGATTAGTGATCATTGAACGTACACCTTTAGTTTGATTGACTTTGCCATCTAAAGTCATGGCGTATTTAATCGTTACTAGTGGACGTTTGTGTTGGTGAAAAAATCGATAAGCAACATTCAAATCATTTTTTTGTTGCAAATTCTCAACTTGAACACCGTGGTCCTCTAAATATTTAATCCCATTGCCACTAACGATTGGATTAGGGTCCGTTTCGGCAATGACTACTTTTTTGATACCTACTTCAACGATTCTTTGAACACATGGTGGTGTCTTCCCAAAATGTGAACAAGGTTCCAAAGTCACGTATAAGGTTGCCCCCTCAGCTTGGGAAATGTCTGACAAATGTTTCAAGGCATTTATCTCAGCATGATTCCGTCCATAAGTTTCATGGTGTCCAGAACTTAAGACTTGCTGATTTTTGACAATTACTGCCCCAACTTGGGGATTTTTCCACGTGTCTTTGCCCTTTCTTGCTTCTGTAAAAGCTAGTTTCATAAATCTATTCAAAATCCTATTCACCCCACAAAAAAAGCCCCGCAAAAAATTGCGAGGCTTTTAAGATAAGCTAAATAAGACTTCATACGAGACGACGCCAAATAGGCTTATCAATAGCATGAAATTTTATTTTCTTCTACCATCCAGACTTTACTGTCGGCTCTGGCTTAATACCAGATCAACCACTTTCGTGGGTCACGGGCTCCAACCTCAAAGAAGTTGCTACCGTCGGTCGGGAATTACACCCTGCCCCGAAGAAATCCATATTCAGTTTTCAAGAAAAATATTACAATAAAAATTAATATTTGACAAATAAAGTTTTATTAATTTCTGTCTAATAAATTAGAAATCATTCCTTTAAAAATTAAACTGCGGAATTGTTATGCAACTTTTCATTGGCTTTATTACCGGTCGTTTCAAAGTATGTTGGTGCCGTCCGATTAATAAAGTCACTAAAAAGTGTCAACTGGCGAGAATCCTTTTGCCAAAGGTTTTCGGGATGCCACTGAACTGCTTGAATGGTCGCATCCTCATTTTCAATTGCTTCAATCACCCCATCAGAAGCTGTAGCCACGACTTTCAAATGATCAGGTACTGATTTGATGGCTTGATGATGTCGTGAATTAACATAAACGTTATCGCCAATTGATTTGTATAATTTTGAATTAAAATCAACTCGGACAAAATGTGTCGGTTGATCTCCCGGTGCAGACTGTTCATGTTTCAACAGTTTACCCGAATATTGAGTTGGTAAATCCTGATACAGCGTTCCCCCCAAAGCAACGTCAATCATCTGAGCACCACGACAAATTCCAAAAATTGGAATTTGTTTTGCGACTGCAGTCCGAATTAGAGCAATTTCAAATAGATCACGATCACGATTCGTGACCCGCAATTGTGGGATAGGTTCTTCCCCCATAAAGCTAGGATCAATATCTGGACCACCAGAAAAAATAATCCCGTCCATTTTCTCAACCAATTGATTGATCTTATCTACTGGTAGGTATGGTAAACCTACAGGAATGCCACCAGCTGCTAATACCCCATCAACAATTGGTCTTGGCACAAAATCCATCAATTTCTGATCGATTACATCGGTTGCCTCTAAAAATACATCTGCAGTAATACCAATCAATTTGCTCATAGAGATTGAACCCCCTTTTTATAATTTTAATTGTAAGATTAACACTCTAAATTAATCTGTCAAATGTTTTATTAATATTATTAAATAATTACTAATAAATATCTAATAATTTAATATATTATCTAGTATAATCGAGCTAATATATACAATCAATATTAAAGTTGCTCTAATTTTATAGACATTTTGGACAAAAAAAGACACATTCTTTAATTTTTGGAATGTGTCTTTGACCAAAACTATTTAATTTTAAGTGGTTCTAAGGTCTTTTCAATCGTCTCTAAAGGTGATTCAATTTCTGCTAAAGTCGCTGCAGCGTAAGCTCCTTCGACTAAAGCAACATCATATTTATGAATCTTTTTGTCAGTCATTTCTATCATCATTTCAAGATTCATTTTGGAACTTCCCAGATCATAAAAAGCCAATATTTCATCACCAGAATTTTTTTCAACTGCGGTTTGAATCTTCTCTAGTGATGAACCAATTTCACCATCGTCAGTTCCACCTGCAGTCGTGATCGATAATTTCGGTGCCGCCTGTTCAATTAATTTTTTAACTCCGATAGCGATATCTTTTGAATGGGATACTATTAGAATTCCGTATTTCATAAAATTATGCTCCTAACACAGTTAGTAAAGCTTCAAATAAGTAAGCACTTGATTGAGCTCCTGGATCGAGATGACCTTTTGATTTCTCTTCCAAATAACTGGCACGTCCTTTAGTAGCAACTAAAGCTTTATTGCTAGTTAAAGCTTCATCAATCACACTCTGGTTAAATTCATCAGCTTTTAGGGCATTAGCCACTGGTTCCCAAACATCGATCATGGTCTTCATACCAACATCGGATTGTCCTCGACGTTTCAAACCAGCCAAGCCAGTTTGGATCAAAGTCGTTAAATCAGCATCGTCTTTGGCTTTCTTCGACATGTCTAAAAAGGCAGTGCCATAAAGAGGACCTGAGGCCCCACCAACTTTTTGAATCAGGGCAAAAGCAACCGTTTTGTGCAAACTAACGATATCTTCAGGCTCTTTTTTTGAAAATGCATCAGTAATGGCCTTCATGCCACGATCCATATTAGTACCGTGATCACCATCACCGATAGCTGTATCTAATTCATTTAATTGTGATTTCTCGCTCTCAACTTTTTGAACAAATAATTCAATCCATTTTTTAGTATCAGCTAAACTTAATTCCATGAAAAACCTTCCTTTCTACCAACCAATCGTATTAACTGGTTCTTCCAACATATCGATCCAGCTATCTTCAGCCTTCATAATTGTTAACGAAACACCTTGCATATCAAGTGAAGTAACTTTATTGCCCACTTTGCTAAAGGCGACTTGAATCTTTTTATCAGCTAATTCATTCAAAACATCATTGGCAAAGATATATTGTTCCATCAACGGTGTGCCACCCATACCATTTACTAGAACAACAAATTTGCCAGTTTGATCAGAAAATTCTTGGATAATCTTTTCAATCAATTGGTGGGCCAGTTCCTTAGAAGGTTTGATTTTCTCGACTGAATAACCACGTTCATTGTGAATACCGATTCCATACTCGACTTCATCATCCTTTAATTCAAAACTAGGATGTCCGACAGCCGGAACTGTGGCAGCCTGTAAGGCAATTCCAATCGTCTTCGTATTGTCGATCACCTTTTGACCTAAAGCCGCTAAATCGGCCAAATTCATACCCGAGCGAGCTGCAGCACCAACAATCTTTTCAACTAGAACGGTTCCAGCCACGCCTCTTTTTCCTTGAGTGAATTCACTATTTTCAACTGAAATATCATCATCGACAACAATTGTCTCAATCTTAATGTCATCCGCTTCAGCCATTTCCTTAGCCATGTCAAAATTCATGACATCACCAGAATAATTTTTAACAATCAATAAAACACCTAGACCTTGATCAACTGCCTTAATTGCTTCATAAATTTGATCAGGAGTTGGTGAAGTAAAGACCTCACCAGCAACCGCAGCACTCAACATTCCATCGCCAACATAACCAGCATGCAATGGTTCATGACCTGAGCCACCACCAGAGACGACACCAACTTGTTTAGTTTGTGAGAATTTTACGTCATTTCTGACAACCGCTGTGGTTCCCTCAATTTGTTTAACGAGCTTTGGATTAGTTTTGACAAGACCAGCAATCATCTCGGAAACAATATCCTCAGTTTTATTAATGATTTTTTTCATAATTACCTCCCTAAACGTTTTCAATACAATTTTATTATATTATTTCTGGAAATTTTTCCCAAATTATTACAAAGCAAACTTCTCTATTGCTAAACCAACACCATCATGGTTGTTATCAGCCGTTACGAAATCACAGACTTCTTTAACCCCTTCCGTGGCATTGTCCATCGCAACACCCACGCCAGCAAGCTTGATCATAGGAATATCATTATCCCGATCACCCATGGCAATAACTTGCTTGAGATCAATATCAAGAGACTCCGCCAAATTTTTAACAGCGACGCCTTTATTAACATGTTGCGGGAAAATCTCTAGAAAGCCGACCCCAGTTCTAACCACAAAGTAATCTTGATCAAAACGTTCGTGTACCATTTGTGAAATCGAATCGAGTTTCTTCTCGTTCCCATTAATGATTGCTTTGACGATTTCAAAATCTCCCGGCAATTCATCTGGTTCACGAATCAAGAGTCCATTATCATTTTCAAAAGCTTGGGTGATAGTGTATTTATCAATATTTTCAAAATGACTAGTGTAAGTCTGACCTTTTGAATCAACGACGTTATAATTCAAACGATTTCTTTGTGCAAAATCAACAAATTCTCGATAAAATTGATTACTTAAAGTTTGTTGGTAAATGACTTTACCGTCCATATTTTCAATAATGCCACCACCATTAGTAATCATATACTGTTCTGATCCACTGATTCCTAATGTCTCGGCATAACCCGTTATAGCGTTATGAGTTCTACCTGAACAAAGAACAACTTTAATGCCTTTGGCCAAGGCTTTTTTGATTACTGAAATATTCTTAGTTGAGATTGTTTTCTCAGAAGTCAAGAGCGTATCGTCCATATCTAGTGCTATCAATTTATAATCCATTACTTATCCTCATCTAATGCATATTTTTTAATTGCCGCTGCAACGCCGCTATGATTGTTATCAAGCGTTATGTCATCAGCGAAATCTTTAATCCTTTGTGGTGAATTAGCCATGGCAACTCCCATACCAGCTAATTTCAACATTGGTACATCATTATCCAAATCACCAATCGTCAATACTTGCTTCATATTAATTTTTAGACGCTTAGCTAGTTTTTGTAAGGCTAGGCCCTTATTAACATCTTTCGGAAATAGTTCAATATCTCGTGGACTCGTTATAACGATAAAGAATTTTTGATCAAATTTTTGATGCAATTTTGCAGCTAATGCATTTAATTTGTGCTTTCTTGTGTGCATCAAAAACTTTACAATACCTAATTCCGGATCAAGCATTCGTTTCTCCATCCATTCTTGATAGGAGTCGTAAATATTTCCTTTAGTATCGATTAAAATATGCGTGATTTTTTCATCGGTTAATTGCTCAGCAATTTCTTGACAAGTGGTATTTTCTAAAACTTTTCGATAATGAATTTTCTTATTTAAACTTTCAATTATATTACCGCCAAACTCGATAATATATTGATCACCACCTGATATCCCTAATTCATGGCAGCTATCAATTATGCCATCATAAGAACGACCTGAATTCAAAACAACTTTTATGCCTTGATCCAAAGCTTTTTTAATTGCTAGCTTATTATCAGCGGAAATTTTCTTTTTATCATCCAAAAGAGTGCCATCCATATCAATGGCAATCATTTTTATGTCCATAATCTTCTCCTTTGTTTTACTTTTACTTCAATTGTAATCCTTTACATAAAAAAATGGCTGAATCTAATAAATTCAACCACTTTTCCAAATTATTTTATTCCTGCTGATTTCTTTAATTTATCTACTGTTGACCAATCAGCACGTCGACAAAATTCTGTTATCAATTTTATAGTTTGTTCATAGTCACGTCTATGAACCATCAATCTTGGTGAATGCATATAACGGGTCGGCATTGAAATTGTCATCGTTAAAACACCTTCCAGCATCTTGTGAATGTTACATGCATCGGTTCCACCAACAGTCATAAAGTCATATCTTACATCTAGATTCAAATCAGAAACTATATCTTCCATTGTTTGAAGCAAACCATTGTTTGCCATGGTTAATGAATCCAGTACAGATAGAATCACTCCTCCGCCTAGTTTCATCCCTTCATCATCAATTGGTGTATCTGTTGCAGTGGTAACATCCATAGCAATCGCGATATCGGGTTTAATGGTATGAACTGCTGTTCTAGCACCACGTATACCAACTTCTTCTTGAACCGTTGCGGCATGATAGACATCGGCATAATGACTTTCCATAGAAAGATTTCTCATCACTTCCAATGCAGCTCCGACGCTTAAACGATCATCAAAAGCTTTTCCCATTAAATAATTAGGATCATTCATTTGTCTAAATTTTACATTTGGGGTAATCATATCTCCAATTTGAATACCTAAATGTTCTGCATATTTTCTCGACGGAACACCAATATCTAAAAATAAATCTTTGGGTGCAATCACTTTATTCTTAATACTATCTGGTAGACCATGCGGTGCTCTTGATCCAACCACTCCAATAATTTTTTTATTATCCTCAGTGGTGATCGTCATTTCTTGCGCTGGCATAACATGTCCCCACCAGCCTCCAACAGGAAGCAATTTTATATACCCATCATCAGTAATACTTCTAACCATAAACCCAACTTCATCCATATGACTAGACAACATGATTATTGGCCCTTTTTTATCACCATAGGACTTTAAAATAGTTGACCCCAAGTTATCATATTCTATTTCATCAGAATACTTTTCACCAAATGAGGTTACTACTCTACTAACTTCCCTTTCTCTTCCACCAATTCCATCAGCTTCAGATAGATTTTTTAACAAATTCAAATCTACTTCATTAAATTTAACCATCTTTACTGACACCTACCTATTCTCTTCTTTAAATGATTGAATTTTATCTGTATTCAATTCTCCAACAAAATCTAAAAGTGCTTCTTTGGCAGATGAAAAATCATTTAAATCAAGAACAGAGTTAGGGGTATTCATATTTCTGATAGGAACATTTATAAATAGTGTTGGGCATCCAGTTCTTAGCTTATTAATCCAGGCTGCATCTGACCCTTCCATTGAATAATAAAATTGGAACGGAATCCTCTTATTACGACACAATTTTTTAAGCTCAGAAATTAGTAATCGATTTGGCAAAACCGTTTTATCATAAAAATTAACTAATAGTCCTTTTCCTAAGCAACCAATTCTATCATCAACTTTTTCTTGATAATCAAAGGCCTGATCTGTATCCAGTACAATTCCCAAGTCTGGTTTAACCAAATTCGTAGCAGTTTGAACACCTCGTAACCCAACTTGTTCCTGGACAGTACACCCAACAAACAAATCAAAATCAAATGATTCATTTTGTATTTCTTTTAGAAACTCAATTTCCATTAGAGGAGCATATCTTCCATTCCAATTACTAGCAAATATTTTACTTGAGTTTTCATTTTTATTCAGAACTGGAAGAAAAGAAACTCTATCACCTAATTTAATATCACTTTCTTCTAGTTCATTTAAATTACTAAACCCAAAATCAATGAGCACATCTCCTTTAGAATCTAATGCATTACCCTCAACATCGAATCCTAAAATAGTACCATGTAAATCCCGAGCTGGTAGTAGAACTGCTGTTCCTAATAAACAATTTTTATTAATTTCACCTAAGGAAAGTGCCTTTACCGTTCCGTTCTCATTGAATTTTTTAATAATAAATCCCACTTCATCCATATGACCAGAAATCAAAACGTGTGGAGCATTTTTTTGTTTACTCTTTTTTACTGCATAAATTGACCCCAAATTATCATATATAATTTCATCAGAGTACTTTTTAAATTCATTTCTAAGTACTTGTGAAATGGCCTTTTCATTTCCGGAAACCCCTGGTGCGTTGATAACCTCATTTAATAATGTTTTATCTACCATCGAATTCATCATTAATCTCCTCAGTAACAGATTTCTTTCTTCAAATCAGAGTAATCTTCCTTCTGAACCTTTTTCTTTGCTAAATCAATAATATTCTTGAGAGAAGCAGTTAGTCCAGTTCCACCTTTTTTAGGCATTTTTACTATATCAATTTTGTCTTTGTATTCAGAAATTGCTTCAGTACATTCTACAGACATTGCAGCAACCACCGGAATATGAACCTTTTGTTCAATCTTGAATCCTACTTCTCCACACATTTTTCCAAATTTTTCATAGTTAAATGCTGGACCACAAATAACAATATCAGGTTGTAATTTCCTAACCATAGCCGCCATTTTTTTAGATACAATTTCATGATTTTTCAAGAAGTAATCATCACCGCTATATAAAGTTGCAATTATTTCCGAATTATCCTCTTTTAAAAGCGAATCAAACATATTGGTAGATCCAATTCCAAGTTTTTTTCCACCTAACTCAACGTTTCCGTTTTCTTTACCACCTAATCCAGCTTGAATTTGATCAAAAATAAAAATAATTTTCATAGCGCTCACCTCTCTATAAATCGTCTAACGAAAGATCATCAAACGATAAATCATCTGTTTCTTTTGATTTTTTAGCTTCAGCTTCCTCTTTCAAATATTGCTTATCCAATGTTTTTATAAATGGATAGTAAACTAAACATCCTAAAGCCAATAGAACGAATTGCCATAACGAGGCTACTAAACTACCTGTAGATAAGTAACCTGAAAATCCTATTGGAGTGGTCCACGGTAAGGCCACACCATTTGTGTAAGGAATTAATCCAATCTTTGTAACAATAGTTGACAAAATCAAATTCATCGTAGGAACTAATATAAATGGAATAATAATAATTGGATTTAAAACAATTGGAAGTCCAAAAATAATTGGTTCATTAATACCAAAAATTCCAGGCACCAATGACAAATTAGCTAACTTTTTAATTCTTTCAGATTTACAGAAAAATATCATAATGATAATCAGCGACAAGGTACTTCCCCCACCGCCAAAGTTTGTGAAGAAGTTTGAGAATGGATCAGTAAAAATATTAGGCAAGGCTTTCCCTGCCTGAAAAGCATCCAAGTTTTCCATCGTAAGAACCCTTGTAATTGGGCCAAAAACTGAATTTGCAACTGCTGGTCCATTAATTCCAAAGAACCAGAAAATTGTACATGCTAAGGAATATACAATCTGAGCAGTTAACGTATTACCGACACCCTTTAACGGTGTTTGTAAAATTTCAAAAATAAAATTATGGAATGTTTGGAATGTTGTAAATTCAAAGCCAATTCTAATAAAGAAGAAAATAACCATAACAATTCCACTTGGTACTAAAGCAGCAAATGATTGAGTGACTGCTGGTGGGACACCATCAGGCATCTTAATAGTCCATCCCTTTTTAGTTGCATAGGCATAAACTTGAACAGAAAGCAATGCCACTACTAAACCTAAAAATATTCCGTTAGTTCCAAGATATTGCATATCAATCGCACTCAATGGATCTTTCAATCCTTTTGCCGTTATTTGTAAAGGTGTCAAAATCAAATAACCGATAATTGCAACGGCTGCTCCTTGAATTGCGTCAACTTTTAATTGTCTACCATAAGCATAAGCAGTCCCCATACATGATAAGAAACCAATCATGTCAAAAACTGCTCCTGAAACATTTGTAAACCATGATGACCAATTATCACCTAAAATATTATTCCAGAATCCTTCCCAACCTGGTATTGGAAAATTTGAAAATAGTAAGAAAAATGAACCAACAATAATTAATGGGGTAGTGATTAAAAAACCATCTCTGATGGCAACTAAAATCTTGTTTCTGCCCAGCTTTTCAGCCACTGGCATTAAGCCGCTTTCTAACTTGTTAAACATGGCGTTTCACCTCTTAATTAATTTATTTATCTCTATAAAGACTCCTTAACACAATTCATTTTTTAAGCAATCGTAATAAATTTCCATCATCATTTGCCAATCTTTCACATTTAGCCATTCATCACCTTTATGTGCAATTCCCTTTTGCCCTGGGAATGATGGTCCAAATGCTACTATATTTGGCATGCTACGTGCATATGTCGCTCCAGTAGTAGTAACTGGTTTACCATTTAAACCAGTATCATTCTCATAAATTTTAGAAAAGCTTTTAATAAAATTCTGATCCGTGCTTTTGACAACTGAAGGCATATTTCTATTAATCTCAACTGTCATATTTGATAAGAGTTCTGTTTCTAATTGCTTTAATATTTGTTCAAACGTTATTGAAACTGGATAACGCATTGAAAAGCTTATACTCAACAAATTATTTTTCTTTTCTATTTTATAAAATGATAATTGTAATTTACCTGATTTAGCATCTTCAAAATTAAGTCCCAAATTTTTACCGTCCGTCTGATTTGAAAACTTATCATTTATCCATTTAAAAGTTTCTCCACTTTGTCCATTCAATGAACTGGCTTTATTGACTAACATAGGTAGTACATTCTTGGCCATATCAGGAGCATTGCTTGGCGATTTTTCTCCTTTAAAGTCAGTTGCTATTCCGTCAATTGTTATCGATGCCTCGTCTGGAATAAAACTCTTATCAAATACCCCACTGATCTTTTCAATTTGCTCAAGAGAATCATCGGTTATTGCACAATTTATGGTTAAATCTAACAATCCCCGCTCACCATAAACAATAGGAAATTTACAATCTGGAGTAAATCCAGCATATGGTGGAATTTCCTTATCTAAATAGAATGGAATATCATTGCTACCTGATTCTTCATCTGTTCCAAAAATTATTCTGATTCTTTTTTTTAAAGGTACATTTTGTTCTTTTATTAGATATAGAGCAAAAACCGTAGAAATGAATGGACCTTTATTATCTAAAACTCCTCTACCAAAAAAGCGTTGTTTTGAAATGCTTAAGTCGAATGGCGGATAATTCCAATCATCTACTACATCCACGACATCTAAATGACCCAGTACAGCAAAATATTCATCAGTATTGGGGCCATATTCTAGCCAACCAACTCGATCTGAGATTTGACCAACTCGAAATCCTAACTCATCTGCAAGCTTAAGCATATATTCCAATGCCCTTTTAGGCCCAATTCCAAATGGAGCCTGATAAGTTCTATTCCCCTTTACGCTAGGAATGGATACTAAACCTTTAAAATAATCGATGAACTGTTTTTCATATTTAGAATACAGTGTAATAAAATCTTCACGAACATCGTTCAAGATTTTCCCACCTTTCCTCAATTATGTCGATACAAAATATTATGAAATGTATATTTATCAGCACGATAAAAAGACTCATCATAAAGAATCGGATAACCATCAGCAGAATAAGATGTTGTATGAGCTAAAAAGCCGGGTGAACCCGCTTTTATGTTCATTTCATGGCTCAATTTCTCACTCGATAAAACCGATTCTAATTCCTGACTTCCATATGCAATTTTTATTGTTTTTTCAATAATTTCAAAGAGTGAACCTGAAGCCTTTTCCCGATTAAGATTTTTTGCAAACTTCTGCTTTAAATAGATTTCCTCATGGGTCATGGAGTAATCGTCTATTGATCTTAAACGAATTATTTTCCAAACCATTTCTTTATCTGACAGTCTTAATTGATCTTTTACAGTGTTAGAAACATCTGATGTTTCCAAAAATGACAATACTTGTGTATGGCTCTTTAAGTGCATCCTTTTCGCCACTTCAGAGAAACCAACTAACCCATTACTACCACTGGAAATTCGACTATCCGGCGCTAAGACAAATGTTCCCCGATTACGATCTTTAACAACTAATTGTCTTTTTTCCAATTCTTCAATTGACTTACGAATCGTTAAACGTGAAGTATCAAATTGAAATGACAATTCTGTTTCCGACGGTAATTTTTGATGAACTCCATACTCCCCATCTTTGATAACCTTTTCTAATTTATCCGCTATCTTGCTGTACAAATATTCTGGCATAAAAAATTCCTCTTAATCTATTGGTGCTTTAATTCTCTTCTCGTATGCATCCATCCACTCTTGGGTGATTGGACTGATTTTGGTCTTATCGTTTTCGTCTGGATAGGCGATATAAACTGCTGGTGCTTCTTTTTCAGTTCCCATGGCAAATGTGAATTCAACATTAGTTGAAACGCCCCATTGTCCATCCTTATTCAAAGCAACTAAGGAGAACTCTCCAATTTTTCCAAAGCGTTTCTTTAGCTTTCTCAAAAATGGATAGAGAGCTTTATCACAGGCCTCTTGTGGACTCAAACCGGTTCCCATTAGACGGACGATTTCGTAACAGAGGCAGCCTTTCATAATGTCTTCACCTAAACCAGTTGCCGCAGCACCTCCAATGTCACTATCAACGTAAAAACCATCACCGACCAAGGCTGAATCGCCAGTCCGACCAGCTTTTTTCATAAATAGTCCTGAAGTTGAAGTTCCGACTGACATCGAACCTGTTTGATCTAAGCTGACCATCCCAACCGTATCATGACCGTCGTATGGTGAGAGATTCTTTTCGGCAATCTCAGCTTTTCGCTTCTCCCAAATTTTCTTGGCTCTAGGCGTCAACATGTTCTTTCTTTCAAAACCATTCTTAGTTGCATATTGACTAGCACCTTCACCTACTAAAACACTATTAAAGTGTTCATGACTCAAACTTCTAGCGATAGAAATTGGGTTCTTAACATCACTTATTCCCATCACGGCTCCAACGCCAAAAGTATCGCCACTCATAAAAGCTGAATCTAGTTCGACCAAACCATTTTCATTTGGTAGACCACCGTAACCAACAGATTTAAAGAATGGATAATCCTCCACTTTTTTAATAGCAGATTCAACAGCATCGCCGCTAGTACCACCACCTTTCAATAAATCGAGTCCTTTAGAGAGACCTTCATAAGCCATTCTCCAAGTTCCAATCATTGCATAAGTCATCTGATCACTCCTTTTTGTAATCGATTTCATAATTTAGTATAATCAGGATTGTATATACAATCAAGAACAAATTATGCTAAGTTATGTAAATTAAACTTTACAATTAGACTTTTTGAGAATTTTTTTACGTTAGGCAAATTTATTTTGAAGAATTTAAATATCTTTTACCTAAAAAAACAGAATACTGCTTTAATAGCTTTTGGAATGGCATACAAAATTATTATCATAGCAAAAAAAGACCCCATTTCCCGTTTTTGGAAATGAGGTTTCTCTTTTCTGAGTTAAATACGAACAATTTACTGTTTATTTACATTATCATTCATGTTAACCTAATATTAATAAATTTAAGGAAGTGTTAGATTATCACCTATCAAATTGTTTTTGAGGGATCTATGATTACCTCGGCGACGTTTGACAAGGCGGATTTTACACCAAAAGCTCTTATATGTGTAGACCAGTCAGGCATTATTGACCGCGTAATTTCCGCTACTGATTCTGATTATCAGTCTGTCAAACAAGCTGCAATTAATCAAGATACTCTTCGTATCGTTCATCCTGGTAATTATCTCTTACCAGGTTTCACTGATTTACATATTCATGCACCGCAATGGCCTCAAGCAGGTCTTGCCTTAGATAAGCCGTTAAATGAATGGCTTAACACTTATACTTTCCCGTTGGAAGCTAAGTTTAAAGATTTAGCTTATGCCAAGAAAGTTTACAAAAGTTTGATCAAAGAACTACTAGCTAATGGTACAACTACTGGCTTGTTCTTTGGTTCACTCGATACAAAAGCTAATCTAGTTTTAGCTAAAATTTGTGCCGAATATGGACAACGTGCCTTTATCGGTCGAGTCAACATGGATAATCCAAAACAAACGCCCGATTATTATCGTGACAGTTCAGCAGCCCAAGGACTTTTGGAAACAGAAAAGTTCATTCAAGAAATGTTCGATCTGCAAAAGCAGACTAGTGCGCAATTGACACCAGTAATCACGCCACGCTTTGTCCCCAGCTGTACTCCAGAAACTTTAAAGGGCCTCGGACAATTAGCTAAGAAATACGATTTACCAATCCAGTCTCATTGCAGTGAAAGCATCTGGGAAGATGGTTTTGCTCAAGAGAACTTCCAAAAGCGTGATGCTCAAGTGCTTGATTCTTTTGGCCTTTTGACTGATAAAGCGGTCATGGCACATGGCACATTATTAAACGATTCTGATTTAAAATTATTTTCAAACCGTAAAACTGCTCTAGCACATTGCCCGATTTCAAACGTTTATTTTGGAAATCAAGTAGCCCCAATCAAAAAAGCCCACGAACAAAGGGTTAAGGTTGGCCTTGGAACAGATATTTCCGGTGGTTTCTCCCCAAGCATTTATAAAAATATGCAACAAGCAATCATGTCCTCACAGATTCTTAAAGACCAAACTAACCTGAATAGTCGCTTAACTGCTAGTAATGCTTTTTATCTTGCTACTATTGGTGGTGCAGAAGCTTTACACGTTAAAACTGGTCAGATCAAGCCTGGTTATCAAGCTGATCTGCAAATAGTTTCTGATTCTTTTAAGGAAGTTTCTTCAAATCGAAGTCAGGATATTTTTGAAAGATTGATATATCACACTAATAAAGAGAATATTTTACAAGTTTACGTCTCAGGAAAATTAGTTCATAACAATTTAGGAGAGAAAAATGGAAAATAAAAAAAGTACCTTATTAGTCGGTCCTGACGATAAAATCGGCGCAACTGAAGCTGGTTTCTTAGGACTACAACACGTCTTAGCAATGGATATTTACGTTCCACCAATTATTCTAGCCGGAATGATGGCTATGGGTGTCGGTGATCAAATGAATCTGCTCCAATCTACTTTTCTGGCTGCGGGAATTGGTACGATTTTACAAACCTTTATTTTCATGAAGATGCCCGTTTCACAAGGTCCATCTTTCGTTCCACTCGGTGCGGCTGCCGGAGTTGTCTTAGGTTCAGGTGGTCTCAAAGGTAATGGTATGGGTACTTTGATCGGCGCCCTCTTGGTCGGTTCGATCATTTTGATCATCTTAGGTGCCACCGGAGTCTTCCAAAAGATCATCAACAAACTTGTCCCTGCACTTGTCGGAGGTACAATTATCACCTGTGTTGGCTTATCACTGATTCCTACAGCTTTAAACAGTAACATCTTCAACGCTCCAGGAAATATCAATAAAAATATGATTTTAGCAGCGGTTACAGCTTTGACACTACTTGTTTCTGTCGCTATTAGTTTGAAATTTAAAAAAGTTGAACGTTTCTTTAGAACTAGTTCAATTATCTTAGCATTAGGTGTTGGTACACTTGTTTCAACGATGATGGGTATGTTCGACTGGAAAACTGTCACAAGCGCTCCTTGGTTCGGTGTTCCTAACGGAACTATCTTACATTGGGGCATCAACTTCTCACCTTCAGCTATCATCACTTTCATTATCATTTATGCCGTAATCACAACAGAAACTACTGGTACTTGGTTCGCCATGGGTGCTGTTACTAATCACGAAATTACTAACAAACAATGGAACCACGGTATTATCGGTGAAGGTCTAAGCTGTATGGTAGCCGCTTTACTTGGTACAACTCCTGTTACAGGTTATTCAACTAATGCCGGTGTTATTTCCATCACTGGTGTAGCTTCAAAACGGGTCTTCTTATTCGCTGGTATCTGGTTCTCAATTTTAGGTTTCTTCAGTAAATTGTCAGCCTTTCTTGCCGCAATTCCTGCTCCCGTTATCGGTGGTGTCTTCGCAATTATCACGGTAACTATCATGTTAAATGGTTTAAATGTTATTCGTGGAATTGAAACGACTGATCGAGATCTTTATATCATCGGTATTCCAATTATCTTAACATTGGCTTTAGTTCTACTACCTGCTAATGTAACTAAGAATGCTCCACAAATTCTTCAATACTTACTAGGCTCACCAATCGCAGTGGCCGCAATTGCTGCAATTATCTTGAATCTTGTTATGCCTAAACAATCAGCTAAACAAGTTAAGGCAGCATAAAAGAAAAAACCACAAAACTAAAAAGAAGCTGAATTAATGCAAATAGCATTAGTTCAGCTTCTTTATTTAGTCTGAATCAACATCTACAATGCTGTAATCTGTTTACGACCATTGCGTTTGGAATGATAAAGATTGCCATCCACTCGTGAATAGAAATCGTTTGGTTGAGAGTCCTTTTTAGAAATCATTGAAACTCCGACTGAGATCGTAATATTGATCTTTTGCCCATTAATTTCTACATCTATATGGTTCAAAGCAGCGAAAATCTGATGCACGATTGGTTCGGTCGCATCTAAATCATATCCTGGAAAGATGACGTTGAATTCCTCGCCACCTGTTCGATAAAGTTTAACATTTGGGTCATTTTCAGAAATTACTGTCTGCACAACATCAACTACGTGCTGCAAAACCTTATCACCTGCTAAATGTCCATAAGTATCATTGACTTGCTTGAAGTGATCAATGTCAAACATCATCATTGATAAATCAAGTTTGTTAACGGTGCTATTGCTAAACAAACGGTCCATTTCAGACTTATAAGCGGCAAAGTTTTCTGTCTTCGTTAAAGCATCGTGGTTAGCAAAGCGCAATAGTTTTAACTTTAATTGACTGTCACGCAAGATCATCCCAACGTAACTGAAAAGTAACGCTTCAAAGATGATTAAATACAACCATTCTTGCAAATAAGTTGACCACGAGAAATCAAATTTAACCTTCATAAAGAGCCATAAAAGTCCTCCGAAGAAAGTCCCTAATGACATGTAAGCGATAAAGGAACGGTTTATTTTTTGATCTCTACGTAATTGATTCAAACTGAGGTAAAACAACATTAAAGTAAATCCATGACACCATGACTCCCAGTAACCGATCGAGCCATTGAACATCATGTACAAAATCATAATTGGAAAAAATACAAAAAATGGAACTCTGATATTTAAGAAATAAGCACAAAAGACCAAGGCGATTAGTTGGAAATTCATAAATTGCCAACTAATCGGAGTCCCCACTAAGGTTGCCTGCATACTAAAGATAAAAATCAACATATACAAGACTCCAAAAGCCGAGTTTAGTTTGTCGTCATCTACATTTATTTTTTTGGAATGTAGAAATGTCTTTAAACCATCATAAAGAACTTGATAAAGTGTGAAGATTCCTAAAATGAAGAAAACACCCGTTATAAAGGGTGAAACGTGCCATATCGACCAAGTCAAAAATCCACTAACCTCCAACTTTATATTCTTTTTTAAAAATATATTTATATCTTATAATAATAGCACAAAAAAACTCACTACCCCGCGAAAATTCGACAAAGTAGTGAAATTTTTTAGATTGCCGTAATCTGCATCCGCCCGTTATTTTTCGATTGATAAAGATTCTCGTCAACCCGACCATACAAGTCGTTTGGATGAAGATCGTCTTCGGCAATCTCAGAAACACCAACCGAAATAGAAATGGCTATTTTCGTCCCATTATAATTTACCGGCATATGATTTACTGCCGAGAAAATTTCTTGAACGATAGTCTTCGTTGAATCAAGATCGTAGCCTGGAAAAACAATATTGAATTCTTCTCCACCAGTCCGATAAAACTTGACCGAAGGATCATTTTCATCGATCACAGTCGATACAACGTCCGCTACCTGCTGCAATACTTTATCCCCCGCCAAATGACCATAAGTATCATTAACACGCTTAAAATGGTCAATATCAAACATCATCATCGACAGATGTAACTTGTTGTGCCGACTAGTTCCAAAGACATATTTCATTTCCGAATCATAGGCGGCATAATTAGAAATCTTAGTTAAAGCGTCGTGGTTAGCAAATTCAACTAGCCGTAATTTTAGTTTACTGTCACGCAAAATCATATTGACGTAACTATAGAGCAAGATTTCAAAAATCATCATGTATGACCACTCTTCTAGAGCCGTCATAAAACTCAAATCGAATTTTAAAGCCACAAAGGCCCACAATAAAATCCCTGAAACTATCCCAGCTATGAGGTAATCGATAAATTGATGCTTTTCATTTTGAAT
Organism: Companilactobacillus suantsaicola; assembly: GCF_004745525.1. Classification (GTDB taxonomy): domain Bacteria; phylum Bacillota; class Bacilli; order Lactobacillales; family Lactobacillaceae; genus Companilactobacillus; species Companilactobacillus suantsaicola. Next base: position 102,708 of record NZ_RKLY01000001.1, on the reverse strand, counting down.
CCGATGAATCCGATTAAAAGTGTTATAAGTTATGATGACGGTCCAAGCGTGACACCAGGATTCCCAGTATCCAAATGAACCATTAATTGTCATATACACTAAAACAATCGGAATGAAATAACGAAGTGGCACCCTAATATCCAAGAAGTATGCACAAAAAACCAGTGCGATAATCTGAAAATTCATAAATTGCCAAGAAATATCTCTTCCTGACAACGACGCTTGCATACTAAAAATAAAGATCAGCATGTAAAAAATACCGAATACGGAATTAAGATGATCTTCGTCAATTTTGAACTTTTTTAAATTAAAAAATGACTTCAACCAATCATACAAAACTTCATATAACGTGAATACACCTAGAATAAAGAAAATACTGGTAATAAACGGTGAAACGTGCCATACATGCCATGTCAATAATCGTTAAACCTCCCATTAGTTTTTCCCTCTATAAGAAACTCTACCCATGACAAGAATACTATATTTTTTTTATTTTTTCATTATATACAAGAATATTCACTGATTTATTTTTCAATAACCCGATATATTTTACTAAAACTTAAAAATAATCAATTAATTCTGGCTTTTTTTGAACTAAAATTTTATCCAGGGCTTTAATTTTATTACTGTCACCCTTGATGAATCCGTAATCAGCCAGTGATTCAAGTGAACGATAACCAAACATAGCTTTAGTCAAATTTTGAATAGTTAATTCAATATTTGCTGCTTCACCATCAGCAATTTCAACGGACACTTTCTTATCGTAGACACTAATTTTCCATGTATGAGCATTCCATTCCAAAGTATCTTCTACTTTAATATAGACCTCATCTAAATCGTCTTGGACTGGATAACGATTAAAGAAATCTTCCAAATTGACAATTCTTGCCATCATATATGGAGTAACGGTCAACTCTGCTGAATATGGATCGGCTAACAGATCAGCTTTAAAATCAGGATCCGGTGATTCAAAAATGAACTTTTTAAAAATTGATTGATGTTTCGTAACAAATTTAGCCAATAGTTGACGACTCAATGGATTAAGATTGATCCATTCATGAATATGAAAATTTTCTTGTTCGTGGAAATAAATCATATAGCCTATCAAAATATCATCTTCGTTATAAGCCAAAGCCACTTTATGATCGGCATGTTTGTCAATCATATGATCCCACCACCATTTTGAACGATTAACCCCGCCCAAATGGTTTTGATCCAAATAAAGTTTTTTCAGTTCATCAGGAATATCTTTAACGTCAATTCGCTCAACATAACCTTTACTACTATTCTTGATCCGTGGTAATTTATCATTTTCAATCGCTACTTGCGTGTGATCAAAGACTTGCTCATAGCCGAATTGACGATAGTAGCCAAAAGAAAATGGGGCTAAATAAGATAAAGTAACTTTATTTTTATACATATCGAATAATGCTTGATCGAGCATCTTAGATGCCCCACCACGGCCACCAAATTCAGGAGCACTCATTACGTCGCCGATTCCGTTCATCTTGAAGTCAACGCCATGAAAATTAACGTCAAATGGAATACTGAATAAACCACTACCTAATTTTTTCCCATTCATTAAACCATACACTAAAGAATGGTCGAAACGTTCTTTAAAGACCCGTTTTCTTGACACTGAGTCTTCACGATTGAATGAGTAAAGATACAAATCATAAAATTTATCAAAACTTTTATCATCTAGTAAATATTTATTCATATTTCTCTCCCTATAAAAAAATACTATTCCACTGAGAATAGTATCTTTTTTTTGCAATTATTCAGATAACTTAAAACTACTCCAAGGCTTGATATAACTCAATAGAAATGCTTCCTTTTCATTCAAATGTCCAACGACATTTCTACGTCCATCATTTGGAATATCTTTAAGTCCAATCTGAGTCTCACCTTTATATTGTCCATAGTCTTCATTGACAATAATAATGTCACCACGTTTGATGTCTTGTGTATCATGGGCTGGGAAGTTGCCATCATGATAAACCACTCGGGTCATAGTACTACGTAACAAGTAATCTGAGGCATCCCCACGATAAACATGAGTTGACTTCAAAATAACTTCTTTTTCTAGGTCAGTAGTATCTTTAGCAAAATCGACTTTCAAGACTGGATATGGTGAGTAAAAGGCTTCAGCAGCTTCCTTTAATTCTTCGTCAGAAGCATAAGTATTACCAATGATAACATCATCAACTACACCACTGAGCAACAAATGTTTAACTTGAGTACCAATTGGTAAATCACGATCATCTTCAAGTGTTGGCAATCCATCTTGAACTGGCCATGGGCCAAATGTTGCTGTATGTGAACTAACAAAGGCAGCTGAATGGATATTACGATCTTTGAAGAAGTTAGACCATTTAATGAAGAATTCTTCACCTAAACCAGTATATCTTTGTGGATAGAAATTGTGGCAACCTAACAAATTGTTAGTGTCAGGATGATATGACAAAATGTTATCCAAATAATGAGTTCCTGAACTCATATTGATTTCAATCTTCAAGCCAAATGGATTATGAGTCATTTTAGCTTCTTCCATACCAGAGAAACCTTCATCCAATCTGATACCATAGGCTCCTAATTCATGGAAAAATGATAAATCATCATAAGTAATATCCAAAGATTTAAACAATTTTGGATTCATATCAACAATCGTGACAAAACCTAACTTATTAGCATAGGCAATTGTTTCTTTAAAACGATTGATAGTTTTATCCTTATCGGCTCCTAATTCTAGTAATGATGCAAAAATACGTGAATAACCTAATTTACTTGCTGTATCGAGGTATTTTTTATCCTCATCTAAAGTTGAATGTTCAGGATAAAGTGATAATCCTAATCTTCTCAAAACGAAACCTCCAAAATTTTTTAAAAACGTTTTTGATGTCTTAATTCGTTCGCTAATTTTTCTCTGTCCATTGACTTGAAGAAATACCAGTAAATCAACGTATCAAGGACGATATTGATCAGTTGAATAACTGATCCGGATAAGTGACCTGTTGCAATAAATCCTGAGAGAATTGGTGGTGTTAACCATGGGATATAAGTTCCCATAGGCTTAGCAACTAAATCAGCCGCCATCGCAAAATAAGTCGTCGTAACATTAACTAACGGTGTCAAAATAAATGGAATCAACATCTTATAGTTCATCACAATTGGCAAACCGAATAAAATCGGTTCGTTGATATTGAAAAGTGCCGGTCCAGCGACTAATTTTCCTAAAGTCTTCAATTCCTTGCTCTTTGATGCAAAAGCCAATAACATTGCTAAACCAATCGTTGCTCCCGCTCCACCCATATGAACGAAGTTGTCAAAAAAGGCCGTCGTAACAATATTGGGCAGTGGTTTCCCAGCACTGAAAGCAACTTGATTAGCATTCAAAGCTGATAACCAAGTTGGCATCATGATTCCTAAAACCACATTGGCACCGTGGATTCCAAAGACCCACAGTAGAGAAATCATAAATTCAGCCACAAGTGCACCCATGAAAGTGTTACTCAAGTGACTCAATGGATCAGCTAAGAAGAACGAAACTATATTCGGAATACTTTCCATTGGCGTAGCTTCAACACCAATTCGAATCAACCAGACTAATATTAAGATGATCAATCCCGGAAACAAAGCTGCAAAGGAATTACTTACTGCTGGCGGAACTGTATCCGGCATTTTAATAGTCCATCTCTTATGAACCATCCAAACGTATAAATCCGTGATAAACAGTCCCACAATGATTGCAGTAAATAATCCCCCCGAATCAAATTCCTGCAGTGGTATCCAGAGTGCACCATGATCAGTCTTTAATGGAATCGTTAAAATAAACGCTCCTAAAGAGATGATCGATGCTGAAATTGGATCAACCTGATAACTTTTTGCCAAATTGTAGGATATACCTACTAAAGCAACTAAACCCATAATATGAAACGAAGCATTAGTTGGATATTGCAAAACGGTTGCCCAATTCTTGCCAAAAATACTAGCCATAAAATCTAAATAAGCCTGAATTGGAAATTGCGCAATAATCATGAATAAAGAACCGATGATAATCATCGGTACGGCTAAAGTCATTCCATCACGCAAAGCTGTCAAATGACGTGAAGAGGCCATTTTACCCGCTAATGGAATGACTCTGTCATTTATAAAACGGTTGGTCTTCTTTGTAGTCATTATAAAACCCCTTTTAAAATAAGAAAGTACATTAAGCAGGAACAAACAAACCTGCCTATACCATTTATTGTAACCCTTTCCATCAGTGAATATGTATTTTTATAAATAAAACATAAAATTCACTTTTAAAAAAACATGTCACTAATCTGTGACATGTTCCGAGAATCGACTATCAACTTGGTCTACCATCTTATGGTAAGCACAATTTGAGATTTGCTCCAATGTATAAACGATTGGTACTTGGGTCGTAACATTGATATGTCCCTTTCGATTTTGAGGAGTATCATAAGAAATTGCAAAGTCTGTAATTTGATTCAAAACTGAATAAGAATTAGCTGTTAAAGCAATGGTTTCAGCTCCATTTTTCTTGTAATAGCGTGCTTGTTCTAGCACTTGATCAGTCTCCCCGGAAACTGAAACTAAAATCAACAAGGTCTTGCTAAAATCGCGATCTGAGAAAGGTTCTGGTTGAAACGGGTCAATGATCGGCAAAGAGTAAATACCGTAGCTAGACAAAATACTAGCCCCGTATTGGGCAATGCGACCACTATTTCCTACTCCAAAGAACAAGACTAGATCGGCAGCATTGATCATATCAGCAGCTTGTTCAATTTTATTATCAAACGGTTCTTCATCTGCAACTAACTGAAAGAAGTTTTTAATCGGTTCCATACTAGGATCTTGTTGGGCCTTTGAAGGTTGTTTAAGGCTTTGCTTGAGAGCAAATTTAAACTCCGAAAAGCCACTGTAATCCATCTTTTTTAAGAACCGTAAAATTGTCGTCGTCGAGACGTGAGCTGCATTTGCCATCTCACGAATCGTCATATCTTGAACTTCTTTAGTATGTCCAATTATGTACTTATAAACGATCAATTCTAATCGATTCAACTCATGAACTTTTTGATAAGGAAACATCTTTTTCACCCTCCTTTACAATTGGTATATATCATTTTTACTAAATTAATTTTACCACAGATGTAACAAATTACATTTTTTTAAGAAAAATAAGCTGAGACAAGATTTAGTTTTGTCTCAGCTTATTTGTTTAGATTCAGTCCAAATCGGCTCCGTTTGAACGGATTACCTTTTGATACCAGTAGAATGAATCTTTCTTTGAACGTGCAAGTGTTCCGTTACCTTCATCATCTTTATCAACATAGATAAATCCATAACGTTTTGACATTTGACCCGTTCCAGCAGAAACTAAATCAATGCATCCCCATGGTGTGTAACCCATAAGATCTACGCCATCTTCATTTACTGCTGTAATCATTTCTTTGACGTGAGCACGCAAGTAGTCTACACGATAATCATCATGGATACTGCCATCTGATTCAACTTTATCATATGCACCAAATCCGTTTTCAACGATCATAACAGGCTTGTGATAGTGTTCTGTCAACCAGTTCATTGAATATCTCAAACCAACAGGGTCAACTGGCCAACCCCAATCGTTATACTTCAAATTAGGATTCTTGACTGTTTCGCGATCACCAACGAATTTAAAACCAGGATTGTCATCACTGTATTTGACAGTAATTGAATTGTAGTAACTGAAGCCAACGTAGTCGACAGTTCCTTCTTTCAAGACGACCTTATCTTCAGCAGTAATATCAGGCATCAAATCATGATTTTCAAGATAAGCAATCATTCCCACAGGATACTCACCTAGAGCTTGAACATCAGCCCACCAGTAACGCCTTTGCATAGCTTTTTCAGCTAACAAAATGTCTTTTGGATCGGCAGATGCTGGATATACAGGCGTAAAGTTGACCATGTTACCAATCACAAAGTTAGGATTGATCTTGTGACCAATTTTAACTGCCAAAGCACTAGCAACTAATTCGCGATGTGATGCTAAGTACATCAACTTTTCACGTTCAGCTTCTGATTCATTATTTCTAAAAATCAAACCAGAATCAGTTGCGATTGAAAAGTCATTTGTGTAAGTTGTTTGGTTATTGATTTCGTTGAAAGTCATCCAATACTTAACCTTGTCCTTATAACGGTCAAAGCAAACTTTAGCAAACTTAACATAAAAATCGATAACCTTACGACTACGCCAGCCACCGTATTCAGTAACTAGATGATAAGGCATTTCAAAATGTGACAAAGTAATTACTGGTTCAATACCATACTTCAAACATTCATCAAACATATCATCATAAAATTTCAATCCAGCTTCATTAGGTTCTGCTTCATCACCATTTGGAAAAATTCTTGTCCAGGCAATGGAAGTTCTAAAACACTTGAAGCCCATTTCAGCAAACAACTTAATATCACCTTTATAGTGATGATAGAAGTCAATTGCTTCATGGTTAGGATAATTTTTACCAGGAATCACGCCATCAGTAATTTCACGTGGTTTTTGATAAGCACCGGCTGTCATGATATCAGTCACGCTGACACCTTTACCATCAACATCCCAAGCTCCCTCAAGCTGGTTTGCGGCAACAGCACCTCCCCATAGGAAGTCTTTTCTTAATCCACTTTTTGTTGTTTCAGTCATATAAAAACCTCACTTACATTATATGTCTAAATCTTTACCGTTTGACTTGATTACCTTTTGATACCAGTAGAAGGAATCTTTCTTAGAACGTTTGAGACTACCATGACCCTCATCATCTTCGTCAACATAAATCATTCCATAACGTTTCTTCATTTCACCAGTACTTGCGGATACTAAATCAATGTGTCCCCAAGGTGTGTAACCAATCAATTTAACACCGTCTTCTTTAACGGCTTTTTCCATTTGTAAAATATGATCATGGAAGTATTGGATCCGATATGGATCATGAATACTACCATCAGCTTCAACTTTATCGTAAGCACCAAAACCATTTTCAACGATGAATAAAGGTTTGTGCCAACGAGTAGTCATCCAATTCATTGAATATCTCAAACCAATTGGATCAATTTGCCAGCCCCAATCAGATTTTTCCACGTAAGGGTTAGAAACCAAATCATTGTGTTCATCATAGTCGAAGTGTTCTTCACCATCATGAGCTTTAGTTGCAAATGACATGTAGTAACTAAAACCAACGTAATCAACAACACCAGCTTTAATTGTAGCCAAGTCACTATTGTTGATATCGAGGTTAAAACCTTTTCTAGCCCAATACTTTTCAATCCATTCTGGATAATAGCCGAGTGCTTGAACGTCACCAAAGTAGTAACGATATTGCATCGCACGTTCAGCTTTCATAATGTCACGTGGATTAGATGTTAAAGGATAAATTGGACACATAGCAATCATTGCCCCAACTTGAAAGTCAGGATTGATCTTGTGAGCAATTTGAACTGCTCTGGCACTAGCAACAAACTCATAATGAGCAGCTTGGAACATCTCTTCTTCCCAGTTATCATCTTTTGTTAATTGCAAACCAGAGTTTTGAAGCAATGGATGTGGATCTCGCCAATCAGTTTGGTTATTGATTTCATTGAAAGTCATCCAATACTTAACTTTATCCTTGTAACGTTTGAAACAAACTTCAGCAAAACGATCGAAAAATTCGATCATCTTACGATTGCTCCAACCACCATATTCTTTGACCAAATGATATGGCATCTCAAAGTGTGACAAAGTAATTACTGGTTCGATTCCATATTTGTGACATTCATCAAACATGTCATCATAAAATTTTAAACCAGCCTCATTAGGTTCATCCTCATCACCATTTGGAAAAATTCTTGTCCAAGCGATGGAAGTTCTAAAACACTTCAAACCTAATTCTGCAAATAACTTAATATCTTCCGGATACTTGTGATAGAAGTCATTACCCCAATGATTAGGATAAATTTCTCCATCCTTAACGCCGTCAGTAACTTTTCTAGCAACGCCTTTAGCACCAGCAGTCATGACATCGGCAATACTTACTCCTTTACCGCCTTCATTCCAGCCACCTTCTAATTGGTGTGCTGCGACGGCGCCTCCCCAAAGGAATCCTTCGGGCATTTGAATTCCCTCACTCATTAATTAGTCTCCTTCTTTATCAAGTCTCTTGTACAAGTCAACAATTTCTCCAGCTAAATCTCTAAATGTAATAGCATTCATAATGTGATCTTGTGAGTGAACCATTAACAATGAAACTTTAGCATGTTCACCATTAGCTTCTTTAGTTAGCATATCTGTTTGTGAGTTATGTGCTTCAACTAAGAAGTGATCTGATTCCTTTAATTTTTGATCAGCCACTGTAAAGTGACCTTTCTTGGCAGCGTTGATAGCTTCAAAAGCTGAGCTCTTAGCGTTACCTCCGTTGACAATCAATCCCATAATTGTTTCTAGTTGTTCATCATGTTCTTCAGCCATTTTAAAAATTCTCCCTCTCAATGTGTTTAAGCGCTTACTTTACTTTTAAAAAACGAAAAGGGTGCTAATATGCGCCCTTTTTTTAGTATTTGAAATGATTACTTAATTAGTGATAGAGCTTGTTTTAGAACTTTTTCACCGTTCATCATTCCGTAGTCTTGCATATTAATAACTTCAACAGGAATGCTTAACTTGTCTTTGAATTGTCCTTCAAGATATCTTACTTGAGGTCCAAGCATTAATACGTTAGGATGTTTTTCTTCCAATTTTGCATCAGCATCGGCAGCAGCAGTAGCGAAGATTTCAGCATCAACACCATCACTTTCAGCAGCCTTTTGCATCTTTGAAACTAGTAAACTTGTTGACATACCGGCAGCACAGCATAACATAATTGTCTTTTCAGCCATAATCAAATACCCCTTTGAATTAAAATATTTATTTGTTTTTATTTAAAAACGTTTGCTTAAAACGCTTTCATAGAACAATTAAATTGTATAACTAGTTTCCAAATTTATCAAGATGTTTTTAATAAAAAACATTTGAAAATTATACTGATTAACAAATTTCCATCCTGATTTTTCACAATCAAAAAAGCTGTAACAAATATTTTGCTACAGCCACAAAGGTTTTCTTAGTCAAATTCTTTTTTTAAGACTCGTGAAATCATTGCTGCCACACCATCTTGATTGTTCGTTAAAGTTGTTTTCCAGGCGACATCTTTTACATTTTCGATAGCATTTTCCATTGCTACCCCGTATCCAGCCTCTTTGACCATGTCTAAATCATTTCCATAATCACCGAAACACATAAAGTCAGTCATAGGAATTTTTTCCAATTCAGAAATATGTTGTAATGCGGACAATTTAGTTACATCTTGACTATTGATCTCAAAATAGTCACTTCCAGAGCGACTGATGGTAATGGGCAAAGCGGTAAACGATTCTAATTTTTTTTGCAATTCACGTAACCGTTTTGGTGGGCAACTGAAACAAACTTTATAAATACTGAAGTCTTTTTTATTAATGTCCATCAATTCTTGAATAGAATGTGCTTTGAAGTGATGGCGACTCATCCCTTCAAAATAAGTATTCCAGTGATGATTAGGATCATAGATATAAGTATCATTTAACCCATCTAAAACAACTTTAAACTTACTAAATTCTGATCGTCTGAGAATTTCTGCTACAACTTCAGAGTCTAGTGGTCGATCAATTACCTTTTCATTTTTAGCATTGACCACGACCGCACCATTTAAGACGACCCGGTAGCCTGGTACTTTTAAATCTTTCGTAAAATATTTACTAACTGAATGCAGTGTTCTCCCCGAGCAAATTGCAAACACAATTCCGGAATTGACAGCATCCCGAATAGCCTGCACATTTTTGGCAGAAATTTTACTATAGCTATTCAGCAATGTTCCATCTAAGTCAGTCCCAATAAACTTAATCATTAATACAGTAACCCCTTACATAATCCGATTACATTAATAATACGACACTAGGTAATAAAAAAGAAGTCTTTACAAACATAATTAAATTTGTTTCAGTTCCTAAAATTATTTAGCCACAGAAATTTTCTTCAAATCAGACAAGAAATTAGGATACGAGATATCAATCGATTCAATATTTTTAATCTTAAATGGTGTCTCTGTCAAAATTGAAGCAATACAGAGCATCATCGCAATGCGGTGGTCATTATGACTGTCAACGTCATCCTTAACTTTAATCTTCTGTTCACCTTTGATTACAATGGAATCATCATTAACTTGCATGACAATGCCTAATTTAGCCAATTCGACCCGCATATTTCTAATTCGGTCGCTCAACTGCAAATGAACGTCATGAATTCCTTCAATAACGGTCGTACCAGTTGCTTGTGAAGCCATTAAAGCAATAATTGGAATCTCATCAATAATGAATTGAACTTGTTTAGCAGAAATTTTTGTCCCGTGTAGTTGTTGTGAACGAATCACCAAGTCACCATAGGGTTCAACACTATTAATTGAACAATTTTCGACCGTTATGTGCGCTCCCATTTGCTTAGCAACATTCAACATACCGATTCGAGTTGAGTTCAATCCAACTTTAGGTAGATGGATTTCACTACCTTCTGAAAGTAGTGCTCCGGCAATGTACAAGGCAGCAGAAGAAAAGTCCCCGGGGATGGTTAAACTTTGCCCCTTCAAATTAGTGTGAGCTGGGTTGACCGTAATTGTTTCTGGAGTCGTTACCACATTAGCACCGAAGAAATTAGCCAAAACTTCCGTATGATCACGGGTTGGTAATTTTCTAATAATCGTCGTAGGTGTCTTAGCATAAATACCAGCAAAAACCAACCCGCTTTTGATTTGAGCACTTGAAATATCCTGTTGATAAGTAATTCCCTTTAAATCATGACTACCCTTAGTCTTAACCGGGAGTGCGTCTTCACCAATTGGTTGAAAACTACCACCCATGGCAGTTAAAAGTTTAACCAGTCGCTCCAAAGGCCGCTTACTCAAATAGTCGCCACCGGCAATCGTATATTCATTAGTACTCGTTGTTAGTATTCCTAAGAGGATACTTTCTAAAGTACCGACGTTGTCAATGTTTAGCGAATGATCAAGCGATTGTAACTTATGACCTGTGCCCTTAATTATCATATCTTTAGTGCTAAGCTCGGTGTGAATCTTGGCGCCTAATTCTTTAAAGACTTGCGCAGTAACAGTTAGATCGTCTGAATACGAAAAATTACTGATCTGTGTAACTCCGTTTGCGAGCGCACCAAAAGCAATTGCCCGGTGAGCAATACTTTTATCACCCGGTACGATTACTTCACCTTGAAACTTAAACTTTGATGCTCGAGTATTATAATCAAACATTTTCATTACACCTCAAATATTGATTTTCCTTCATTGATCCGTTTCGTTCTAACTGTTACGCTACCGAATTTAGCAATATAAAACAAACTTTTTGTCCTGAAATCAAAAAACTAGCCATTAAATTATAAATTTATCAATATACACAAAAACCAGACTTTTCAGCCTGGTTAAATTTTTATTCCACACAGAGACGATAAATTGCTTCCGCAAAAATCTCCATTGTTTTTCTCATATCAGCAATACTCCAATTTTCATTAGCTTGATGCATGAAATCAGGAGTCGTTGGTAACATCCCACCAAAAGCTACACAGTTATTCATCGTTCTAGCAAAAGTAGCTCCACCAGAAATCAAAGGCTTAGCGTCAGTATCACCAGTCAAATCCTTGTAAGTAGCCATTAAAGTTTGGACTAATTCACTATCAGTTGGGACATAGAGTGGTTCTAGATAATCGAAATGTTCGTAAGTCATTTCAAATGGTTTGATTGCTTGAGTAACTTTTTCAACTAATTCATCGTGGTCAACTGTAACTGGAATACGCATATCGATTTGAACACGTGATTCTTGGTCAGTGATCTTTAAACTAGAAATATTAAAAGTTAATTTACCAGAAGCCTCATCCGAAATATCACCTAATAAATTAGTTGCGTTGGCATCTTCACCAAATTTTTTGAAAAATTGCAGTACCTTAATATCAGGATAGACGTCACTCAAAGCAATACCCAGTCTGACTACCGCATTAACTCCTTGAGGAGCATTCATAGCGTGAACGGATTTACCATGGACCTCGATTGAATTTTCCTTCTTATCAGCTTCAAAATTATACTTTTGTAAGGCAGCAAAAACTTCGTCCTGTTTAGGCCCATCGTAAACAGCCTTACCAGGAACAGCATTGAAGGCATTCTCCAAGTTGAGATGTAATTCATTAGAACCAGGTCCAACTAAGTATGATTGTTGTAACCCTTTTTCAGCATAAATCACTGGGAATTGGGCATCAGGAGAAATTCCCAAATCGATTGGAGCCTCTTTTTTGTTATATTGTTCCAAACATCTCCAAAGAATCTCTTCATCTGAACCAAAGATGAAGCGAATCTTCTTATTAAACTTGTATCCTTTATCTAAGATAGCTTTAACCGCATAAATAGCTGCCATGGTAGGTCCTTTGTCGTCTTGAGTTCCACGACCATACAACTTACCATCCTTTTGTGTTAATTCATAAGGGTCAGTATCCCAGGCATCAAGGTTTCCAGCAGGTACTTCATCCATATGGCCGACAATACCAAAGGTCTCATCACCTGATCCAATGTCAGCATAAGCATAGTAGCCTTCTGGATCTAAATAAGTTTTACAACCTAATTTTTCAACAACTTTTAAGACCTCTTCAAGGGCCTTTTTAGGTCCCTTACCAAAGGGTGCTTTGTCTTCAGCTGGTTCATTAAAGGATGGAACACCCACAATCTGTTTTAAACCTGTAATTGCTTCATCTTGAATCTCGGTAGTGATAAATTTTTCCATAACAAAATTCCTCCTATTTTATCATCGAACAAACTACTAAGAATGCGGCAACGACGACAAATAAAATCGCCATTAATTTCCACATGTACTTCCACCATTTTACTATAGATACATGTCCAATTGCTAGCGCTCCCATAACTACTCCTGAAGTTGGGGTAATTAAATTGACCCAGCCTGAAGCGGCTTGATAAGCTGTGATAACTAATGACCCATCGACACCGGAAAACTTACCTAATGGTCCCATTATACCCATGGTAGCAGCAGCTAATCCTGAAGTTGATGGAATCAAAAATGACATCGGTATATAGAAAATATAAGTTAAGACAATAAAGACAGCACTGGATAGGCTTTGTAAGCCAGTTTCACCAGCATGCAAAACCGTTGCAGTAATATATCCATTATTCATCACAACTTGAATTCCTCGTGCCACCGCAACGATAATTGCAACACTTAAAAATTCATTCATTCCACCCATGAAGGCATCGATAAATTCTGACTCTTTCATTCTGAAAACAAACATAATTACAACTGACATCAATAAGAATAAAGTTGTAATTTCATTAAAGTACCAAGTTCCTAAAGGTGCTAAATCCTTACCGATCAATGCTCCTAAGAATGGAATATTCGTTAACCACTTAGTAAAACTTTCAAAGAATGTCCACTTAGGATTCAAACTAGACCAAGGAATCAAACTAATGATCATGATCAAAAAGGTTAATCCGAATAGCCATAAGACAGCTTTTTGCCTAGTGCTTAACTTATCATCGAGGTTTCTTTCAGGCATCGAGAATTCCTCAAGATCTTTTTGACGTCGATCAAAAACATATGATTGTGAAGGATCCTTTTTAATTTTATCAGCATAGTGCATCACATAAATAATACTGATCGTAGTAGTGATCACCAATAAGATCAATCGTGGTATTAATCCATCTCCTGGTGAAATATTCAATGTTTGTGAAGCTACACCAGTCGCAAACGGATTAACAGTTGATGCTAAACATCCAACTTGTGTTCCAATCAAAGCAATTGAGATGGCTGTAATTGAATCATAACCAACCCCAATCATGACAGGAATCAAAATGGGATAAAAGGCAATTGTCTCTTCACCCATTCCATAAGCTGATCCACCAATAGCAAATAGTGCCATTAAAATTGGAATCAAAGCCTTTTCTTTTCCACTGTACCGTTTGACCGTCGCACTGATCCCGTCATCTAAAGCTTTGGTTTTATTGACAACGCCTAAAAATCCACCAATTACTAAGATAAACAACGATACTGAAATCGAGCCCTCAGTCTCACTTGTTCCAACCATTCCGTTGATCGGTGCTAAGAACACATCCCAAATACCCTGAGGACTGCTTGCCTTAGCTTTATAAGTCCCTGCAATTATATTACCTGCTTTTGTGGTAGCGTACTCTCCAGCCGGAATAATCCAAGTTAAGACAGCAACGAAAATGATCAGCAGAAATAAAATTGTATAGGCAGACGGCATTTGCCATTGTTTGCCTTTTTTTGACATTAATTATTACTTCCTTCTCTTTATTTGATACCTGTAGAATAAACGAAAAAAAAGCTCAATACAATCAATAACCCATACAAATACTACAGGCCTACTTGTGATAGCGCATACAAACCGCTACAATATTGATAGATTAAAGAAAGGATAACGCAAATGACTGATTCAATTGAATTTGGTAACAAAATTAACCGTCGTCCTTTGATAGTTAGTTTTCTCCTTAGTTTGATCGTCGGTAGCATTTTTTTAGCTATCAACCTCAAATTAGCTTTGGGCCTATTTTTATTGATTCTGGGTTTTATGCTCTTGTGGTATTACCCAACTAATTTGAGAACTTTATTCGGTCATTGGCAAGTTGAAAAACACGGAATTTCTTACTATAAGATGCATTCTTATCGTGATCGTTTAAAAATGGTCCTCTTGCCAGATAAAACCGACTTTCAGTTCATTAGTTTTTCTCAAGTCCATAAATATCATGTAGTTGAAGGCAATCATAAATATACTTCAGCTGATATTTTAACCATCAATCCAGCGAAACAATCACTCCTGCCTTGGAAAAGAAAAGCTTTCTATCTAGAACTAGAAATTAAAAATGGAACGATCGACTTAGATTTATCTTCAAGTCAAAGACGTGATTCGAATACTTTATTTCGCTTGAGTAATGTTCTAAAAATAATTGATTCAAAGATAAATTAAAAAGCTCTGTAGTAATTAAACTTCGATTACTACAGGGCTTTTTTAAGTGGACAAATTTTTTATTCAACTTTAATTGTTCCTGACTTAGCACGAGCGGTCAAAGTATATTGTGGGTCATTTCCGACAACACCCTCTTTGAGATTGGAAACGTCATGTTTAAAATCAGCTTGATGTTTCATTTTGACACTGCCACTCTTGGCTTCCAAATCAAAAGCATAAGAGTCATTTTCTGGCATCATCATCTTAATTGTGCCGCTACTATTATCAACGGATATATCTCCCGTGATTTCTTTAAAAATCAATTTAATAGTACCTGATTTTGCCAAAACTTTACCGGCCCCAGAGACATCGACTCCTTTAATTGAGCCACTGCGTGCTTCAATATTGAAATCTGGACTATAAACAGAACTTAATTCAGTCACACCACTGCGAGAATCAATCGCCATTGCACCTTGAACATATACATTGTCGAGTGTGACTTTACCCGAATTAGCATTGATCATTAACTGATTATTCTTAATGTTATTCAAGTAAATTAAACCACTACGAACATCACTATTGATTTTGTTTAAATTAGTTAATCCTTGAACTTGTAAATTCCCACTGCGATTTAAGATCTGTAGATCACCTGCAAATTGTTTAGGAATTAAAATCTGGACTTTGATTTTCAGCGGCAAGAAGTGGGGAACATTTCCTTGGATGACCTTTAAAGTATCAGAACTTAATTCAGTTCTTACTTGATAATCAGGATTATTACGTGACATGTATTCACGAATCTTGACTTTTTCTCCATCACTAGCTTCAACTTTCAAACTGGCATTGGCATACGAAATCACAATTTTTTTCAAATCTGTGATATCAAATTCATGTTCATCAACTAACGGTAATGATTCAACGTGGACTTCAGTGTTGAAATTCGTATTATCAAAATGAGCTTCGAAGTTATCAAAAGATTTCTTGTGATGCTTACCGAAACTGATACCTTCATCATTAATAACCATATTCCCCAATTTAATACCATCGTCATTGATTTGAATCGTTTTGCCGCCGTTAATAGAAATGCCGTCATCATTGATATTTAAAATTTTACCATTGTCAATTTTGATACCATCTTCATCAACATCTAGATTATGAGCATGAAAAATTTTATGGTATTCCTTTTGACCATCATCTTCTTCGTTGCGAACTGAATTGATCAATTCCTCAATATCGCCAAAGTCAGCAAAAGCTTGTTCCACAGCATCCTCTTCACTCTTGCCATCTTTTAATTTATCTTGAGCTGAAGCAATCAGATCTGAAGCTACTTCTTCTCTTAATTCCGTTAAATCTTTGGTTGCCGAATAATCTACAAAAATTTTATCTAATTTAGCATCTACTAGTGAATTTAATTTTTCATTCATAATCATTTATCCTTCCTAAAATCAAATTATCAATTACTTTCTTGGCAAAATTCCAGGCTTTTATATTGTCAGCTAAAGTTTGTTTACCTTGAGTTGTTATCTGGTAATACTTGCGACGTCCACCTTGAGTTTCATCGCCCCAATAGCTTTCAATATCGCCATTTTTTTCTAATCGTCTAAAAACTGTATAGAGAGTTGCTTCATTCAATTCGTATTTTCCTTGACTCAACTCTTTAACTAGTTTGGCGATTTCATAACCATAACTGTCGGTTTGACTCAAAATGTTTAACACAATCGTCGTTGTATGGCCACGAATAATATCCTTAGAAATCATTGGTTTCATTTCGTTACCCCACCTTTTTTGCTATGACAATAATGTATCACCAATTACTATGTGTGTCAAAGTAATATATTCAAAATAGTATTTTATTTTTTAAAATAATAATTCGATTCTGAATTAGTGTTTAATCTCTAAAATAATCACTGTACTTACCACTGCTCAAAGTAGAGATAATAACGAAAAAAAGAATCTTATTAGTCTGTCGCATTCTACTACGACACCAATAAGATTCTTTATATCAAAAATGACAGCACATCCAGGCCACAAAACAGTTAAGCACTGATTCAAACAGGAATCTATCCAATTTCAGAACTGACTGAAATATTTCAAACGACTAGTCTAGTTTGGAGTACAACAACCCTTGTTTTTTCGGCTGACCAATGCGTATACTCGAATCAGAAAAACCAAATCTCACTATTATTTTCAGTAAAGATAAAATATTTTTATATTTTCTGTTCATTTTCATTAGGAAAAAATTATATAATAATAAAAGTATGTTTTTGAAAGGAGTTTCTTATGATTATTGTTGCACTCTCAGCTGTGATTCTCCCTTTAATTCTTTTAGGGGTAATCAACATGCCGGCGACAAAGGGGATGTCGATCAGTGCCTTGATCGTGCTTATTGAGGGATTTTTATTTTGGAAAATGCCAGCTAAGGTTTTACTTGCTTCCATTTTTCAATCCATTCACAAAGCTTTGCCGATCCTTTGGATTTTATTTGGAGCCTTGATGATGCTCAATGTTTTACAACACACTGGAGCGATTGATCGAATCAATTCAGGTTTTCACACTTTGTCCGCTGATATGCGAATTCAACTAATTTTAGTCGCATTTCTTTTCGGTGGCTTGATCGAAGGAGTTTCGGGTTTTGGAACTCCAGCAATGGTCACAGCACCTTTGATGATTGCCTTAGGTTTTTCGCCAATGGCAGCTGTTACTCTAGCTCTTGTAGCCGATTCAACTCCTGCTTCCTTTGGAGCTGTTGGTACACCTTTGACAGTTGGTTTAAGTAACGTCAGTGAAAAAGCAGATTTTCTCAACGCCATTGGTCAACGAATCACACAATTAGATTTACTGGCTGGAACTTTTATGCCTTTGATCCTCGTTTTCATGCTAGTCTTCGTTTTTGGAAAAAATGACGAACACAAACAAAAAGATTTTCTCAGTTTGATTCCTTGGACTATCCTCATCGGGTTAGCTTATAGCCTCTTAGCCTTATTGATCTCTTTTGTGGTCAGTTATGAATTTGTCTCCATTCTGGCTCCATTTGGTGCCATTATTTTGGCAATTATCACGATTAAATTTAAGATTCTTCTTCCTAAAACAGTTTTCACAAATCCTTGGTCAACTTCCAAAAAAGTTGTTACTGAAGAAAAATCCTCAATGTCACTTTTGACTGCTTGGTCACCTTACATTGTGGTTATTTTAATGTTATTGGCAACTAGAACTATCCAACCATTAAAAGAATTTCTCGTGAAAAATGTTAACTTATCTTGGCAGAATATCTTAGGTTATTCACAGATCAATTCCGATTGGGAATTTCTTTATTCACCGGGAACACTGCTGACGATCTCCGTAATTATCGGTCTCTTGATCCAAGTTAAATCATTGAAGAGTTTCTTGCCAACTGCTAAAAAAGTAGTTCTTTCAATGAAATCAACTGCCCTAGCTTTAATCGTAACTTTGATTATGGTACAAATTTTTACTAACTCAGAGATCAATTTAGCAAAATTACCTAGCATGCCGATGTACATTGCAGAGATCATCTCTAAATACTTATCTTCAATTTGGATCATTATCGCACCATTCTTAGGTCAATTAGGTTCTTTCGTTACTGGAAGTACGACTGTTTCAACTTTGACCTTCGGACAGATTCAAGCTGACATTGCTGTTAATGCAAATGTTTCAAAAGAACTAGTTTTAGCTGCCCAATTAATTGGGGCTGCTGCCGGTAATATGATCTGTGTTCACAATATCGTCTCAGTTAGTTCAGTCGTTGGCTTGAGTGGTCAAGAAGGTAATATCTTGCGTAAAACTGTCTTACCGGCTTTACTTTACAGTTTACTCGTCGGAATTGTCGGTTTTGACTTTACATTATTTATTTAAATCAAAGTGATTCAACAGCTAAATCATCGATAACAAATTTCTCAATTGCACAACCAACTCCGTCGTGATTATTGTCGCTAGTTATAAAATCACTGACTGCCTTAACACCAATTTGGGCATTTCCCATCGCAACTGCCTTTCCGGCAACTTTTAACATGGAAATATCATTGTCACGATCTCCAACCGCTAAAACATCTTGCAAATCAATTTGGAGCCTGTTAGCCAACACCTTGATGGCTTCACCTTTATTGACGTTTTGGGGGAAGATTTCTAAATAACCTACTCCAGTACGGACGACGAACTTATCTGGAAAACGACGTTTAATAATTTCAGTCATTTCATCCAAGAAGTTTTCATTTCCGTTTACAACTGCTTTGGTAATTCGAAAATTACGTGGCAATGATTCCGGTTCCTTTACATATAAACCACGGTTGTTTTCAAAAGCCATGTCAATCGTATATTCATCAATAAAATCAAAATTGCTTGTATAAGTATTACCTTGAATATCTAAAACACAATATGGCAATATTTGTTCACGAGCATAAGCGACAAATTCGTGGTAGAAGTCATTGTCGAGAGTTTTCTCGTAAAGGATCTCGCCTTCCATATTTTCAATAATGGCACCACCGTTTGTGATCATATAATTATCTTTACCGGTGATTCCTAAGGACTTTGCATAGTCATACATGGCGGCATGGGGACGGCCGGAACAAAGTACTACTTTAACCCCATTTTCCATAGCTTGTTTGATCATCAACTGATTCTTTTCTGATATCTCCTTAGCGGTAGTAAGTAGCGTATCATCCATATCTGTGGTAATTAATTTGTAACTCATTTGTTTCCTCCTCAAATAAAACTAATTGTAATATTTTCTGAAAATTAAAGATACAACTTTCGGGAAATTTTTACATCAAAAACTAAAAAAATCCCATCACACAACAAAAGTTGCTATGATGGGATTTTTTAGTTATTCCTCATGAAATGAAGCACCTGAATTGGCATCTAGTTCGACCTTCTCATTTTCTTCAATTTCAGTGATTTCAATATCTTGATCATCTCGGACTGGGGCTTTTGAAACATTCGTATAATCTAATTTTTCAAGAATTTTATTTTTGGATAAATATTGATTAATTTTTTCTAATAACAACGGTCCATTGTAAATAAATCCAGTATAAACTTGTACCAAACTAGCGCCCGCCTCTAAAGCTGCAGTCGCATCTTCGGGAGTAAAAACACCACCGGAGAACATGATTGGTAAGTTTGGATATGCTTGGTGAATGGCTTTAGTTAAACTGAGTGACTTCATGAAAATTGGCTTACCACTCAATCCGCCACCTTCATTTCGATGACTTGATTGAAGTCGATCATGAACTGAACTTGGATTTGAAGCTGTGTTAGTCAAAATCACTCCATCCATTAAACCATCCGTTTCCTTGATCAATTCGATCAATTCTTCAGCTGAAATGTCATTACCAAATTTACAAAAGATTGGTTCTTTAATGTGTAAGTTGTGAATCTTTTGAAGCAATTTTTTAGCAACTGGAATCTCTTGTAAAGTTGTAACGCCCTTTTGATTAGGACAACTTTGATTCAAGGCAATATAGTCCGCAAAAGAATGAATTTCTTGAATATCTTCGACCATTTCATTAATCATTTCATCACTCGTTAAACCGTGTCCTGGAGCAACACTGATACCGATTGTCGTGTGTTTAGGCGTATTAGCCAAATGTTTGATTGTTTCTTCAACACCTAAGTTATTCAAGCCCATACGGTTGATAATGGCTTGATCTTCTGGCAAACGAAAAATTCGTTTCTTTTTATTTCCTGGCTGATTGTGCTTTGTGACACTACCAATTTCTACAAAACCAGCACCTAAAGCACCCAAACTATTGTAAAATTCAGCTTTTTTGTCAAAGCCAGCGGCAATACCGATTGGTGAGTCAAAAGTTACTCCTTTGACGGTCACCTTTAAATCAGCACGTTTCTTAGTTAAAAACATCGTCTTTAAAACTTGTGGTGTGCGATTAAACATCTTTAACCCGTTAGCTACTAGATGATGATCAACTTCTGGGTCAACTTTAAAAATTAAGGGACGAACTGCTTTATATAAATCCATTATTTACACCAGCCTTCGGGATTTTTGTACCATTCATGAAGTAACTCTGTATCATTTTTTTCAACATAATCAAGTTCTTGAGCAACCTCAATCAGTGTTGGAAAATCAGTTAAAGTGAATAATTGCAGATCTTTTTGGGCAAAATTGGTCTTGCTTTCTGGCAAGTCATAAGAAAAAATCGCCACTGTACCGATAACTTGTGCACCGGTTTCTTTGACCGCATCGACTGCTTTTAAAATACTGCCACCGGTTGAAATTAAATCATCGATCAAAACAACTTTATCATTAGCTTCACAGCGACCTTCAATTTGACCTTTCTTACCATGGTCTTTTTTCTTAGGACGAACATAGTTAAGTGGTAATCCCAAGGCATTAGCAACCCCTGTAGCGTGAGGGATACCTGCTGTAGCCACCCCGCCGATAATTTCAACATCAGGATATTTTTCCTTGATTAAAACTGCTAGGTCATCGGCAATAGTTTGACGGAATTTTGGATAAGCAATCGTCAAACGATTATCGGTATAAATTGGTGATTTGATGCCACTTGCCCACGTAAAAGGTTCTTTGGGACTTAAAGTCACCGCTTTAATTTTTAATAATTGACTTGCAATATCTCTGGCAATTTCTTTATCCATTATTTATCCCACTCCTTATCGATGTTCATATAAGCATTCAAACTGTTTTTTGCTTGCGTGATGGGACGGCCGACGACAATACCATCACTGCCTAAACTTCTAGCTTGAGACGGAGTCGCTACTCTCTTTTGGTCGCCTGCTTGTTCAGTCTTGGGCCTGATTCCTGGCGTTATGCATAAGAAATCTTGACTAGTTACTTCTTTAATCATCGGAACTTCAAGTGCGGATGAGATTACCCCGTCTGCACCATTGTCAAAAGCTAATTTAGCTAAGTGAGTTACGTAATCTTGTGACTTTAAAGGAACTTTCAATTCATTGACTAACTCGGTCTGTCCTAAGGAAGTCAGCTGAGTCACCGCTAATAATTTCGTATTCGAACCGGCTAAACCAGCTTTGGCAGCTTTGATCATCTCTGCTCCACCACTGGCATGAATCGTCAATAATTGAACATCCCATTTGGCGATCATCTGACAAGTCCGTTTGACAGTATTAGGAATATCGTGCAACTTTAAATCCAAGAAAATTTCGTAACCACGTTCACGCAAACTTTTTACGAACGGGTAACCGAATTGGCAAAACATTTCCAGACCTATTTTTAAAAACAATTTCTGATTTTTAGGAAACTGGTTCAAAAAATTTATACATTCAAAATCATCCGCATAATCTAGTGCTACTATAACTGGTTTATCCATTTTTATCCCCCATTATTTGTGTTCGTAGACAGTTTGTCCGTTTACTAACGTCTGTTCCACTTGGCCGAAAACCTTTTGCCCGATAAAGGGACTATTGGTTCCTTTTGATAGAAAATCGGCTTTTTCAATCGTAAATTCTTGATTTAAGTCGATTACAGTTAAATCAGCCGCTTGACCAATCTGAATTTTGCCAGCTTGCTTTAGACCAAAAATTCTTGCTGGATCTGTTGCCATTAAAGCCAACAATTTCTCTAAACTGATCAAACCAGTTTTAACTAAGTGGGTGTACATCAGTGGAAATGAAGTTTCAATGCCGGTTATACCAAAGGCACTCTTTTCAAAACCTTGATTCTTTTCATTTTCTGCATGTGGCGCATGATCAGTTGCAATCATATCGATCGTACCGTCGGCAATTCCCGCTAAAAGAGCTTCTCGATCCATTGGTGTTCGTAAAGGAGGATTCATTTTGAAATTAGCATCGTCGGTTTTAATATCAGCATCGCTCAGTAACAAATGGTGGGGTGACGCTTCACAAGTAACGTTGATCCCAGCATCTTTGGCCATGCGCACTAATTCAACGCCATCTTTAGTTGAAATGTGACAAACGTGATAGTGAACGCCAGTTTCTTTGGCTAAAACTAAATCTCTCGCTAATTGAGAAGTTTCCGCAACTTGTTTGATTCCTGGCAAGCCAAGTCTTTGTGAAGCTGAGCCAAAATTGATGACTCCTTTGTTAAAGAGATTTTTATCTTCAACATGGGCTGCCAAATGACTATTGACACTAGCAATTCTTTCCATTGCTGAATACATTGACTGAGCGTTCATAATTCCGTGACCATCGTTTGAAAAAGCAAAGGCACCAGCTTTTTTCATGCCTTCAATGTCGACTACTTGGTCACTAGTTTCATCTTTGGTAACCGGAGCATATTGGTAAGTTTTGATTAGGGAATTCTTTTGATTTAACTCAACTTGTTTGGCAAACTTCTCTAAATCATCGGGTACGGGAGTAACATTTGGCATTGCACCAACGGTCGTAAAGCCACCATGGGCTGAAGCTTTAGTACCAGTAGCAATCGTTTCTTTGTGGACTTGTCCGGGCTCGCGAAAGTGAACATGAATATCAACTAATCCAGGTGTCACTAATTTATCTTGGGCGTTAATTTCTTTATCCGCAGACCCGTTATAACCGATAGCTTTTACTTTGCCATCCTCAATCAACAAATTAGTTTTTTGAAGTGAACCTTGATAAAAAACTTGACCATTTTTAATTACTGTTTTCATAATTTATTCTCCCTTCAAAACTGCTTCGATCATTGCCATTCTGATAAAGGTACCATTGACCATCTGCTTGAAAATATACGACTTATCACATTCAACAACTTCGTCCGCAATTTCAGCTCCACGATTAACTGGTGCGGGATGCATGATCATGGCATTTTCTTTCATCAAATTAACCCGGCGCATATCCAATCCATATTGTTCAAAATATTTCTCTTTAGAAAATTCAGCATTTTCTTCTTGCGAAAGTCTTTCGTGTTGAACTCTTAGTAACATGACGACATCCATTTCTTTACAAAGCTCATCGACTGTCTTATGTGGTCCAATTGCTTGAAATTCTGAAGTATACCAAGCTTGCAAGCCGCCAAAGTAAACTTGTGATCCTAGTTGTGTCAAGATCTCTGCATCAGAATGAGCGACTCTTGAATGACTTAAATCACCGATAATTGCAACTTTCAAACCATCTAAGCGATGAAAATGTTCTTGAATCGTCATCAAGTCTAGTAATGACTGTGAAGGGTGTTGACCAGCACCATCGCCAGCGTTGATCAAAGGAATATTAAAGTTTTTATTGAGTAATTCTTGATAATACTCATCCTGACTGTGACGAATCACTGCCAAGTTAGCTCCTACACTTTCTAAAGTCCGACAAGTATCGTATAAGCTTTCACCTTTTTTAGTTGAAGATTTTCCAGCATCAAAAACGATTTGTTGCATCCCTAATTTCATTTCAGCTACTTGGAAACTTGATTTTGTTCGTGTACTGTTTTCAAAAAACATGTTAACAGCAAATTTATTTTTCCCAATATCCGAAGTCCGACCATTTTTAAACTCTAAAGCTGAGTTGATAAAATTTTGAACATCTTGATTCGATAATTGTGACATAGAAAGTATATTTTTCATTGTTTTCTCCAAATTAAAAAGGGCAGCTTCTCCAGCTACCCTAAAAAGTTTAGACTTATTCCATAAACCTTTTAGACCTCACTGGATCTGTTTAAAAGTTCCCTAGTTTTTTTAAGTAAACAAAAAACTCCCTATCCCACAAGGAAAGGAAGTTTACACTTTTGGCTATTAAATGTGTTTAACCTTCCAAGCCTCACAGGACCCGATTAAAAGTTTTCGTTGCAAATAATATAAACGATTTTACATATTCAGTCAATGGTTTTATTTAATTTTAGCTAAGAAGTACTTTTTCTTACCACGACGAATAACGATGTACTTGCCATCAAATGAATCTTTAGGATCGATTTCCATCGTTGTATCTGTCAAACGTTCACCATTGATTCTAATAGCACCATTTTGAATGTCTTCACGAGCTTGGCGCTTTGATTTATCAACGTTTACAGCAATCAATAAATCAACCAAATTAATTGGTTCATTAGCGATTTCTTCACTAGGAACACCGTGGAAAGCTTCACCAACTTCGGCAGTTGTTAACTCCTCAATTTCACCAGAGAAGAGGACTTCAGTAATTTTTTCGGCCGTCTTTAAAGCAGCTTCTCCGTGAACAAACTTAGTTACTTCTTGAGCCAAAGTCTTTTGAGCGAGACGTTTTTCAGGTTCATTCTTAACCGATTCAGCCAGCTTTTCTATTTCGTCGCGTGATAGGAATGTAAATTTCTTCAATAAATTGATTACATCCTTGTCATCTTGGTTGAACCAGAATTGGTAAAATTCGTATGGTGAAGTCTTCTTTGCATCAAGCCAAACAGCGCCACCAGCAGTCTTACCAAATTTTGTTCCGTCAGCTTTCAACAATAATGGAATTGTCAACGCATAAACTTTAGTATCTGGGCCTTCTGCCTTGTGAATCAAATCAAGTCCAGCTGTCAAATTACCCCATTGATCACCACCACCGACTTGTAATTGAACATTATGTTTGCGGTATAGTGTTAGAAAATCTACTGATTGCAAGATTTGGTATGTGAATTCAGTAAAGGAAATTCCGACTTCGAGTCGACTAGCAATGATCTCTTTGTTCAACATTGTATTGACGTTGAATAATTTACCGTAATCACGCAAGAAATCAAGAATGCCGATTTGATGAGTCCAGTCGTAATTATTGACCATCGTGAAATTACTAAAAATTCTCTTAGCTTGGTTGCTCAAAGCTTCGACATTATGATCAACTTGCTCCATTGTTTGCATAGGACGTTCAGCTTTTTTACCACTTGGATCACCAATTGAACCAGTTGCTCCACCAATAACGATGTAAGGATGATGTCCTGCTTTAGCAAATCTTTCCAAAGTCATGAATGGCAACAAGTGTCCAATGTGCATTGAATCTCCAGTTGGATCCATTCCACAGTATAAAGAAATTGCCTTTTCATCAACTAGTTTACGAAGACCCTCTTCATCTGATTGTTGATTGATCAAGCCACGCCATGATAATTCGTCAATTATATTCATAATTATTCCTCCTAGAGATCCTGTTTATAAAAAAAGCGTCCCTGCAAATATATGCAGGGACGCTTACGCGCGGTACCACCCAAATTCAAGTACTAAGTACTTGCTCTCTTTATTCCTATAAACAGGATTGCGATTGATAGTTTCGTATTTGATAATTTACCCTGCTTGACTCACACCAACCGTCAATTCTCTGAACACTGAAGTAAATTACTACTTGTTTAAAACTATTTATAAATATGATGATACACAGACACTAATTCTTTTTCAAGTGTTTTTTAATATCCGGGTCATATTGTATAATGTAAGTGCTTTTATGGAGGGAAAAATATGCAAAAAACTTTATATCTGATGCGCCACGGTCAGACACTTTTTAACGTTTTAGAAAAAATTCAAGGTTGGTGTGACTCACCATTGACCAAAAAGGGTATCAAACAAGCCAAACAGGCTAAAAAATATTTTAAAAAAAATCAGATTCACTTCGATGCTGCCTTTTGTTCGACAGCTGAAAGATCCAGCGATACCTTAGAACTCGTTACCGACATGCCTTACACCAGACTCAAGGGATTACGTGAGATGTCTTTTGGTAAATTTGAGGGTGAACATGAATATCTCAATCCCAAAATCACTGATTTTAACAAGCAATATGGTGATTTCTTCGTTCAATATGGCGGTGAAAGTGCTCAACAAAATAAGGATCGGGTCAGAAAGACCATCACCGACATTATGAATCAAGACAATCAATCAGTCTTAATTGTTAGCCACGCTGGTTCTATTATGAATTTCACAGGCCAATTCACCGATATTGAAAAAATTAAAGATTCTGGCTTTGGCAATTGCAGTATTCTGAAATTTACTTACGATGATGATCAGTTCCATTTTCAAGATATTGTAAATTTTAAAGACTAAATATTGTAAATTGCTGTCTTTTGGAACAAATTA
Organism: Companilactobacillus suantsaicola; assembly: GCF_004745525.1. Taxonomy (GTDB): domain Bacteria; phylum Bacillota; class Bacilli; order Lactobacillales; family Lactobacillaceae; genus Companilactobacillus; species Companilactobacillus suantsaicola. The sequence goes on along the minus strand of NZ_RKLY01000001.1, from coordinate 75,720 downwards.
AATAGAGAATTTTTTGCCCTATTAATTCAAAAAAGAAACCCTACTAGTGAAATATCATTCATTAGTAGGGCTTCTTTTTTACTATTCATCATCAATCAAAGAATAAAAACTATAATTTTTAGTTCATATGGTTTTCGATCCAATCCCAAACTTGATCTTTGCCATATTTAGTTTCAGAACTGAATAATTGTAAATCATCAGTTTGATTTAACTCCATCGTCTTTTTCACTTGGCTGATGGTTTTATTCCACTGATTACCTTTGATTTTATCCATTTTCGTTGCGACTACCAATGTTGGGATATGGTAATAACTGACGAATTGATACATCGAGATATCATCGTCACTTGGTTTGTGACGGCCATCGACTAAAATCACTACTCCCTTTAAAACTTGGCGAGTTGTCAAATACTCTTCGATCATCACACCGAATTCTTCACGTTGCTTTTTTGAAACTTTAGCAAAGCCATAACCGGGAACGTCAACTAAATACAGTTGATCTTCGATATTGTAGAAGTTCAACGTTTGGGTCTTACCTGGCGTACTGGACGTTCTCGCAAACTTTTTACGATTAATAAGAGTATTTATCAAAGATGATTTCCCGACGTTAGAACGGCCTAGAAGGGCGATTTCGGGATATCCTTCATCTGGATACTGTTTTGAGCTTACGGCACTCAAATTCATCGATACATTATTTACCTGCATAATTCACCTCAATAGAGTAATTCTACCATAAACAAAAAAAGCTGCCCACTAGGCAACTTCTCCATTTTTAAGAATCAATTCTGGTTCTTTAATTTTTCTAACAGCATCTTTGGTTACTTTGACACTTTCAACGTCATCACGTCCTGGGACTTCAAACATTGTATCAAGCATAGTTTCTTCAACGATTGATCTCAAACCACGGGCTCCAGTATTTCTTTCGATCGACATTTTCGCAATCTCTTTTAGAGCACCATCGGTAAAGATCAAGTTAACACCATCAAGACTCATTAGTTCCTTATATTGCTTGATCAAAGCGTTCTTTGGTTTTGTTAGAATTTCGACCAAATCACTCTCTGTAAGCTTTTCAAGGGCTGTAACGATTGGAATACGACCAATGAATTCAGGAATGATTCCAAACTTCATCAAGTCTTCAGGGATGATTTGTTGCATCAAACTCTTCTCTTCAGCCACATTAGCCTTTTGTTCAGCACCAAAACCAATTGTCTTATCACCTAAACGGTTTTTAACAATTGTTTCGATTCCATCAAAGGCACCACCAACAATAAAGAGGATATTGGTTGTGTCGATTTGAATCAATTCTTGTTGAGGATGCTTTCTTCCACCTTGTGGTGGCACACTAGCAATCGTTCCTTCAAGAATCTTCAAGAGAGCTTGTTGGACACCTTCACCAGAAACATCACGAGTAATAGAAACATTCTCACTCTTCTTAGCAATCTTATCAATTTCATCGATATAAACAATACCGTGTTCGGCCTTGTCGACATCGAAGTCAGCATTTTGCAAAAGTTTTAAAAGAATATTTTCGACATCTTCACCAACGTAACCTGCTTCGGTCAAAGTTGTAGCATCGGCAATGGCGAATGGTACTTTCAAAATACGAGCTAAAGTTTGAGCCAAGAAGGTCTTACCTGAACCAGTAGGTCCAATCAAAGCAATATTACTCTTTTGTAATTCAGTTTCACCATCTTTAAGATGTTCCATTTTGTTAATTCTCTTATAGTGATTGTATACGGCAACTGACAACGCCCTCTTCGCATCAGTTTGACCAATCACATATTCGTCAAGAATATTTTTAATTTCTACGGGTGTAGGAATGTTATCTAGATCCATTGGTGTTGAATCACTCAATTCTTCATCAATGATCTCTTTACACAAGTCAATACATTCGTTACAAATGTACACACCTGGTCCAGCAACAATTTTCTTTACTTGATCTTGTGTTTTACCACAGAATGAACAGCTAATCGTGCCAGTATTTTCTGTACTATCAAACATAGTTATTCTCCTTCAATAGTTCCAATTACTTTGAAAGTCTAGCATTGTAATACACGCTAGTAAAGTAATTAGTTTGAAGCCACCTTTTAAAAAAAAGGAAGCCTTGCGGCTTCCTATATTTTAATTCAAATAATTACTACTTTTCAACAGCTGAATCAACGATTAATTCGATAGCTTTCTTAGCACCGATATCATGAGCTAACATGTCATCGCTAAGTGCGTTTCTAACAGCTGATTCTTCCATCTTGTATTCGTCAGCAAGTGACTTAACTTCTTCTTTGATTTCGTCTTCAGTAGGTTTGATGTTTTCTTTAGCAACAATTGCTTCGATAACTAAGTCAGTCTTAACACGTTCTTCAGCATCCTTAGCAAATTGCTTTCTCAAACTAGCTTCGTCTGTACCTGTCATTTGATAGTACAACTTAGGATCAATACCTTGACGACGTAAGTTTGCTAAGTATTGGTTCAATTGGTTATCAACTTCTGTGTCGATCATAGCTTGTGGAATTGAATCGATCTTAGCATTCTTAACTGCACCAGAAATTGCTTCTTCTTGAATATTTTCTTCAGCAGTTTCTTTCTTTTGATCTCTGATTTCGTCATGAAGTTTTGTCTTCAATTCTTCAAGAGTATCAACGTTTTCGTCAACATCCTTAGCAAAATCATCATCTAATTCTGGAAGTTCTTTTGACTTAACTTCGTGAATCTTTGTCTTGAAGATAGCCTTCTTGCCAGCTAATTCTTTTGCTTGGTAATCTTCTGGGAATGTAACGTTAACGTCAACATCTTCACCAGCAGCATGACCAACTAATTCGTCTTCGAAGCCAGGAATAAATGAACCTGAACCAAGTTCTAGTGAGTAGTTTTGAGCACTACCACCATCGAATTCCTTACCATCAACTGAACCTACATAGTCGATAATAACAGTATCGCCGTTTTCAGCTTTACCATCTTTAAGAACCAATTCAGCTTGTTGTTTACGTAAGCTTTCTAGACGTTCTTCAACGTCAGCTTTCATAACATTACGCTTTTGCTTCTTAACTTCGATACCCTTGTAATCACCAAGTTCTACATCTGGTTTAACAGTAATTGTAGCTGTGATTGCCCAAGGTTGATCTTTTTCCATTGATTCAACACTGATTTGTGGTTGGTCAACAGGTTCTACTTTTGTTTCGTCAACAGCAGCTTGATATGCATTTGGTAAAACAGCGTTCAATGCATCTTCGTACAATGCTTCTTCACCATACATACGGTTGAAGATTTGACGAGGAACTCTTCCCTTTCTGAATCCAGGAACGTTCAAACTCTTTTTAACACGATTAAAAGCAGTATCTAAACCTTTTTTAATTGTATCTTGGTCAATTTCAAATTTTAATTCACCAGTATTATTTTCTTTTTTTGTAAATTTAGCCTTAGCAGACATTTATATTATCCCTCCGGTATTTCAACAATCTCATACTTTGTAATATTACCTTAAAATGGTGATATTGTAAACATTCGACGTGATTAATAGCTGTTTTTAAGACATCATTTGTATATTATATGACACTTTACAGCATTTTTAAACATTTCAGCCATAAAAAAAAGAGCTGGATTAACCAACTCTTTTTATTAATCATTACCACTTAGAAATTAGTCTAAGATTTCTGTAACAACTCCGGCACCAACAGTACGGCCACCTTCACGAACAGTAAATCTTGTACCATTTTCAATAGCAACTGGAGCAATCAAGTCAACTTCGAAAGTAACTTGGTCACCAGGCATAACCATTTCTACACCATCTGGTAGTTCAATAACACCAGTAACATCAGTTGTATGGAAGTAGAATTGTGGACGGTAGTTTGAGAAGAATGGAGTATGACGTCCACCTTCTTCTTTACTCATGATATAAACTTCACCCTTGAACTTGTTGTGAGTTTGGATTGAACCTGGTTTAGCAAGAACTTGTCCACGTTCAACTTGGTCACGGTTAATACCACGTAGTAAAATACCAACGTTATCTCCAGCTTCACCAAGATCCAATGTCTTACGGAACATTTCTAGACCAGTAACAGTTGATTTTTCAACTTCTGGCTTCAAACCAACAATTTCAACTTCGTCACCGATCTTAACTTCACCACGATCGATACGACCAGATGCAACAGTACCACGACCAGTGATAGTGAAGACATCTTCAACAGGCATCATGAATGGTTTTGTATTATCACGTTCTGGTGTTGGGATGTATTCATCAACAACATCAAGAAGTTCTTCAACATGTTTAACTTCTTCAGGGTCTCCTTCAAGAGCCTTCAAAGCTGAACCACGTACTACAGGAATGTCATCCCCTGGGAAATCGTATTCTGATAGAAGTTCACGAACTTCCATCTCAACTAGGTCAACTAGTTCTGGGTCATCAACAAGGTCAGTCTTGTTCAAGAAGACAACGATGTATTCAACACCAACTTGGCGAGCAAGCAAGATGTGTTCACGAGTTTGTGGCATAGGACCATCAGTAGCAGCAACAACAAGGATGGCACCATCCATTTGTGCAGCACCAGTGATCATATTCTTAACGTAATCAGCGTGTCCTGGAGCATCGATATGTGCATAGTGACGCTTTTCAGTTTCGTATTCAACGTGAGCTGTGTTGATAGTAATCCCACGTTCCTTTTCTTCTGGGGCCTTATCGATATCAGCGTAATCTTCAGCCTTAGCTAAACCTTTGTCAGCCAAGATCTTTGTGATTGCTGCTGTTAAAGTAGTCTTACCGTGGTCAACGTGACCAATTGTCCCAATATTTACATGGGGCTTTGTTCTCTCATAATGTTCTTTTTCTGCCATTACAAAGAATCCTCCTAAAATTTCATTTCATAAGATTGATCCAAAGAAAATGTTCTTTAGACGACTCTTTACTGAAAAATTATACTACTTTCAGAGGTGAAAGCAAATCAATTCAACGCAAATCACCGACTAAAAATATACTCTTTGGATTATACGGGGAGTAAACGAAATTGTAAATACTCAAACCGAAAAAAGTTCAAATATTTCACTCTTGAAAGGCATTTATTAGTTCATCGAACCTTTTTAACCATTCTTTTACGTTTTCCAACCCCTGATTATCACTTATCTGTGATTCATCCACTAAACCATACCGTAAAAGCATGGCATTTGTCCAGAGTCTCGGCTCTTTTATTATTTCATGACCAAACGGATAAACAAAAGCAGCGTAAAGAGAAAGTTCTCCTTTGAAATTATCTAGCTGTACTTCGTCATCATCCGATAGCAATTTTTCTAATTCGTCGCACATTTTCAAATAGACATCAGTTGTCATAATAGGCATTAACTTGCTTGGATTGCAAGTTTTATTTTTACCATAAAAATTTATATCGAGCTCTTCATCAAGTCCGAGCTTCAATAAATTTTCCAAAACTTCACTCTTCAAAAGTGGATGTAGCAACGGATTAACTAATAAAACCTTGGCGATTTTTACATAATCATCCCTCGTAAATTGTCGTAGACTACGTAGCAATTGAATTTGATCTGGTGTCGCATCAGTTACGATCGAGTAAACTCGTTTTTCTAATTTCTCTTTTTCAGGTTTAAAAGAACGTTCGTGTCGATCCTGAGCAATTTCAATCCGTTTAGTCACTTCATCAATAAATTCCGGTTTGATATGTGGCAATTCCTCAACTTGATAAAAATTAAGCATTTGGTTGGCCAACAAAAAATCATTATTTTCTAAAATAATGTCCACAGCCAGCTTAGCCGTTTCAACTTCACTGAGGTAATAATTGAAATAATCTAAAATTACTGCCTCGGCATCTCCTGGCCTTTGTTGGTTCAACAAAGAAGCAGCCAACCCCTTATTAATTGAGAATGACTGCTGCATTGCATATGCTTGAGTATATAAATCTACCGCTTCAGACCAACTGCCTTGCTCAAAAGCCTCATCTGCTTCATCAATAATTCTTTTTAGATTATCTGAATCGTTCATACAATACCTCAACAATATTTGAACTAGTTACTTATTTTTTAGCTTTACGATGTCTGTTTTGGTTAACTTCCATAATGACAGGAAGAATTACCGGGTGACGATTTGTTTGTTCATACAAGAAGTGATTCAACTTGTCACGAACACCTTGTTTCAAATCAGACCAATCGAAATCTTTGCTATTTTGCATGTAGTCAACGATCGTTTTGACAATGATATCAGAACTTTCGCTTAACAAGTCACGACTAGCACGCATATAAACAAAGCCACGAGCCGTTATTTTAGGCTTAGCAACGACTTTTTTCTTCTTACGATCAATTGTAGCTACCGCAATGAAAACGCCGTCTTCAGCCAATAATTCACGGTCACGCAAGACAATGCTACCGATATCACCGACACCTTTACCATCGATCATCGTATCTCCAGCATCAACACCTTTGGCTAAATAAAATTGGCCATTTTCATAATTAAGGACGTCACCCTTCTTAGTTAGAAAAATGTTTTGATATGGAATACCAGTTTCGTGGGCAATTCTAGCATGTGCGTCCAAAAGACGATATTCACCTTGAATTGGAATAACATTTTCTGGATTCAACAAGTTGATCATTAATTGCAAATCAGACTTATTCGCATGACCTGAAGAATGCTTATCGTCACTAAGAGCTTTAACTTCTGCCCCAGTACGATAAATGGCATCACGAGCCTTAGCAACCGTTGTATCCATAGCGTGTGATGGCGTGGTTGCAATAAAGACTAAATCGCCTTCTTCAATTTGGAACTTTGTCTTAGCAGCTGGATTTGCCATTTTCCGTAAGACCTTGACTGGTTCACCCATCTTACCAGTTTCAACGACAACTAATTTATTCTTGTCACAACTCTTCAAATCTTTAGGCTTTAGGAGCAACTCTTTATTCTTGATCTTTAAATAACCTAATTTCATTGCCGTCTTGACGATTTTTTCAGCGTCAGTTCCGGACAAAAAGACGTGGCGACCTGTCTTATCTGCAGCATCAAGTATTTGTTGCATTCTTTGAATATTTGAAGCAACTTGAGCCACGATAATGCGACCATTGTGATAACTAAAGGTATCTAAAATATATTCATAGATATCACGTTCACTAGAATTTTCATAAGGAGACTCGGCATTAGCTGAATCACTCAATAAAGCAAGAACTCTTTCACTGCCAATTTTAGCGATTCGACCATAGTCAGTTTTATAAACTGGAACAGCTGCCTGATCAAACTTGAAATCGCCGGTATAAACGATTTGTCCTTCATCAGTTTTGATAACAATTCCTAAAGAACCAGGAATTGAATGTGTTGTCTTAAAGAAAGAAACTGAAGCTTGTTCAAAATCGATTGCTGTTGTTTCATCAATTACATGAAAATCATTGAATTTTCGACTACGATTATCATTTGAACAAACGATTTTGGCTAATTCAATTGTCATCTCTGAACCAAAGACCGGAATATCATAGTTACTGATCAAATATGGCAAAGCTCCAATTGCATCAGCGTGTCCATGAGATAGGAAAATACCAACAACTTTGTCGATATTCTTCTTAATATAAGTCATATCTGGAACCACAACGTCGATTCCGTACAAGTCATTATCGGGATATTGTAGGCCAATATCGAGGATAAAGATCTCATCATTTACTTCTACCGCGTACATATTCTTTCCGTTTTCACGTACGCCACTTAACAAAATTATTTTAATTTTTTTGCTCATTTTCATCTCTCATTTCATTAAAATAGCATAGATCATAATATTCTATTGTGATTTTGAAGTCTTTTAAGACTATTTAAGCTATACCTGTCTGCTATTCTACCATACGAAAGCGGATTATTAAAAATTAAGCAAAAAAAAAGAAGCTCCATTGCTGGAAACTTCTTTAGTCGATATTAACGACGTAGACCAAGTGACTTGATCAATTCACGGTAACGTTGAACATCTTTGTTACGTAAGTAAGCCAAAAGATTACGACGGTGACCAATCTTCTTCAATAGACCAACGTATGAGTGGTGGTCTTTCTTGTTAACTTTCAAGTGATCGTTTAGAGAATTAATATCATATGTTAATACAGCAATTTGTACTTCTGGAGAACCTGTGTCTCCATCTTTACGAGCATATTGCTTGATAATTTCGTTTTTCTTTTCTTTTGAAATAGCCATTTCATTCACCTTTTCCTTATATATTTAGCCAAACTATGTCTGCGTTGGTGATTCGTCAAACAGAGCATGGTTAACACATTTAATTAATTTACTACATTTTGGACATTTTTGCAATACTGAAAAAAAAACGACAATTTATTGCATTGATAATGCTATTTATGTATAATTCTATGTATTGAGTTTTAAGCTTACTAGGTAATCGGAGGTGAAATTGATGCCACAAATTAAATCAGCTATGAAACGTGTAAAGACAGCTAACAAAGCTACTCTTCGCAACAATTCACAAAAGAGCGCAATGCGTTCAGCTATCAAGAACTTTGAAACTTCAGCAGCTAACAATGCTGACAACAAGGACGATATGTTCAGAACAGCAGTTCGTGCAATTGATATGGCTAAAGCAAAAGGTCTAATCAAAGCTAACAAAGCTGCTCGCGATAAGTCAAGACTTGCAAAATTAAACTAATTTAAGTAACCTTACGGTTGCTTTTTTATTTGCTAAAAAGGAGCTCAGTTTAACTGGGCTCCTTTTTTCTATGCAAATTTGGCAATAAAGAGGTCAAATAGCAGTTCCTTATCCCCTTGACCAGACTTAACCTGATAATCTAGGTTCACTAAATCTTGATACATCTGCGTCAACTGTTGCAATTTTAAAGATCTTGCTTGTCGGTGTGACAGTTTTACTCGATACGGATGCAATCGTAAGTTTTTTGAAATCGTGGCTTCAGTCAAACCCTTCTCTGTTAAAACTTTGACTTGAATCAATAATCGTACTTGAGAAGTCAAAATTGCAATTAACAAAATTGGATCAATCTTTTGCAATAAAAACTGTCGATACAATTCTTCTGCTTGATAAACATTCTTTTGTAAAATTTGATTCATCAAATCAAAAACGTTATCTTCCAACGACTGCGGTACTAATTCAGAAACAGCTTTTTGATCGATCATCTTAGTTTGCAGAGCATATAGCTTCAATTTCTCTAGTTGATTAACAATCAGTGAATAATTTGATTTAGTTTTGTTGACTAACAGATCCAAAGCCTGGGGTTCAATTTGAAAACCATCCTTTTGTAAACTCTGTTTAATAGCTCGATTCAATTGTGGACCTTCCATTTGTCCAGCATCAATTGGCGTCGCCGACTTTTTTAGTTGTTTAACAAGCTTTTTTCGAGCATCTAATTTCTCATAAGTCGCAAAAATCACCATGATGGTCGATGGAGTTGGATTTTGAATATACTTCAATAAAAGGTCAGTATTTTGATCGACAGCATTTTTAACTCTTTCAGCAGTTAAAAAATACGGATTCTGGGCAAAAACCAATCTTCTTTCACCAAAAAATGGTGCTGAAATAGCTTCATTAATGACATCTGCTAACGAAACCTCTTCCAAATCAAAATTGGAAAAATTCATATCTCTTTCTTCTGGTGTCATAATTTCTTTAAAGGATTTTTGAATATCTTCAATAAATACTTGTTCCTGACCAGTCACCAAGTATACATTATCCAAATTACCCTGTTTTAAATTTTTCTTTAATTCAATTATCCTCAAACAAGTCACCCTTTAAAAAAGTTGTTATTTCTTCTTTGTCATCGAAGAAATTATAATACCAAAATATCATACCATATTCAACCGTATTTAAATATTTGACCTGATGCTTTTCTAAACGTTCTAAAGTTTCTTTGTTGGGATGCCCATAACGATTATTGACTCCTGCGGAAATAAAACCTAATTTTGGTTTTGTAGCTGCCAATAATTCATCGCTAGTTGAAGTTTTTGATCCATGATGGCCTAACTTTAAATAATCCACTTTAAACTGATAATCTTTCAAAATCTTTTTTTCAGAAGCCACATCTAAATCACCAGTAAACAGCCAATTCTTATCTTTAATTTTAGTCAAAAGCGTCAAAGAATCTTTATTCTCACCTAAACCCTTCTGCTTAGGCCACAAGACTTGAAAATCTATCGCATCTTTTATTACCTCTCCTTGCTTTCTGGCAACAAATTTAATCTGCGGATATTTTTTAATCAAGTTTTGAATCCGCTTGTTTTGTTCGAGACCAATGCCAAAATTAACCTCACTGACCGGAAATTTAGCTAACAAGGTTTCCAAATTACCAATATGATCTTGATCTTTATGCGATAAAAACAACCGATCAATTCGACTAATTCCTTTAGACCTCAAATATGGAATGGTGCTGGTCTCAACCTGATTGAGTGACTCGTGCTGGGCCCAAAGCTTTGAATTGAACTGCAGCTTACCGCCCGTATCGATCAAATAAGTCTTTCTTAAAAAAGGCGTCATTATCAAAATACTGTCTCCCTGACCGACATCAATCAGATTCACGGAACCAAATACCGGAAACTTATTTAAGCCCACACAGACTAACAGTAATATGACGTACTGACATAAATACTTGTTAAAGATTGTTTTACTCTCCACCAAGAATAAACTAATGGTCAGCAAAATAATGACAAACCAACTAGATATTTGACCTGTAATAAGCATGAAATTCGGATTGCTAGCAAAATAATCCAATAAAGAATACATTTTTTCAAAAATTTCATTAATGAATTGCCAAAATGACCAGCGGGTTGTGAAGGCTGACAATAAGGTAATTGGTAAGATCACATAAGAAAAAATTGGAATAAAGATCAAATTAACTAACAGCGTTAACCAGTTTACTTGGAAAGTGTAATAACAAATAATCGGTAAACTGACTAAATTCATTTTTAAAGTCGCTTCAAAAAAATTACTTTCTTTGTATAAGTAAAGAATTGCAAAAGCTAGTAAAAAACTCAACTGACCACCCATTTCAATGATGGCAAAAGGATAAATAAACAGGCAAATCAGCATCGTAATACTGAAAAGGTCTAACCGACTGATAGCTATTTTTGATTTTCTCACAATTATTCCAACCATTACTAAGACGATTGCCCGCCAAATCCCACTTTTCGAACCAACCAACATCCCGTAGCATGGCAAGATCATTAACATTGCTGTCTCCACCCACTCACGGGGAATCTTCAATAACGAGGTCAATTTAGTTACAATCGTCAAAATAATCAGCACGTGCAGTCCCGATAAACTAAAAAGATGAATTATTCCCAATGAACTAAGGATTTTTAGAAAATCTTTGTCGGACGACTGCGTATAACCAACAATCAAACTTTGAGCATGAATCCGCAGCCACTTTGGCAGCCGTGTTAATTTTTGAATAATTTGTGTTCGTAAAACATTTATTTTATCAATTAACGTAGTAGCTTCGACTTTTTCAATTGCTTGAAATTCACTGACTCGAACTTGGTAAAAGATCCCCTTATTGGCTAAATACTTACTAAAATTAAATTCAGCTGGATTTCTTGGACCATCGAATTCTTTTATCTCTTCAATTTTAAGTTTTGCCGCGTACATTCCCGACATACTCTGCCAACTTTTTTGTTCAGTTTGATTCTTTAATCGGTAATTAAAGCGAACTACTTGTTTCTTTAAACGCATTTGTCCGCTGAGGCTGTCACCATTAACCGAAAACTGATCTGAAAAAATGACTGCTTGTGTAACTTCTGTTGGCTTAGCTGGCCTTTGAAACATTTGCAATCGAAGTGAAAAAACAAATGTCAAAAGCAATAACCAAATAACTAGCGACCAATTTTTCAATAGAAGTATTCTAACTATTAAAACAATCAAGAAAATTAACATCACTTTCGAACCAGTCAAGAATCCTAACAGAGTTGCAATAAATAGCGTTAAAAAAACTAATTTGCCTTTCATATTAAACCGTCAATTGATCTTTTAGTTTTTCAATCGTCTTCTCCCCAAAACCGGAAACTTTCTTCAAATCATTTAAATCCTTGAAATCACCGTGCTGTTCACGAAATGCAATAATCTTTTCGGCTTTTTTAGGACCTACTCCAGTGACTTTTTTAAAGTCATCAACCGTGGCGGTATTAATATTAACCGCTTCTTTTTCAGCCGATCCAGAACCAGTTGACCGTTTTTCGGTTTTATTAGGTACATAGATCTGCATCTGATCTTTTAAACGTTTAGCTTGGTTAATTTGCTTTAAATCAGCGTCATTCTTTGTTCCTCCTGCCATTTGCAAAGCATCTAAAACAATCGTTCGCTCTTTTAAGTGATAAACTCCGGGCTTGTTAACCGCTCCTTGAACGTCTACAACAATAGTTTTTTCAGCCGATTTTATTTCTTCCTTTGAAGCTGATTTCTTATCAGCTAAAACTTGGGTTTTAACCGGTTCATTATTAGTTGGCCGTTTATTTATAACCAAATAACCTACAAAAACTAATCCTACTAAAATACCCAAAACGATAACTTTATTTTTTTGGAATAATTGATAAATTTTTCCCATCTTCAATCACCTCAAATAAAATTACGCAAAAAAAATAGCCCGAATCGGACTATTTTGTCTTTTCTAAGTAATTAATCGCATCGTCGAGATTCTTGACTGGTACGATCTTCATTTTGGTGTGAATCTTCTTAGCAGCTCGCTTAGCTAGATTATAGTTATTTACATAACCTGGTTCATACTTTTTAATCAATTTCGTAACCGGATCATCTGGGGCAAAGAAGACAGTTGCTCCCATTGCTGAGGCAGCGTAAACCTTCTTTTCGATTCCACCGATTGGACCAACGGTGCCATCAGGAGCAATAGTTCCCGTTCCAGCAATCGTTCGACCTGCTTTTAGATTTTGATTAGTGATCTGTGAGTAAACTTGTAGCGTAAACATCAGGCCAGCTGAAGGACCACCGATATCACCAGCGTTAATATTAGTTGCTGGCGTACCTTTTGCCTCAGTATTATCAGTTAAAGTGATTCCCAAACCGTGACGTTTAGTTCCAGCCAACTTGACTAATTTACCACTAGCAGTTTTCTTTTTACCATCACGCGTGAAATCAATTCGAACAGTCGAATGCTTATTTAATTTCTTAACATAATTGATAAACTGATCAGCATTTTTAAATTTGAAATCATTAATGGCAGTGATCGTGTCACCCACAGCTAATTTATTCTTAAAATCAGAATTATCAGTGATGTCCATAATATAAACGCCCAAGTACTTCTTCGTAAACGGCTTTTTAGCCTTTGAATAAGCCGCTTGAATTGCGTTGTTAGTTGCTGACTTCATGTAATACTGTTGAACCTGCATGTACTCCTGATTACTTTCATTTCCCATCAATTCTTCTTGGGAATACACCGTCTCAAAATCATTACCTAAGGACTTTAACATCGTAAAAGGTGTTCCGGTAACGATTCCTACAGTAGTCAATAATAAGCTACCTTTCTTTGTATCGTGCTTACCATCCACTTTAACAAATTGAGAAGTATCTTCAGCACTACCTGGTACCTCTAGATAATAACCAGTTGGTGTAAAAAAGAATGCCACGACAACAATAAAAATAAATATAGCACCAAAGATTTTGTTTCTAGTTTTGTTAAATCTCAAAATTCTATTCCTTCCGCAATTTATTTATCAATTCAAGAGCAACACTTTGAGGCACGAATTCGGAAATATCTCCACCAAATTTAGCTACTTCCTTCATCATTGATGATGATATCGTAGCATACTTATCATTTGCGAGGAGAAATATCGTTTCAATATTTTTATCCAATACCTTATTGATCGAAGCCACTCCCGATTCATAACCAAAATCATCCGGATTTCGCATCGATCGAACTAAAAATTTAGCACCCAATTGCTCAGCTAAATTGGTCGAAAGCTCCGACTTGCCATCTACCACAAAAACATTTGGCAAATCTTTGATTTCATCTTCTATTAAAGCCTTTTTCTCTTGATATGAAAAAAGATAATGCTTGGAAGTATTCGTCATAGGCGCAACGTATAATTTATCAAATAATTTTGCAGCTCGTCTGATGATGTCTAAATGTCCATTGGTGATTGGATCAAAACTACCAGCATACAGTCCAATTTTCTCTGACATGTTAACCTCCGTACTGATAAAGTGCCACACGAGTATCTTTATAACTTTTCTCTTTCAATAACTCAATTCTTTCAAAGTCACTTAAATCAATTTCATAATCCGTTTCGTCAACAATCACTGCTCCTGGATTCAAGAGTTCGTTTTCGACTAAATCTTTGATGATTTGTTCTGTGATCTTCATTCGATAAGGAGGATCCAAAAAGACTAAATCAAACTTAACTCCATCACTTTGGAATTTCTTTAATGCATCGACCGCGGAAGCTTTCGTAACCACAAATTGATCTTTTGCGCGGGTCTTTTCAACATTTTCCTTGATCGTATTAATTGCCTTATAAGCTTTATCAACTAAATAAGCACGTTCAAAGCCACGTGAGACAGCTTCGATTCCTAAGCTACCTGTTCCCGCGAACAAATCTAAAGCCACTCCTGAGTCAACCATATAAGGTGTCAGCATACTAAAGACAGCCTCTTTAACCTTTGCAGATGTAGGTCTCGTATTATTGGTGGGAACTGCTTTTAAATTCAGTCCGCGAAATTTGCCTGATACTACTTTCATTCTTTTTCCTCGCGTTTACTTTCAGAAGATTTTAAAACAAAGTGTTCATCGAGCTCTTTGCGATGTGCCAGAGAAACTCGCTTAACATAATTTTTTGAATTAAGTTCTTTTCTAACTTCCGCTACTCGATTAGAGTTCACGTACATCATTACATACTTCATTTTAGGAGAAGTATAGTAGATTGTGCCATAACGCTGTAACTTTTTACGCCATTTGAGTGAGTACATCCAGACGTAGAGCGCTTGACGTTCTACTTTTTTAAACATAAAATCACCTTTTTTTCATATTTTCAAACTTTCTAGTTGCGTCGAGATTTAAAACAATTCCTAAAGCGATAGATAAAATTAGCATACTTGAACCACCATAACTTAAAAATGGCAAAGTAACACCAGTCAGTGGTACCAACCCAATGGATCCGCCGACATTTAAAATTATCTGTGTCATAAACATAGTTGCGACTCCGTAACAAACTAATGAATCATAATTTTTCTTAGCTCTAATGCCAATTTGGATAATTCGAATCACAATGATTGCCAATAAACCTAAAACAACAATTACACCTACTAAACCAAGTTCCTCACTGATAACCGCAATAATAAAGTCGGTGTGCGGTTCTGGTAAATACCCTCTCTTTTGAATCCCGTTTCCTAAACCAACCCCGAAGATACCACCATTACTGATAGCGTAAAATGAATTAACCAATTGCGCACCAGCCGTCTTTTCCATCTGGAATGGATGTAACATTGCTAGTACTCGTTGATATTGATAACGTTTCGTAATGAAAGTTGGATTAACCAT
The DNA here is from genome assembly GCF_004745525.1 of Companilactobacillus suantsaicola. Taxonomy (GTDB): domain Bacteria; phylum Bacillota; class Bacilli; order Lactobacillales; family Lactobacillaceae; genus Companilactobacillus; species Companilactobacillus suantsaicola. Next base: position 60,266 of record NZ_RKLY01000001.1, on the reverse strand, counting down.
GAAGATGGCACCAATCATTAATGCCAGTCCCACAACTAGGGAAATGCTCAATCTAAGAATGTATTTGCCCGGAATGGTTGATGACGCCAAAAGAATCAAGGTAATCAAGACGATTACCATTGCCCCACCATAATCAGGCTGACAAATCAACAGAAAGACAATTGCGATAACAACCAACATTGGTGGCAGAACTTCTGAAACAACTTCTCTTAGTCCTTGATGGGCCAAAATTCGTTCCTGTTTGTTAGTCAAAACCATTGATAAATACAAAATCAAAACTACTTTAGCAATTTCCAGTGGTTGCAAACTGAAAAATCCCAAGGGAATCCACGCTGCCGCACCATTGATTCTAGTACTAGGCTTGATTACTCCCAGTATTAACACAAAAATAAGAGCTAAAAGTGTAAGACTCAATAACCATTTAACTAAACGGCGACTTCGGAAGACTTTGGCTTTTAAAATAAAGACAAAAAAGCAGCTGATTAAACCTACAACGGCAAATAAAGATTGTTTGAATAAATAAGTCGTTGTACTTGCTCCAACCATCAACGCATTGTAAAAACTGGCTGAATAAACCATAACGATTCCGATACCTAACAACAGGATATATGGAATAACAATCCATAAGTCAATTTTTCTTAATTTTTTCACAATTTAACTCCTAAAATCTAATAATAAGATTATACCACCAAATAATCTCAGAAAAAACTTGTGTCAATTGCACTTTAGGCATAAAAAAAAAGTCAGAGGCAAGCCCCTGACTCAAAGTAATTATTACTTAGTATTTTTCTTTTGTTTATCAAACTTCTTACGTTCGTTTGTGTTCAAGATCTTCTTACGTAATCTGACACTCTTAGGTGTTACTTCACAAAGTTCGTCTTCGTTTAGGAATTCGATTGATTGTTCAAGTGACATATCCTTAGGTGTCTTGATAGCAGCAGCATGATCCTTACCAGCAGCACGAGTATTTGTAAGGTTCTTACCCTTAGTAACAGTAACAGCGATATCTTGATCACGACTACTTTCACCAACGATCATACCTTCGTATACTTCAACACCGGCACCAATGAACAATGTACCACGATCTTCAACAGATTGTAGTGAGTAAGTTGTTGATTGACCTTGGTTGATTGAAACCAAAGCACCAGTTCTTCTACCTGGGTTCCAGTTCTTAACAACTGGCTTGTATTCTGAGAATGTGTGGTTAAAGATACCATAACCACCAGTCATTGATAAGAATTCTGTAGCATAACCGATCAAACCACGTGAAGGAGCGGAGAAGATAAGTCTTGTTTGACCGTTACCTGTACTCTCCATGTTCTTCATATCGCCTTTTCTTTGTGCCATTGAGTCAATAACTGAACCAACGTACTCATCAGGAGTATCGATTGTAACTTCCTCATATGGTTCACACTTCTTGCCATCAACGTCCTTGTAAATAACTTCTGGACGTGAAAGTTGTAATTCAAAGCCTTCACGACGCATTTCTTCAACAAGGATTGACAAGTGAAGTTCACCACGTCCTGAAACCATCCAAGCACCAGCCTGGTCAGTATCTTCAACTTTAAGTGAAACATCAGTATGAAGTTGTTTCTTCAAACGATCTTCGATCTTTCTAGCAGTAACTTCTGTACCTTCACGACCAGCGAATGGTGAGTTATTTTGCAAGAACATCATCTTCAATGTTGGTTCATCGATACGCAATAATGGAAGTGCTTCTTGATGATCAACTGGTGTAACAGTTTCACCAACGAAAATATCTTCCATACCAGAAACAGCAATCAAGTCTCCGGCTTTAGCTTCATTGATTTCAACACGATTCAAGCCCATGAAACCAAACAACTTAGTTACACGGAAGTTCTTAGTTGAACCATCAAGCTTCATAACAGTAACACTGTCACCAACCTTGATCTTACCTCTAAAGATACGACCGATACCAATACGACCAACGTAATCATTATAATCAAGCAAAGCAACTTGGAATTGCAATGGTTCATCTGAATTATCGATTGGTGCAGGAATAGTCTTTAGAATTGTGTCGAACAATGGATCCATAGTATGTTTTTGATCAGCAGGGTCATCTGAGTAACTTGATGTACCGTTGATAGCTGAAGCATAAATAACTGGGAAGTCTAGTTGTGAATCGTCAGCACCTAATTCGATGAACAATTCAAGAACTTCGTCAACAACTTCAGCAGGACGAGCACCTGGTCTATCAATCTTGTTAATAACAACGATTGGTGTCAAGTGTTGTTCCAAAGCTTTTTTCAAAACAAAACGTGTTTGAGGCATTGTACCTTCGTAAGCATCAACGACCAACAATACACCATCAACCATCTTCATGATACGTTCAACTTCACCACCGAAGTCCGCGTGTCCTGGTGTATCCAAAATATTAATTTTCTTGCCCTTGTAATCAACAGCTGTATTTTTAGAAAGGATTGTGATACCACGTTCTCTTTCAATAGCATTCGAATCAAGCGCACGATCTTGGATCTCATAGTGCTTTCCTAGCGTATCTGATTGTTTTAGCATTTCGTTAACTAATGTAGTTTTACCGTGGTCAACGTGAGCAATGATAGCAATGTTTCTAATATCTTCTCTTCTCTTAGTCAAATTAGTTCTTCCTTCCATAAATACATGTTTAAATTACTTGCAATAAAAAAACTGTGAAGCTGGTCACAGTTCACTAACGCGTTTTGACTGTTGTCAGCGCTTCTGAAACAACTTTTGAAGTACCAACTATTACGACTTGTGATTTTAGCATATTTATTGGGGCATCGTCAATACTTACGACGCTCATACCAGCTGCTTCGCACAAAACACGTCCAGCAGCTAAATCCCACGGAGCTAAGTATGACATATACATAACTTCTTTTCCAGTCAGAAGATGACCAAAAATGATTCCGGCACTTCCATAAACTCGAAAGCCACTGCTCTTTTTAATAACCTCTTGAACATTGAACTTATTTGCCAACGCCATAGGGGCTGATACGTCCACGAGTCCTTCTATCAAAGGCAAGTTTTTTGGATTTTCGATTCTTTTATCATTGATAAACAATCCAATTTCCTTACCACCATGATAAATCTCGTTATCCATAACATTTATAATAGCACCATTTAGTGGTTCACCGTCAATGTAAACGCCAATCATTGAGGCAAAATCATCTTGTCGTTTAACAAAATTCATTGTTCCATCGATTGGATCAACGAAAAAAACTAATCCTGACATGTCTTGAACTGCATCTCCATAGCCTTCTTCACTAACAATCGTGGCATCTGGAAAAGCCTGTTTAATTTCAGAGTTAACAAATTGTTCAGTTTTTTTATCAAAATTCGTTACTAAGTCATTGCGATTTTTCTTCGTCCCGACTGATTTCTTCTTAATTGCGTCAGTTCTTAAAGTTTGTCCGACTGTATCCAATAATTTAACTAAAAATTCATCGATTTGTTTACTGTCTACTTTCATTATGAATCCTGACCTTTTCACCTTTTTTTGCTGCACGACACTTTTTAAAAACTTGGTAGATAGAATAACCTGATTGCAATTCAAATTCTTTATCAAGCCGTTTTTGTTCCATCTTCATTGGAACTACTTGTTGAAACGCTCGATATTTTTCTAAAAAAACTTCACTCTTAATACTAGACTCATAAGCCGATTCAACTGCGTTATACAAGTCAATTACTTTGACCATTTCAGCTTGATTCCAGTCTTCATTGAGTGGATAGCTATAATTGCTCTGCATGATCATCCCTCCATATTTACTCTACTATACAAAAAAAGCGGTGCAATTGCATCGCTTTTTGTTTGAAATTAATGATTTAGTATACGAAAAAACGTTTTTTCGGTTTCTAAACTTACATTCCATTACCTTTACTTTGCTTAAATATGAGTTGGGTAGCCAATCAAGATATCTGCTGCTTCTTGAATTGGTTCACCTAGAGTTGGATGTGGGTGAATTGTCAAAGCAATATCTTCGGCATTCAATTGACAATTAATAGCTACACTCAATTCAGAAATCAAATCACTAGCACCAGGTCCAACGATTTGACCACCGAGAAGTGTTCCAGTATCTTTTTGAGCAATTAATTTAACGAAACCTTCGGCAGCATCAAGTGAAACGGCACGTGCATTTCCGGCAAATGGGAATTTAGCAGTCTTCACTTCAATACCCTTGTCCTTAGCATCTTTTTCAGTTAAACCAACGCTAGCAAGTTCTGGATCAGTAAAGCAAACGGCAGGAACGCCAATATAGTCGTTAGCTGTGTTCTTACCTGAGATTGCTCCAGCAACCGTCTTTGCCTCAAAGAAAGCCTTGTGAGCCAATGCAGGTCCAGGTGTGATATCACCAATAGCATAGATGTGATCAACTGAAGTCTTACCTTGTTCGTCAACTTCAACGAGTCCACGATCATTAGTCTTAACATTAGTCATTTCAAGACCAAAGTTATCAGTATTAGGACGACGACCAACTGTCACCATACAATAATCTGCAGTGATTGTTGAAGGTTTGCCGTCAACTTCATAAGTGACGTCTACGCTGTCAGCTTTTTGTTCACTACTTTTTGCCATTGCATTAGTAATGATTGTGACACCTTTCTTTTCAAGGTTCTTCTTCACAATTGAGACCATATCTTTTTCAAAATTAGGAATAATGTTTGGTGAGCCTTCAAGAATTGTTACGTGTGAACCAAGATCAGCATAGGCACCTGCCAATTCAGTTCCGACGTATCCACCACCGATGATGACGAATTCCTTAGGAACTTCTTTCAAGTTCAAACCACCAGTTGAGTCGATAACGCGGTCTTGGAACTTGAAACCTCTGATTTCAATTGGACGACTACCAGTTGCCAAAATCAAATTCTTAAATTTGATAGTTTGACCGCCACCGTTGTCCATGAATTGTCTTTCACCACTAGGCATGATACGAAGTTGTGTATCACTGTCTAAATAAGCTTCACCATTGATCAATTCAACGTGGTGTTTCTTCAAAAGCATTTGAACACCATTTGTCATTCTAGCAACGACTTTTTCGTCTTTCCAAGCTTGAGTCTTGGTAAAGTCGATTACAGCGTCACTCGTTGAAATTCCGTAAGTTGATGAGTCTTTAGCTTGTTGTAGTCTGTGTCCGGCTGTGATCAAAGCCTTTGATGGCACACAACCAACGTTTAGACAAACACCACCAACTGTATCTGATTTTTCAATAATCGCTACATCTTGTCCTAATTCTGAAGCTCTGATTGCTGCAACATAACCACCAGGGCCGGAACCAATAATAACGGTATCTTTTTCTATTACATTCTCTGCCATGTTAAACTAGCCCTCCATTAATAACAAATCTGGATCATGCAACAATTTCTTCAATAGATTTAAGGCATTTTGTGCCAAAGCTCCATCGATCAATCTGTGATCGTAACTCAATGATAACTTCAACATCTTACCTACTTGAATGTTGCCATCCTCGTCAACATAAGGTTCATTAGCAATCTTACCAACACCTAGAATTGCAACTTCTGGGTAATTGATAACTGGTGTAAACCAGCCGCCACCGATTGAACCAACGTTACTGATTGTAATTGAACCGCCACTCATCTTGTCGTGACTCAACTTGTTGTCATAAGCAGCTTGTGAGTTTTCAGTGATTTCTTTGGCGATTTCAAACATACCCTTAGAATCAACGTTTTTAACGTTTGGAACGTAGAGTCCATGTTCAGTGTTTGTAGCAATACCGATGTTGTAGTAGTGCTTGTAAACGATTTCTTCAGTTGAATCATCAATTGAAGCATTGAGTTCTGGATAAGCTTTCAATACAGCTACTAAAGCTTTAGCGATATATGGCAAGAATGTTAAATGAATACCCTTGTCAGCAGCAAGTGCCTTGTATTTCTTTCTATTAGCCATCAAAGCGCTTACTTCAACGTCATCAAAACTAGTTACGTGAGGTGCTGTACGTTTACTATTAAGCATTGCTTTCGCAATTGCTTTTCTAGTCATTGTCATCTTTTCACGTGTTTCTAATTCTGGAGTAGCTGAAACATAAGGTGTGACCTTGTTTGGTTCAGCAGCAACAGCAGCAGGTGCACTAGCATTATTAGTATTAGCACTAGCAGCTGGAGCGGCACCATTGAATGAATCAACATCAGCTTTTGTGATTTGGCCATGTTTGCCACTTGGAGTAACTTGTGAAAGGTCAACACCTTTATCACGAGCATATTGACGAACTGAAGGCATTGCTAAGTAGTTAGTATTAGCTGAGCCTGTAGCAGGACCAGCAGCAGGTTTTTCTTCTGCCTTCTCTTCTGATTTTGCAGGTGTGTCTTCTTTCTTTTCATCTGCTGCAGGTTCATCGTCACCTGTGTCAGCAGAACCATCGTCAATAATGATCAATGTGTCGCCAATTTCTACTGTGTCACCCTCTTTGGCAACGATTTGTTTTACAGTACCAGAAACTGGTGAAGGTAGTTCTTCAACAGATTTATCATTTTGGATTTCTACTAAGGAGTCATCCTCTTTAACTGTGTCTCCTTCTTTAACTAGCCAACTTGAAACTTCACCTTCGGCCATCCCTTCGCCTAATTCTGGTAATTTAAATTTATAAGCCATAGTTGGATTCCCTTCCTTCGATTAATTAGTAGTTGAGGATTTCATTTACTTTTTCTTCAATTTCGTCTGCACGTGGAATCCAAATGTCTTCACCTAGAGCAAATGGATAAACACTGTTTGGAGCAGCAACTCTACCAATTGGTGCATCAAGAGAAAGAACCGCTTCTTCGGCAATAGCTGAAGCTACTTGAGCTCCAACACCAGCCATTTTTTGAGCTTCTTGGACGATGACAACCTTATGAGTCTTTTCAATAGATTTGAAAATTGTTTCATTGTCAATTGGTGATACTGTTCTTAAATCAATAACTTCTACTGAGACATTCTTTTCAGCTAATTTATCAGCCACTTTGATAGCTTCATTTACTTCAGCACCATAAGCGACGATCGTAATATCATTACCCTCACGAACGACATTAGCTTTATCCAATGGAACGGTATACTTGCCGTCAGGAATATCATCTTTCATTGAACGATACAATTTTAGATTTTCCATAAATAATACTGGATCATTGTTTTCAACTGATGAAATCAACAAACCTTTAGCATCATATGGATTACTTGGCATAACAACACGCAGACCAGGGACACCAGTAAAGAAGTTTTCCAAGTTATCAGCATGCATTTCAGCAGTATGTGTACCACCACCATAAGGTGTACGGATTGTTACTGGAGAAGTCTTCACTCCATCAAAACGGAAACGCATACGTGCTTCTTGTCCAGCAATTTGGTCCATAGCTTCAAAAGAGAAGCCCATGAATTGAATTTCTGGAATTGGACGCCAACCAGTTAAACCTAAACCAGTTGCCAATCCTAAAATACCTGATTCAGCTAGTGGAGTATCAAAAACTCTCTCTTCGCCATATTTATCTTGGAGGCCTTGAGTAGTTCTAAATACACCACCATTTTTACCAACGTCTTCACCAAAGATCAAAGTTTTTGGATCATCTTCAAGAACAATGTCTAAGGCGTCTGTAATTGCTTGAATATAAGTTTTCTTAGCCATTTTTACTTCGACTCCTTTGCTTCAAATTTAGCGATTTCTTTCTTCATTTCTGGAGTTGGAATTTCAAATGTCCGCTTCAACATATCAGAAACTTTTTCGGCAGGAACTGCATCAGCCTCTTTGATTGCTTCCTTAAATGAAGCTTTATATTCATCAACTAATTGATCTTCTTTTTCTTCAGACCATAGACCCTTGTCTTCAAGAACTTTTCTCATTCTGATCAATGGATCTTTATCGAACCAAGGTTGTTCTTCAGCCTTTGTTCTGTAACGTTTAGGATCATCACCAGCACTTGAGTGAGCACCGTAACGATAAGTTAACGTTTCAATCATAACTGGACCATTTCCAGCTACCATATAATCACGTGCAGCTTTGGCAACAGCATAGCAAGCCAAAATATCCATCCCATCTACTTGAACACTTGGAATACCAGCAGCGACTGCCTTTTGAGCAAGTGTTGGAGCAGCAGTTTGTTTTGCACGAGGTGTTGAAATAGCGAAGCCATTATTTTGAACGATGAATAAAACAGGAGCTTGGAAAGCACCAGCAAAATTCATTCCTTCATAACTATCACCTTGTGAAGTACCACCATCACCAGTATAAGTGAAGGCAATTGTATCTTCTTCTCCACTCTTCTTAATTCCCAAACCAACACCAGCAGCTTCTGCATATGCAGCACCGATAATAATTTGAGGCATTAGTGAACGAGCTTTAAATTTATTTCCAACTACATGACCACGTGACCAAAGATAAGCTTCAGTAACAGTAGCTCCGTGTTGAATCAATTGTGGAACGTCACGATATGCTGGTAATAAGTAATCGTTTGTCTTCATTGCTAAGACGGTCCCCATTTCGGAAGCCTCTTCACCTTCAGTAGGAGCATAGAATCCCATGCGTCCCTGACGTGAAAAGTTCATTGTTTGCTCATGCAAAGCACGCTCCCACACCATCTTTTTCATAAACTCAACTAAATCATCATCTGAAAATGAATCAAAAATTTCTTGATCTACAACTTCAGCATTTTCATTCAAAATTTGAATTGGTTTTGAAACATTCGATAAGTTATTTTTTATTGCTTCAAAATCAACAATTGGTTTATTTGCCATTCTCCACAGTCCTTTCATAAAAACTAATCCCTTGTGAATCTGTAAGGGCTTTCATATATTTTTAGTCTATCATTGATCAGCCAAAAAACAAGCGCTTTAGGCATTCTTTCGTTATTAAATTTTTTATAAAGCTTGTGAACCTAGTCACTATTTATCCAAATTTATCTCATTATCTGAGGTTCCATTCTGTAATTCTTGCACCATTGAATTCAAAGAAATGGTGGCCATATTTTTAACGGCTTTTGTTGTATAAAATGCAATATGTGGTGTCAAAATAAATCTTGGACTCTTAATAACTTTGTCCAATAAGTCATCTGAAAGTTGGCTCCCACTCAAATCTGAATTGAAGATACCAACTTCATTTTCATAAACATCAAGCACCGCACCGTATAATTTTCCTGATGCAACGGCATCATAGAGTGCCTTAGTATCGATCAAGTCACCACGGGCTGTATTAACGACGATAGCATCGTCTTTCATTTCTTTAATTGAAGTTTCATTGATCAAAGTGTGACCTTTACCAAGGCTTGGGATGTGTAGCGTCACGACATCCGACTCTTTGAGTAAGGTATCTAAATCATCCACATAGAGTCCTTGTTTTTCAATTTCAGGATTGTGAAATTTGTCGTATGCGACAACTTTTGCACCGAAACCTTGATAAATTTTTATTGCGGCTCGACCGATTCTTCCGGTTCCAGCTACCCCAACAGTCAACTCATTTAGTTCTCGACCGATATCTGGAGCCCATCTGAAATCATGTGTATCGATTTTTCTAATCATATGTTTCATATTTCTTAATAGAGCCATCAGTCCAGTTACTGAATATTCAGCAATTGCCTCTGGCGAATAACTTGGAACATTCGTTAAACGAATCTGATTCTTCTTTAATGCATCAAATGGTACGTTGTCCACCCCTACATTGCGTAATGACAAGACGTGAATCCCAAATTCATTCATAGTGTCAAAAATTTTCTCATCATAAGGTAACTGTTGATAAGCAACGATACCGTCATATCCTTTTGCCAACTGAACAGTCTCAGGAGTCAATAGGTCTGAGACGATCTTTACTTCAATATCGTTTTCTTTTGACCATTCTTGAATGTATTTCTTCTCATCTTCCCGCACGCCAAAATCAATTAATTTCATAAAAAACCTCCAGTAGCATTTATTTATGCATCAGAATGAAACCGATAACATATACGTCTATCATTTTATCATGATATGGATTATATAGGCAAAAATAGCTGTGACTGGAACCGCTTTTTCAAGACAATCTGAATGTTTTTTTCCAAATCCTACTATTTTTATAGAAAAATAATCTATAATAGAAATACTGAAGTATTTTTAAACAATTAAACATTCGGAGGAAACTATGTATTTTATGAAAGATATCGTCCGTGATGGCGATCCCGTACTAAGAAAAGTCGCCCAAGACGTTAAATTCCCATTGAGTGATGAAGATAAAGCTTTAGCTGCTAATATGATGGAATATCTTGTAAAGAGTCAAGATGAAGAATATGCTGAAAAACATCAATTAAGAGCTGGGGTCGGTTTGGCCGCTCCTCAAGTTGGCGTCTCAGAAATGATGGCTGCCGTCCTCGTTCCAAATGAAGAAGATCCTGACAAGCCACTTTTGAAGATTACTTTAATTAACCCTGTTATCGTTAGAAATTCAGTGCAAAGAGCTGCTCTTTCTGAAGGTGAAGGCTGTCTTTCAGTTGATAAAGACGTTCCTGGTTTCGTACCAAGAGCTGATCGAATTACTATTAAATATGATGATTTTGAAGGAAACTCACAAACTTTACGCGTCAAGGGTTATCCTGCTATTGTCTGCCAACATGAAATTGATCATCTAAATGGTCACCTTTACTACGACAAGATCAATAAGAAGGAACCATTCACACTTGACCCAAGTACAGTCGTTATTTCCTAATAGTAGCAAAGTATACTTACTTTCTTATATATGGTAGAATTGTGCTATCTATTGATTAATGCGCAAATGGACTAGAAAAAAGACAAATGAGACTGACCTGTTTCATTTAATACAATCAAAGGAGCAATTTATATTGATTTACAAAGTTTTATATCAAACAAGCGAACTAGATAACCCCCGTCGTGAATTTACACATTCACTTTACATGGATGCTGAATCAAGTATTGCAGTGCGTGACGCTGTTGAAAAAAATACTGATTACAACATTGAATTTATTCAGGAACTCGACGAAAAGCACCTTGAGTACGAAAAGAAGAGCCCTGACTTTAAATTGACGGAGTTTTAGTTAATGTCATTTAAAGTTAAAAATAATGAAGTTGCCGTTTTTGCCATCGGGGGCCTTGGTGAAATCGGTAAAAATATGTATGGAGTTCAATATCAAGACGAATTGATCGTCATTGATGCTGGTATTAAATTTCCAGAAGACGAACTTCTTGGAATTGACTATGTCATTTCCGACTATAGCTACTTAGTAGAAAATAAGGATAAGATCAAAGGTCTATTCATTACCCACGGTCACGAAGACCACATTGGTGGTATCCCTTATTTACTACAACAACTTCCAAATATCCCTGTTTACGCCGGTCCATTAGCATGTGCATTGATCAAGGGTAAATTGGAAGAACATGGATTACTTAGAACAACTGAAATGCACGTCTTACATGAAGATGATGTCATCAAATTCCCTAAGACAAGCGTTTCATTCTTCAGAACAACTCACTCAATTCCTGATACACTCGGTGTCGCCGTTCACACACCACAAGGAATCATTGTCGAAACTGGTGATTTTAAGTTCGATTTAACACCAGTTGCTGGTTTACCATCACCTAATCTTCAAAAGATGGCTGCTTTAGGACAAAAAGGTGTTCTCTGTCTCTTATCAGATAGTACTAACGCTGAAATTCCGACATTTTCTAAATCAGAACGTTCAGTTGGTTTGACGATTCATCAAATATTTGAAACTATCAGTGGCAGAATCATTTTCGCTACTTTCGCTTCAAATATTTATCGTATTTCTCAAGCTGTAGATGCTGCTATTCAACAAGGTCGAAAGATTGCCGTCTTTGGACGAAGTATGGAACAAGCCATCGAAAATGGTCGTGAACTTGGTTATTTGAATATTACTGATGACATGTTGATCGATCCACATGCTTTAAACCAAACTCCCGCCAGTGAAACTTTGATCCTATGTACTGGTTCCCAAGGTGAACCTTTAGCTGCCTTGAGTCGTATTGCTAACGGAACTCATAGACAAATTACAATTCAACCTGGTGACACGGTTATCTTCTCAAGTAACCCAATTCCTGGTAACACAATTAGTGTTAACCACTTGATCAACCAACTTTCTGAAGCTGGTGCCGAAGTAATTCATGGTAAAGTTAATAACATCCATACTTCTGGCCACGGTGGTCAAGAGGAACAAGAGTTAATGTTGAGATTGATGAAACCTAAGTTCTTCATGCCAATTCACGGTGAATATCGAATGTTGAAGATTCACACTGAATTAGCTGAATTGTGTGACGTCCCTCAAGATCATTCATTCTTACTTGAAAATGGTGACGTTCTAGCATTGACTAAAGACAGTGCTAGAGTTGCTGGTCACTTCCCTGCTGGTGATGTTTATGTCGACGGTAAAGGTGTCGGTGATATTGGTAATGTTGTCATTCATGACCGTCAAGTTCTTTCTGAAGAAGGAATGGTTGTGGTCGTAGCAACAATTGATTATCAAAAACACATCGTCTTAGCTGGTCCAGATATCTTGTCACGTGGTTTTGTTTACATGCGTGAATCTGGCGAGTTGATTAATCAAGCTCAAAAACGTGTCTTCCACCTTATCAAAAATGCTTTTGATGATGAAGATACTAAAGTTACCGAAGCAGTTCTAAAACGCGTTATCATTGAAGGATTACAAGAATTCTTGTACAAACGTACGGAAAGAAATCCTGTTATTTTACCAATGTTAATTGGTACTTCAATTTAATTTAATTTTAAAGTAGATCAATTGATCTACTTTTTTTATTTAAGGGTCTCAAAATGGAAAAAATCGAAATAATTTTAAATCATCATGCTGGTAACGGTCGTGCCAAACGTGCTTGTAAAAAAGTCACTAATTTTTTGCAAACAGAAAATATTTATTACGAAGTCCACTTAACCAAATGTGATGGAGATGGCTTTCGTATCGCTAAACAAATCGCTGATTTGAATCAGACAAATGCAAAAATCGTCGTTATCGGTGGGGATGGCACGCTCAATCAAGCCGTCAACGGCGTTAAAAACTCCAATTACCCTAATACGGCACTTGGTTATATTCCTGGCGGTTCAGGTAATGACTTCTGTCGTGGTATTAAAATGAAGATCAAAGATCCTGTCATTTTGATGCAAGCAATCCTTTCACTCCAACAGCCTCGCGTGATCGATGTTGGACAAGTTTCGGGTGCAAAATTTTCCCATTACTTTATTAATAATATTGGTATTGGTTTTGACGCTAGCACGGTTTATTACACGAATCACTCCGAACGTAAGGAGTTGTTGAACAATCTGGGAATGGGAACATTGTCTTATTTCACTAATCTACTGAAAGTCATCAAAAAGCAGAAATCCTTTGGACTGGACGTTGATGATTCACAGCACAAACATTTTGACAATGCCTATATTGTGGTTGCAACTAATCATCCTTACTTTGGTGGCGGTTTTGCCATCGATCCCACAGCAACACCTTTTAACCACCACTTAAACTTGGTTGTCGTCAAAAAGATCACTGGTTTAACTTTTGTCAAATTAATGATCAAACTATTAACTGACGGTTCCCACTTAAACGATAAAAATGTTTGGCACATTGAAGAAGATCAATTTACTTTGAAAAACTACACTGCTCAGCACGGGCAGATGGATGGTGAAGAATTAGGTCAACATGAATTCGATTTTCACTTCCAAACCAGTCAACATCCATTTTGGTTGCCGATTGATTAATCAGAGAGTGGAACAAGCTGCTTAGACTCAGACAGATAGCCTAATTCTACGAATTGCACGCCGATCTTGCGTGTGATTTGGGGAATGTAGCTATATGGCTGAGTCTGGCTTGTGCAACTCGTTTCAGTTAGAGAGTGAAACAAGGGCGGTCAGCTCCCGGAGGATAACGTAATTTCAGGAATTGCTCTTCGCACTTTGCGAGTGATTCTTTAAATTTTGCTATCTTGTAGGGAGTTGCTCTTGTGTAACTCGTTTCAAATACAAAGCAATCATAAAACAAATAGCTCCAGGCAAATCGTACATCGATTTTGCCTGGAGCTATTTGTTTTACTATGCTACATCCCAATCTATTGTAATGCTCAAAAATTAAATTACGCTCGTTTTTTCATGAAATCAAACGGTGTAACATTTTCCATTCCAATCATGGGACTGATGGAATTATTCATAATCATATCTAAAGTTAAGCGATAATCTTGAACCGGCTTTTCTTCATCATTTGTTTCTTCTGCTGGTTTTTGTTTAATCTTAAAAGTTGTGAAGATTCGTTCTTTTAATGTCGTCTGACGTTCATTCGATTGATCTTTAATTGAACGTTCAAAGGCACTGCGGTCTCCAACCATGATCAAGAGTCGTTTGGATCTAGTTACCGCCGTATACAAAAGATTTCGTCTTAACATGCGTGATTCTTCATTGACTAAGGGCAAAATCACCATTTCAAATTCAGAACCTTGGGCTTTATGGATCGAAGTACAATAAGCTAATGAAATATTGACCCAATCTTTTCGATCCAGCGTGACTTCATTGCCGTCAAAATCGATAACCAATTTGTCAACGTGATCGGTATTCTCCTTAGCTAAAAGAATTCCAATAATTTTACCAATTTCACCATTAAAGACATTTTGTTCCGGAGAATTGACTAGATAAACAACTTTATCATTGATGCGATAATTCGTGTTACCAATGGAAACTTCTTTTCTCTTTGGTTTCATCGGATTGACAACATTTTGAATCACAACATTTAAATTATCGATTCCCGCCTGGCCGCGATACATCGGTGCTAACACTTGAACATCAGCAATATCGAAACCTTTGTCACTTGATTTGTTAATAATCTGCGACAAGACGTCCGGTACGTTGCGACTATTGCAGCCAATGAAACTGCGATCAGCTTTATTTTGAAAAATGGTTTCGTCAACAATTCCTTCATTGATATCATGAGCTAACTGAATAATGGTTGAGTCTTCATCCTGACGGTGAATTTCTTTTAGAATCGTTGTCGGAAAGGCGGCACTGTTAATTAAATCTGAGAAAACTTGGCCTGGTCCAACTGAAGGTAATTGATCCTTATCACCTACTAAAACAACTTGGGTACCTGGTTGAACTGCGTCGATCAAAGTTCTAAACAGTTTCGTATCGACCATCGACATCTCATCAATTATCAATAACTTGCAATCCAAAGTTGGTTCAGCATATTCATCATCTTCTGTCCCAGTTAGGCCTAGCAGGCGATGAATCGTCATTGCCGGCAATCCAGTCGATTCTCCCATATGTTTAGCTGCACGTCCTGTAGGAGCTGCTAAAGCAATGGCATAGTCTTCTGAAGATGGATCTAGCGTTGCATCGTTTAACTTGGCATAAGCCGAAACGATTGCATTGATAATGGTCGTTTTACCAGTTCCGGGACCACCAGTTAGAAGAAAGATTGGATGCGTCAAAGATTGCTCAATCGCCTTTTGCTGTGACTGATCATATTGAACTTTGAAATCCCTCTCAATATGCTTTAATTCTTTACGAAGCGCTTTTAAACTAAATGGTACTTCTTTAAAGGTATCGGTGATCATCTTCAAGGATTGAGCAATTGACCACTCACTGTCAGACAGAGTCTTATCATAGACCCGTCCATCTTCAACTAGAAAAGCTCCATCATTGACCAATTTTTTCAAACCATCGAGTAATTTCTTATCTAAATCTGGAGTTGAATTGGCATTTAATACGCTACTAACTCGTTTGATCAATTCAGTTCCGGAAACATACGTATCTCCAGTCTCGTTGATCATCAAGCTCACCATCTGAATCAAAGCACCTTTGATTCTTCGAGGGTCGTCCCCGGTGATACCTAGTTTCTTAGCCAATTCGTCAGCTCTTTTAAAACCAACTCCTTTAACATCCAAAACTAATTGGTAAGGATCTTCAGTCAGTTTTTCCAATGTTTGAACACCGTATTTTTGAAAAATTCGCGCACTCAGAGTCGTTCCAAAGCCAAAATTGTTCAACTGATAAAGTACTTGTTCAGTTTGATGATTAGCCGAAATTTGTTCCACGATTGCCTTAGTTTTTTCTTCACCTAATTTGAGAAAATCTAACGCATTAGGATCTTGTAAAATCTTTTCAATCGCATTGTTTCCTAGTTCATCAACAATCTTTTCCGCCTTTTTCTTACCAATTCCGGGAAATTCACTGCTCGAAAAGAAACTGATCAATTCCTTGCGACCATTTGGCAAGCTTCTTTTATAAGAATCAGCTTGAAATTGTTTTCCGTATTTGGGATGGTCAACCATGTGGCCTTCGAAACGATATTCCTCTTCTTCAGAAATTTCACCAAAACTGCCGGTAACGACGATGTCTGAAGCATCCCAATCGGTATTAGTCTTTTTTATTTTGATTGTAAAAATTTTAAACAGATTTTCAGGATTTTCAAAAAAGATGGCTTTAACGGTTCCAACAAAATATTGCTTATCGCTCGCCATTGCTATCTCCTTGTTTAATAAATTCTTGTAAATCAGCTAATTTTTTCTCGTGTTTCAAATAATAAGCTTCATCTAGTTTTTTCGATTCATTCAAGTATGATTGATAATCTTGTTTAAGATTCATCGCACACAATGCCATATTAAAGTAATGCTTAGCCTCTGGCTTGATTTTATTTGCTTGTTGATAAAATCCCAGTGACTCCTGAAAATTGCCGTTAGCAAGCAATAAATCCGCTAATAGCTCATTTGCTTGTAAATCCTGCGGAGCTTTTTCAACCGCCGTCAAAGCATACATGACTGCTAATTGCCGCTTTCCTTGTTGATCCAGAGTTTTTGCCAACATGAAATAAGCTTCAAAAGCGTAATTATCATCGACTAAATCCTTAAAGATTTGATTAGCCTTATCAAATTTATCGGCCAAGTAGTAAACATTTCCTAGATTATAAAGTAAATCTTGATTATTCTTGAACATCTCTAAGGCTCTGGCCAACAACTCTTCAGCTTGTTCTAAGTCACCCGCTTGAACCAAATAAGTCGACAATTGTAAAATTTTGGGCAATTGATGTGCATCTTTATTTAAATCTGCAACTAGAAGTTTAATAGCTGCTTCTTTTTTATTTTGATTAAATAATTTCTCTGCTTCTTTGTTCATTTATAACCTCAAATTGTATCTGAACTTTCAAGTTTTTTATGCAAATAACCTGTTTCGTTCCATTCGATCAATTTATATTGACCATTTTTGTATTGTAAATGCGTCAGACTCGTATTTGAAAGACCACCATCTTTGCGAATATCCTTAACACTAGTCCCCAATAGCGACTGAATCAACGTTACTAAAGCGGCTCCGTGGCTAACAATGACAACATTTCCTTGACCATTATTTTCATTCACAATTTCTTCAACCGCTTCGGTAGTTCTTTTGGCGACTTGTTCAAACGATTCCCCACGGATCAAACTGTAGTCGTAGTCCTTAGGCTCATTGCGAAACGCATAAATGACTTCAGGCATTTCTAGTTCCAACTCGGAAAACTTTCGACCCTCCATAATACCTAAATCGAATTCACGCAAGCCATCAACGACGGTCAAGGCAATCTGACGATGTAAATCTTTAATCAACGTCTCCGCAGTCGTTTTTGCTCGTGGCAACGGACTAGTATACATATGATCGATATCAACATCTTTCAAACGTTTCGCTAATAAACTAATATCATGTAAACTTTCATCCAAGAGTGGTGAATCACCATGACCACCTTGATATTTTCCTTCTAAGTTCCATTGAGTCTTACCGTGTCTGACAAAATACAAATCCATTTTTCTTCTCACCTTACAAAGTTAATTAAGTACAATTATCGGTTTTTTCAGAAATTTTTTCAAGTCAGATAAAACAGAGAGTGAAACAAGCCCGGTTAGACTCAGACAGATAGCCTAATTTCACGAATTGCACACCGCTTTTGTGTGTGATTTGGGAAATGTAGCTATATGGCTGAGTCTGGCTTGTGTAACTCGTTTTTGTTAGAGAGTGAAACAAGAGCGGTCAGCTCCCGGAGGATAACGTAATTTCAGGAATTGCTCGTCGAACTTTGCGAGTGATTCCTGAAATTTTGTTATCTCGGAGGGAGTTGCTCTTGTGCAACTCGTTTCAGCTAGAGAGTGAAACAAGCCGGTTAGACTCAGACAGATAGCCTAATTCCACGAATTGCACACCGGGCTTGTGTAACTCGTTTCAGTTAACGAACAGAGCATAGCCAGCTTTCAAGCATTAAATCAAAATAGAGCTTGGGACATAACTATTTTTAACTCCTAAACTTGCAGCATAAACGCGGAACAGGACATAACTCTTTCCGCTTAAAACAAATAGGCCAAGGTAATCAAAAAGCGATTATCTTGGCCTATTTGCCTTAATGCTCGAGAGTTGACCATGTCCTGTCCCGCTCTCCATTTTTCAGTTGAATTTAGTTAGTTTTAGTTAGTTTTAAATATATTGTAATTTCTTTTCTGCCATATAAGCAGCATCGATAGTAGCACCACCAAGGCACTCCTCACCATCGTAGAAGACAACTTCTTGTCCAGGTGTGATAGCACGAACTGGATTGTCGAACTCAACGTTAACTTTGCCATCGTCTAAGACGTGAACTGTAACGCCAGTATCTTGTTGACGATATCTGAACTTAGCTGTGGCATGGAATGTATCACCATAGTCAAGTCCGGTAATAAATGACAAATCTGATGCATCAAGATGATCAGCATAAAGTCTAGGATTGTCATATCCTTGGTCAACATAAAGGATATTCTTACTCATATCCTTACCAACTACGAACCAAGGCTCGTTTGACTTACCGTTACCGCCAATTCCAAGTCCTGATCTTTGACCAATTGTGTAATACATCAAACCAGCATGATCACCCTTGATCTCACCATCAGGTGTCATCATCTTACCAGGTTGTGCAGGCAAGAACTCGCTCAAGAACTTACGGAAGTTTCTCTCACCGATGAAACATACACCAGTTGAGTCCTTCTTCTTAGCAGTTGCCAAACCAGCTTCCTCAGCAATACGACGAACCTCTGACTTTTGCATACCACCAATTGGGAAAATTGCCTTTTGCAATTGTTCTTGTTGAACGGTACTCAAGAAGTAAGTTTGATCCTTGTTAGCATCGCCACCACGAAGCAAGTGAACTACACCGTTATCATCACGGAATGATTGTGCATAGTGACCCATAGCAATGTAATCTGCATTTAACTTGTTAGCATAGTCCAAGAAAGCCTTGAACTTAACCTCTTTATTACACATAACATCAGGATTTGGAGTTCTACCCTTACGATATTCGTCAAGGAAGTATTCAAAAACACGATCCCAATATTCTTTTTCAAAATTAACTGAGTAGTAAGGAATACCAATCTTGTTGGCAACCTTAGCAACATCCTCATAATCCTCAGTTGCAGTACATACACCAGAGTCATCAGAATCATCCCAATTCTTCATGAAAACTCCGATAACCTCGTAGCCTTGTTGTTTCAAAAGAAGTGCACTAACTGACGAATCAACGCCACCACTCATACCTACTACAACACGCTTCTTTTTATTTTCCATTATTAAACCTCATTTATTTCGCTAATACGTTTTTTTCTTTCAAGAAGTTCATCAAATAACGATAATCGTTAATCTCGGCTTCTGAATCTTTTAATTTAAAAATATTAATATTGTGCATCCCACTTTTATCAGTGATCGACAACTTCAGACTATCTAAATCTTTATTGACGATGGCTTTTAGATAAAATCTGGCAGCATATGGAGAAGTTCCATTCAAAGGATGTTCCAAACGGAAACCACCTTTATTAGTCTCCATAAATCCACTATCCATCAATGAATAGCGTTTAACGTCAGGGCTTAAAGTATAAACTTCTTGATCCCCTAAAACTTGAGCTTGTTTTTTATCCATCTTTATCATCCCTTATCAGTAATCATAAGATAAGTTTGAATAATAATTATTGATTAGTCAAGTCAGAAACGATTTCCACCAATTTATTAGTAAATTTAACAATTTCTGCTTCAGTATTATCTTTACCAAAACTGATTCGAACCGAATCATTAATTTTAGGACTGTCCTCACCAAACATTGCCACTAAAACATGAGATGGTTCCAAACTTCCGGCTGTACATGCTGATCCACCAGAAATGGCAAATCCTTCCAAATCAAGTCTCGTCAATAAGACCCCTCGATCAACACCTGGTAAATACAAGTTCATCACATGATTTAAGGCATGTTTATCAGTTGGACCATTGATTCCAAACGCAATTTTATTTGCTTTTAAAATCTCTTGAATCTTTTGTTTAAAGCCAAAGTAACGATTTTGACGATCTTTTTTTACTTCTGGTGTCAACAATTGCACTGCTTTACTAAAACCAGCAATTGCGGGTACATTTTCCGTTCCAGCACGTCGTTTAGTCTCTTGGTCTCCACCCTTAATAAAAGATGGAATATGAATATCATCATTGATATACAAGAAACCAATAAATTTTGGTCCATTGATCTTATGTGCTGAAGTCGACAACATGTCAATATGTTCAGCTTTGACATCAATATCTTCCATACCAAAAGCTTGCACGGCATCTGTGTGGAAAAAGGCTTGATGATCTTTTAAAAGTTCACCAATTTCCTTAATTGGATTCATCGATCCAACTTCATTATTACCATACATGATCGAAACTAAAATTGTATCATCACGTAGAGCATCTTTAACTTGTTGAACTGTAACTTCACCACGTTCATTTGGTTTCAAATAAGTAATTTCAAAACCAAGTGATTCCAAATAAGCCATTGGTTTTAGTACAGCTTCATGTTCAATGGCAGTCGTAATGATGTGTTTACCTAATTTTTGACGTGACAAAGCTGTTTCAATTACAGCCGTATTGTCACTTTCAGTACCACCACTAGTGAAGACAATTTCTGAGTCTTTAGCGTTGATACTTTGTGCAATCACATGTCGACTTTCATCTAACACTTTACGAGCTTGACGTCCAAAATAATTGGTTGCAGATGCATTACCAAAATTATGCGCCATTTGATCGCTAATAACATCGACTACGGATGTAGCCATTGGTGTTGTAGCGGCATTATCTAAATAAACAAATGCCACAATAAATCCCCTCTATTCTTGGTCTAAAAAGTTCAGCAACATTGTTACTGATTTGCGTCCGGCTTGTAGAACAAATTCGTCAAAGTTTACACTAGCATTTTCGTCACCAACATCACTCATTGAACGAATAACAACGAACGGTGTCTTGAATTGTGCACAGACTTGAGCCACAGCTGCGCCCTCCATTTCAGATGCTAAGGCATCTGGGAACGACTTTTTAATTGTAGCAATTTTTTCAGCTGCGTCAATAAATTGGTCTCCGCTGACAATCAAACCAACATGATGATTCAAACCAGTACGTTCTGCAGCAGCTGCAATTTTCTTAACATAAGTTGGATCAGCTTCAAAATACAAGTCTTGTTGAGGTAATTGACCAACTTTATAACCAAAGCCAGTTGCATCAACATCATGATAAGCCAACTTTTCTGAAATCACTACATCACCAATTTTTAAACCAGTTCCGATACCACCAGCTGAACCAGTATTAACTACAAAATCTGGTTGATAACGGTCATTGATAATTGTCGTTGTCATTCCCGCTTGAACCTTACCAATACCACTTTGAGCTAGATAAACTTGATGTTTTTTATAATTACCAATCGTAATATCTACCCCAGCTACTGAATCTTTTTTAATATCCGTTAAAGATTCCTTCATTAATTTAATTTCCTCTTCCATGGGAACGATTACGCCAATTTTCATACTTTACTCCTTAAATAAAAAATAATATTAGAAATACTAAAATAATTAAGCCGAATACTGTAATGATGGCAATATTTAGCTTTTTTTTCAATCGATTTGTCTTATACTCAAAATCTTGCATTTTTTCTTTCAAAATTTGTTCTGGATGCTCTTGAGCGTAAGTGTCCTCAGCAGCTTTACGCTGTTGTTGACGATATTTTAATTGTTGCTTTTCAACTTGATCGGCTCGCATGACCGACTGAGGTTGATCTTTTTTAACCTTTGAATGATAAAAGTCTTTTATTTTCGAGAACATTTATTTTTCCTTTGCTTGTAATAACTCCCAATAAGTTACTGCATAAATTGATTTGGAATCACAAATAACTCCAGCCTCAATTTGTTTCTTAGCTTCTTCTAGAGTCAATTCCTCAACATTTAAAAATTCGTCAGCATCCAAAGGACGTTTGAATTCAACTTTTTGCAAGTCAGTGGCTTTAAAGACCGTTAACTTCTCATTTGAATAACCTGGACTAGCGAAGAAAGCGGTAATTTTTTCTAATTTTTCAGTTGTTAAACCAAGTTCTTCATTCATTTCTCTCAAAGCAACTTCTTTTAAGTCACTGCCTTCATCAGAATCGATTTTTCCGGCAGGAATCTCCAAAGTTTCTTGTTCCAAAGGAGTTCGCCATTGTCTAACAAAGACCATCTTACCATCATCAGTAAATGGAATAATTGCAACAGCACCGTGGTGTTCAACGACTTCACGAATATCTGGAATTCCGTTGGGCAAAATTACTTGTTCAACATCGACGTTAAAAATTTTCCCGCCAAACATCCGTTTCTTTTCAACAATCTCTTCATAATATCTTGAATCTTCTTTATTCATTTTGAGACCTTCCTGACTTAATTAATCTAATTACTGACATCAAAATTGCGACTAAACAAATTACTACTGCAAATGTCATTGTAACACGCATTCCATCGATAAAAATATCAGCTCGACCGTCTATATAAGTTGTGACTGATTTTCCATAAAACTGACTCATGGACAAAAACAGAATCGTAGTTGAAAGTGAGACTCCAATTATCATACCTAAATTACGAGACAAGGCATTTAAACCGCCCGCAATTCCTAAATCCTTGGGCTCAACTGAACTCATGATCATAGTATTATTCGGTGCCTGAAAAAGACCGTTACCCAGTCCGTTGAGTCCGATACACAATAAAATGAACCAAATTTGAGTCTGTAAATTAAAGAACAAATAACCAATTTGAGCAATTTCGATTACTGTTAATCCAATGATCGTTAAAACAATTGGATTAACCTTTGCTGATATTTTACCAGAAATTGGTGCAACTACAACTTGAACCAAGGGAAAAGCCATCAAAATATAGCCTGCGGTTGACGCAGCAATTCCTAATGCATTTTGCAAATAAAATGGTGACAAAACATTGAAGAAAAAGTTAGTTACAAAGATAAAGAAACCTGCCACTAAGCCTAAAGTGAAATTATGATTTTTAAAAATCCGTAACTCGATCATCGGATCACTAATTTTCTTTTCCAAGTGTAAAAAGTACCAAAAGAAAGCAATTGATAACACAAAAGCTGCAATAATATAAGGATTTGAAAAACCAACTGCTTGACCGATAAAGATAGCGCCAAAGAATAGTAATAAAGTTACAAAATACACCATGAAGCCCTTTTTATCAAATTTAACTGGATTTTTCGGTTCTTGCTTAGGTAAATTAACGTAACCTAAGATCAGTGCCACGATACCGATTGGAATGTTGATCCAGAAAATATAACTCCAATGAAAATGTCCTAAAATTAAACCACCGATTCCCGGTCCAGCAATGGCCCCGATTGAAACAAACGAACCGATGTAGCCTAAAGCATAACCACGTTCACTTCTAGGAAAAGTTTGCGTAATGATACCATTGTTAGTTGCCATCGCCATTGAAGCTCCAGTTGCTTGGACAACTCGACCAATCAATAACCAAATTAAATTATTGCTTAATCCACAAATAATTGAACCAACAATAAAAGTGATCGAACCAATTTTGAAAACTTTTATTTTTCCAATCGAATCAGCAATTTTACCAAACATCAGTAAAAAAATACAAATCGTGACCAAATAAATTGAAACAACCCATTCAGCCATATTCATCCCGATGTTCAAATTTTTACTAATAATCGGCAACGCAATATTTACAATTGAGCCATCAAGTGTTGACATCAACGTAAAAATTCCCACTGAAATTAATATCAGCCATCTTCTTGGATTTACTTCTTCATCCATCTTTTTTCCCTCACTGCCAAAGAAAAAGAAAGCACTATTCAGCGCTTTCTTCTTCTTGGATATTTATATTAACAGCTTGTGGTCCCTTGAACCCTGGTGCAATTTCAAACGTAGCGACTAAACCTTCTTTGATGTAAAAGTCATTTCGATTGAGAATTGAGTCCGCAAAAAAGAAAATATCTTCTTCACCATTATTTATGAAACCAAAGCCACGATTTTTATTAAATCTAACAATTTTACCTGTGAACATTATTCACCATTCCTAATCATCAAAGTCTTCTGACTTTGTTTCTGGATACTCTTGTGCAACTATTTTAGCACATCTAGCACAGAATGTTGGATAATCATTGTCGCTGCCAACATCAGTCTTGATCATACGACATCTTTGACAAACGTCTCCTTGAGCTTTTTCAACGAGCACATCAGCTAACTCATACTTATCAGCACCGTCTAATTCTTGATCAGTTAACTCAAATTGAGAAACAATCAACAATTGACCGAAATTACTGTCGATCTTATCAAGGACAGCCTTTAATTCAGCACTAGGATGAACTGTTACTTTAGCTTCTAGTGACTTACCAATCATCTTATCACCACGAGCTACTTCGAGTGATTTCAAGACATTGTCTCTAAAGTTCATAAAGATTTCCCAATCGTTTTGAATTTCTGCTTGATCAGGGATATCTTCAACTTCTGGCATTTCAGCTAGTTGAACGTAATCTTCTGGTTCTTTGAGGTATTCCCAAACTTGTTCCATCGTATGTGGCAAGATTGGTGTCAACATTTTCGCTAACTTAACCACTGCGTCATAGATAACTGTTTGCATTGAACGACGAGCATGTGAATCCTCGGCATCAATATAAACAACATCCTTAGCAAAGTCTAAGTAGAAGGTTGACATTTCGTTAACGATAAAGCTGACGACTGATTTTTCAACATCAGCAAAATCATATTTGTCGTAGTCGGCCAAAACATTTTTAACTAAGTCATTCAACTTAACCTTGATATACTTGTCTTCTGGACGAAGATCATTGTAAGCAACAGCATTAGTCTTTGGATCAAAATCAGTTGTATTAGCTAACATAAATCTAATAGTATTTCTGATCTTACGGTAAGTTTCAGAAACTTGCTTGAATGAGTCAACTGAAACTGACACATCAGAACTTGAATCAACTGAAGCTACCCACAAACGAATAATTTCGGCACCGAATTGTCTTTCAATATCACTAGGGGCAATGACGTTACCAAGTGATTTACTCATCTTGACACCGTTCTTATCCAAAGTGAAACCTTGTGACATCAATGACTTGTAAGAAGCTTGACCAAAGGCCGCAATTGAAGTTACCAACATTGAGTTGAACCAACCACGATATTGATCAGATCCTTCAAGAATCAAGTCAGCCGGATAAGTCAAGTTATCACGTTGTTTAGCAACCGCAGCGTGAACCGATCCAGAATCAAACCAAACATCAAGAATATCAGTTTCTTTAGTAAACTTGCCATTTGGAGAACCTGGGTTAGTATATCCTTCTGGTAGAAGATCCTTAGCATCTCTTTCAAACCAAACATTAGAACCATACTTACCGAACAATTCAGCTACATGGTCAACTGTTTCTTTTGTCATGATTGGGTCGCCATTTTCAGCATAGAAAATTGGCAATGGAACACCCCAAGCACGTTGTCTAGAAATTACCCAGTCGCCACGATCACGAATCATATTGTAAAGACGTGTTTTACCCCAAGCTGGTTTAAAGTCAATATTATCGATAGCATCAAGAATTTGTTGTCTGAACTTATCGATTGAAGCAAACCATTGTGGTGTAGCACGGAAAATAACTGGTTTCTTAGTCCGCCAATCATGTGGATAACTGTGAGTGAAGAAGCTCAACTTCAAAAGTGAACCATTTTCCTTCATACGCTCAGTAATCATCTTATTAGCATCATCATAGAAGACACCTTGATATTCAGGTACTTCATCAGTAAAGCGACCTTGGGCATCAATTGGAGAGAAAACAGGCAACTTGTATTTCATACCGACAACAAAGTCATCAGCACCAAATCCAGGAGCTGTATGAACTAGACCAGTACCATCATCTAAAGTAACGTGGAAACCAAGAATTAATTCTGATTCACGGTCATAGAATGGATGTGTTGCTGTTAAGCCTTCAAGTTCCGCACCCTTGAAAGTCTTCAAAATTTCAACATTTTCCCAGCCTAGTTGTTCTTGAACAAATTGGATTCTTTCTTGAGCAACAACGTATTTCTTACCATCAGCGTTAACTTCAGCGTAAATGAACTTAGGATTTACACAGATAGCCTCATTTGATGGAATTGTCCATGGAGTAGTTGTCCAGATGATAAATGAGGCATCACTATCGACTACACCTTTGCCATCACGTACTTTAAAAGCAACGAAAATTGATGGTGACTTGATATCCTTGTACTCAACTTCAGCTTCAGCTAAGGTTGATTCTGAAGATGGTGACCAATAAACAGGTTTTTTACCACGGTAAATGTAACCTTTATCGACCATTTCACCAAAGACCTTGATCTCGGCTTCTTCAAATTCTTTTTGGTAAGTAATGTATGGGTGATCCCAGTCAGCAGAAATACCTAGACGTTTAAAGCCAGCCATTTGCTTTTCGATTTCACCTTGAGCAAATTCGTAACACATTTGGCGATATTCGCTCATTGTCATTTCCTTACGTTTAACACCTTTTTTAGCAAGTTGTTGTTCGATAGGAAGACCGTGAGTATCCCAACCAGGAACATATGGTGAACGGAAACCATCCATTGATTTAAAACGAACGATAATATCCTTTGAAATCTTGTTCAAGGCATGTCCCATATGAATGTCACCATTAGCAAATGGAGGGCCATCTAGCAACTCAAAAGTTGGTTTACCTTCGTTTAATTTTTGTCTTTGTTCATAAAGTTTGTTATCTTCCCAAGCCTTTTGCCACTCAGCTTCCTTGTTTGGCAAATTACCACGCATTGGGAATTTAGTTTTACCTAAATTTAATGTGTCTTTTACTCGCATTTTTCCACCCCTTCTAAAATAAAAAAAACTCATCCAATTTAGGACGAGTTATCGCTATACCACCTATTGGTAAATCACATAAATTGTATAAAAGTTGATATACCTAAAATAGTTTTACTAGTCTCACACCAACACTAGCTCGCTGAAAAAAACAAACATTTAAGTACTAAGTCTTTTAATTACTCGAAGTATCTTTTGTCTGATCATCTTTAAAATTAAACGTTGGTTCATTTTGTTGATGATTGATCGTATAAGATTCGCCAGACTGATCTTCTTGAATATTGTTATTATAATTCATTTGGTCGTTCTTGAAAACCGTATCTTGTTGATTTTCAGGATTTGATTGTTCAGCCTGATTACTTGGATTAGTATCAAACCCTTGTCCACCAACTTTTTCCTTCAATTTTTCAGTTGAAGTTCCATCATCAAGTTTTGACCATTCTGGATTGTCAACCATATCCAACTGTTGTTGCAACATTCCTTGTAAACCTTTTCTAAAGGAACTGACTGACTTCTTCAAATTATCCGTTTCAATCGTCACTTGACGAGCCCGTTCAGAAGCATCTTGCAAAATCTGATTTGACTTCTGGGTTGATTGATTCAACAAGTCACGCGCCTTTTTCTGTGACTCTTCAACGATAATTTGTGCTTCTTGCTCCGATTCAGTCTTAACTTTTTCGGCAGCTTCTTGAGCTACCAAAATTGATTGATTCAAAGCATCTTTCATATCAGTGAAATATTTCAATTGGTCAGTTGTATCTTTAAGTTCTTTTTCCAGTTCAGCATTTTTTTGCAAAGCTAAATTGTAATCTTGGGCTGCTTGCTTCAAAAATTCATTCACTTGGTCGCGGTCATAGCCTCTAAATTTGCTATCAAATTCTTTATCATGTATCTCTACTGGTGACAATACCATAACTTCACGCCCCTATTTCTTAATCACATTGACACTAAGAAGATATTTACTATTTCTTGTCCGTCCTAAAATGTCATTGATTCTTATTCTACCAAAACCTCTTACACTAAGTGTATCAGTAATTGTAATAAATGAACTGGCATTTTTATTCACAGCCCAATTAATTTGTACTTGTCCGTGTTCGACTAATGTTTTAGCATTTTGCCGTGACATATCGTAAACCGTGGCGACAATGGTATCCAATCGTAGTGACTGCACACTCACTGTTTCATCGGTCGAATCGTCTTTAGGCAACAATAAATCTTTAAAATTCTTTTCCAGTATATGAACTTTAAACGGACCAACTTTTTTCACTTGTTCCTCAATAAAGGGAACCATTGATTTAAACATGAAAAATTGCCAATTTTGTCCATCGGTGATGATATCTCCAAATCGATCACGATCTACTCCAGATCCAGTTAAGGAACCGAGAATCTGTCCATGATGTAAATTAGCAAACTTTTCTGGATAGCGAATCTCTAACACTGACACCTGATAATCTGATTCTTGAGGCACAAAATAGTCAGGAGCAATAATTCCCCTGACTCTTTCAGCGTTATGATAACCACCAAAATAATGTACAAATAAGTCATCATACTTATTAATCAGATTATTTAAAATTGTTTGTTCTCGTAAATTCAAAAAATCCGTTAATTGTGGAGTATACATCGTCTGTGCCTTCAACAAGATATCGCTCATCTTATCGATAAACGGTTTTTCTTCAGGCCGGAAATAACCTCCACCTACGACTCCATTTTTATTTTCCATTTTAAATTATCATAAATATCACTTTCTGCAATAATTGAATTAAGATAATAGCAATTATTGGAGAAAAATCTAGAAATCCTATCGTTGTAGGAATAACTTTTCTAATTAGATCTAACAATGGATTAACCAAAGAGGCCACAAACCTTCCAAAGCTAGAACCATAAAGTGACGGTATAAATGACATTAAACAGTATACGAACAAAATAAATTCGTATAACTCAAATGCCGTCCCAATAATAAATGGTAATCCACTTAAAATTCGATCCATATCTTTCCTCGACTAACTATTCGTTTATATCTGGTATGCTTCCATCGATTTCAAACTTCGGTGGTGTGCAAAGAAAGATCTTTTCTCCAACACGTTTGATTTCGCCATTCAAAGCGAAGATAGTACCAGTTAAGAAATCTACGATTCTCTTTGATTGTTCATCGTTGACATTGTTGAAATTAACGATTACAGCTTTATTATTCAAAAGTTGTTTAGCGATAACTTTTGCATCTGAGTAAACTCTTGGTTGATAAATTGCAATCTTACTGTTGACTGCACTTCGACTCTCACTAGCAGCGCTCATAGAAACGACCTTTTCATTATTTGAATAATTTTTTTGGACTGGAGCATCGACCTTGTTCTCTTCAAGATCATCTTCATCATTAATTCCAAAAAAACTGCTTAACTTTTCAAATGCCATAAGAAAATCTCCCTTTATTTGTTGTTACGACGTTTAAAGATTGGTGGAGTTGAATCGTCATCATCATCGCTTAAATCAATAGTTTCTGGTTTTTGGAAAATTTCAAAATCACCTTTTTCACCAGTAACATCTTTAGACTTAGAAGCTTCACGATTGATGTCCCAATCAGCCAACGGATCATTTGAAGTTTCCGGTTTCTTGGCTTGTTCTGGAGCTTTTTGTTGAGCATTATTATTGTTGTTCAACGTAGCTCGAGGATTGTTTAGTGGACGTCTTGAAGGCTCACGCTTCTTATCTTCACTTTCAACGCCTGTAGCAATTACCGTAACCTTAACTTGATCACCTAAAGTATCATCGATGGAAGTACCAAAGATAATATTAACATCAGATGTAGCTTGTTCGGAAACAATTTGCGCTGCATCTTGAGCTTCAAATAGCGACAAGTCAGGACCACCAGTAATATTAAGAAGAACTTGTTTAGCACCATCAATTGAAACTTCAAGTAATGGTGAAGAAATAGCCTTCTTAGTAGCTTCGGTAATTCTATTTTCACCGTTAGCAGTACCAATACCCATCAAGGCAGATCCTTGATCAGACATAACGGTCTTAACATCGGCAAAGTCCAAGTTAACAAATCCTGGTGAAGTAATTAAATCAGAAATACTTTGAACACCTTGACGTAAAACATCATCAGCAATACTGAAGGCTTCACCCATTGGTGTTTTCTTATCAACGATTTCAAGTAACTTACTGTTAGAAATGATAACTAAAGTGTCAACATCTTTTTTAAGTTCAGTAATACCATCAGCAGCAAAACGAGAACGTTTAGCTCCTTCAAAAGCAAACGGACGTGTTACGACCCCAACAGTCAAGGCACCACTTTCTTTAGCAATATTGGCAACAATTGGTGCTGCACCAGTACCAGTACCACCACCCATTCCGGCGGTAACAAAGATCATATCTGCGCCCTCAAGGGCCTCTTTAATGGCTTCTTCACTTTCTTGAGCGGCTTTTTGGCCAACCTCGGGATTTGAGCCAGCACCTAACCCTCTAGTTAATTTAGGTCCTAATTGAATTTTTGTTTCAGCGTTAGAACTTTCTAGCGCTTGAACGTCAGTGTTAGCGGCGATGAATTGCACACCTTTGATGCCTGCTTCCACCATTCGATTTACGGCATTACCACCGGCGCCACCAACACCGATAACTTTAATTACCGCTCCCTTATTATTGGTTGAGTCTAAAGTATATTCCATTAAGGAGTTCCTCCTAGTTTAAATTGTTATTATAATTTACTTTTTATTTAATCAAAAAACTTACTCCAAAAGTCTTTGAGTTTAGATGTCTTCTTTGGTTTTGGTTCCTCAGAAGTCTGTTCCTCAGATTCTTTTGGCTGCTGTTGTGGTTGCTGTGGTTGAGGCGTTGGATCGACAGGTGTCTTTGGTACTTGTTGATTATGATTTACAACTGCACCATTGACGACGTTATCGGCAATCACACCAATATCATTCAACCTTGAAGCATAAGTAACCAAACCTAAACCTAATGAATATGAAGGATACCTCATACCCATCTGTGTCGGTACATAGCTTCTTACTTTCACATCAAATATTCTCTTTGCTAGATCCTCAATATTCGGTGTTGCAGCCACTCCGCCTGTTAAAACAATACCACCAGGAAGAGACAGTGCACCAGCATCCTCAAGTGGTGCTTGAAGTCTTGTAAAAATTTGTTCCAATCTTGCTTCAATAATTTCAGAAAGATATTCTTCTGAAATCATAACTGGTTCGCTCTTGCCAACTACTTCAACATTAATGTTTTCTTCTTTAGAAGATTTTGCTGATGACGCGTTACCATAATAAAGCTTCAACTGATTAGCATTCTCGACTGTAGTATTTAAAACGACGGAAATATCGTGTGTGACGTAATCTCCACCTTCAAAATCAACAGTCGATAATTTCAAGTTATGATCATGGACAACCGAAGCAGTCGTTTGACCTGCTCCCATATCAATAATTACAGCTCCAAAATCACTTTCACCGTCATTCAAAACAACTTGGCTCAAGGCCATCGGTGAAATCACTTTGTGGATAATATTCAATCCTGCTTTTTGAATCGCCTTTTTAGTATTATGGACGATTGTCTTTGGTGCGGTATAGATAATTCCGTTCATCTCTAAACGAACACCGATCATACCGCGTGGATCACGAATATTATTAAATCCATCAACAGAAAATTGCTTGGGAATTAAAGAAACTACTTCTCGCTCACTGGGTAAGTTTTGAACCATAGCTGCCAGCATAACCTGTCTGACATCATTTTCTGTAATTTCCTTAGATGAAGAACCTACGGCAATCATCCCTTGACATTTTTCAATCTGTAACATATTAGCCGATATACCGACTACAACGTCACGAATCGAAATATTTGCTTGTGTTTCAGCTCGCTTAACAGCCCGTTTGATAGCACCCGCAGCTTTATCTATATCGACTATAACGCCACGGCTAACTCCTTGTGATCGTTCGCTTCCAACGCCGACGATACTTAAACGATCATCTGACGATTCAGCAACCACTACTTTTATCGAATTTGTACCAATATCAAGACCTACAAAAAACTCTGAATTGTCCATTAATCGTGGCAGCCTCCCTTACCTAGAAAAAATCTATTCACTAAAAAATTTTAACACAAATATGATTATATTAAACCTATTTCTTGTCTTTATACGGATGAGAATAGGCACCAATTTCCAAATCTATAACGCCCTTTTTTTTC
Organism: Companilactobacillus suantsaicola; assembly: GCF_004745525.1. Lineage (GTDB taxonomy): Bacteria > Bacillota > Bacilli > Lactobacillales > Lactobacillaceae > Companilactobacillus > Companilactobacillus suantsaicola. Next base: position 28,003 of record NZ_RKLY01000001.1, on the reverse strand, counting down.
ATTTGGGCAGCCATACCTGGATAATACTTCAATTTGGATTTTACCGTACGAATATCCGCAACAACTTTATTACCATCATTCATATCAATCTTGATCCGATACGGATTCAATTTAGTTGGAGCGTTATAAAACTCAGAAATATTAGTTTGGACATTACTTGGCAAATCAGCATAAAGTTTTGAGATCTGCTTTAAACGTTTTGAACCAAAGTTGCTATAGACTGGATAATTACCAATCGGTGCATTCATTTTTTGATTCAAAACTTGCCCATTTTTAATAATTCGATAATACGAACCATTTTTATAAATGAATCCTAAAGTTGGAAACTCTTTGACTTTGATCGTTAAGTCACGAAAGTTTCGACTTTTGATTGAGACCGACTCAACTGATGGCAACTTTTTTTCTGTCTGTTGCGCAATAGACTTATGGTGTATCAAAACATGCAGCAAAACTGAATGATCATCTACTTTTGAAGCATTGATGATTTGCTGTGCGCCTAAGTCGTTAACACCTTCAACGTTGATGTTTCTGACTTTACTTAAAGGTGAACCAAAATAAGCAATGATAACTATAATAAAGCCTATCAAAAATATCAGACTATTTTTACTTATCCTAATTCTTTTTTTCAACACCATCAAATCCTTACATTACTTATTTACCAAGTCACTTAGAACTTTTATCAAGCGATCAGCGGCATCAGGAACACCGGTTTTTTTCGACTTCTCTGACATTTCACTTTGAAGTTTCTTATCGCCCATGATCTCGTCGACATTTTTGAAAAGTGAATCAGGCGTCAATTCTGCTTCAGCTATCACGCGGGCCGCACCCACTTTAGAAACAGATTGAGCATTTTTCGTTTGATGATCATGCGTTACATAAGGACTCGGAATAAAGATTGCAGGAATGCCTAATGCTGTAATCTCCGCGATACTTGTAGCGCCGCTACGACCGACGATTAAATTAAGATCAGGTAAAATTTCCGGCATATTATCAATATATGGTAAAACGGCAATATTTGCACAGTTAAGGTACTTTTTATCAATTTTTTCTATCACGCCGTCGTAATGGACCCGACCAGTGACAAACAAAACTTGATAATCCGTTGCCGCAAATTTTTCCAAAGCGCTGATAGTCGCAAGGTTAATTGGCTTGGCTCCTCTTGAACCACCAAAAATCATCACGGTTGGTTTATCAGGCGTTAAATTAAATTCTTTCAAACGATCATTTTTTTGAATATTGACTACTTCTTGGGCACGAGGATTACCTGCAAAGACCAATTTCTTTTTCTCACTAAACTGATCAACTGCATCTGGAAAGGCAATCGCAATCTTGTCAACAAAGTGAGCCAAGAATTTATTCGTAACACCAGCAATAGTATTTTGTTCATGAATTACTGTTGGGATATGCATCGCATGTGCTGCATAAACAATCGCACTAGAAACATAACCACCAGTTCCGATAACAATGTCTGGTTTAAAGTCTTTGATAATCTTCTTTGATTTACGGATGCTCGACAAGAACAATTCAACTACTTTGACATTTTCTATGGTCAACTTCCGCTTAAATCCACGAATCTCAATCGTCTTAAAAGCAATGCCTGCATTCTTGACTATTTTGCTTTCTAAGCCTTTTTCTGTACCAACGTATAAAACATCTTCAATCATGTCTCGTTCTTTTAAACGCTTAATTAGAGCCATTGCTGGATAGATATGACCACCGGTACCACCACCGGAAACAATTATACGCATTTTTGTCATTACTTAACTTCTCCCTTTAGAGTTTCAACCTCATCAATGAATTGGTCTCCACGTTGTTCGAAAGTCTTAAATTGATCCCAACTAGCAGCAGCTGGTGAAAGTAAGATAACATCCCCAGCATCACTTTGTTTATAAGCTTCAGGTACAGCTTGTTTTAAATTATCAACTTTGACAATATTGCCAACATCAGCTTTTTGTGCTGATTCAATCACTTTGTCGGCAGTTTGACCGTAGACAACCAAATTATTGACTTTGCCCTTCAAAGAAGGAATCAATTCGTCAAAGCCGTTACCACGATCAAGGCCACCCGCAATCAAAGTAATTGGTGTCTTAAAGGCCGTCAGAGCCACGATAGTAGCTTCAACGTTAGTTGCTTTGGAATCATTATAGAATTTATGCCCACCGAAGGTATCGACATATTGGATTCTATGCTTAACACCAGTAAAAGTAGCTAAGACTTCGATAATATCTTGATTACTTACATCATATAACTTCGCAACGCTGATAGCAGCTAAGGCATTTTGAACGTTATGTTCGCCGGGGATCTTAATATCCGAGGCATTCATGATCTTTTCACCATTACAATAAATAATGTCATCCTTTACAAAAGCACCATTATTTAATTCTTGATTATCTGAGAACGGTAATATTTTGGCAGCGGATTCGCTAGCGAGATTACGCCATTCCTCAGTATTCCAATTAACAACGAAGTAATCATTCTTAGTTTGATTCTTAGTAATATGCATTTTAGCTTTAATGTAATTAGCACGTGTCTTATGAAAATCCAAATGAGTTGAATAAATATTATTCAAGACGGCAACATGAGGATGTAAATCAATTGTACCTTGGAGTTGGAAACTAGATAACTCTGTCACAACAACATCGTCTTTAGTTGCTTTTTGAATCACATCTGAAATCGGAATACCAATATTACCAGCATAATAAGCATTCTTAAATTTAGGTGAATGCTTCAACATCAATTGAATCAACGTTGTTACGGTTGTTTTACCATTAGTCCCTGTAACTGCAACCATCGTGGCATCAGAGAAACTATAAGCAATCTCTGGTTCAGTGATAACTGGAATATTCAACTTTTCAGCTGCTTGAACTAACTCATTTGAGTAAAAGATTCCCGGATTCTTAACTAAGTAGTCATAAGAGTTATCAATCAAACTTTTATCATTACTACCAGTGATCACTTTGAATCCTTCATCGATCAAGGCTTTGGCCTCAGTGTTTTTTTCTAAGGGGTTAGAATCAACGACTGTAACCTCAGAACCCATTTTTTTCAAAAGTTTAGCTACTGCGTAACCACTTTTGGCTAAACCTAAAACTAAGAATTTTTTATTTGAATAATTACTTTTCGTTTTCATTGCTATCAATTACTTCCTATACGAATAAAATTAAATAAATTGCCGAACAAATTAAACCAACGATCCAAAAGACAATATCAATCTTCCATTCCGTCCAACCGAGCATTTCAAAATGATGGTGAATAGGTGTCATCTTGAAGATGCGACGATGGAAAACTTTGAATGAAAAGACTTGTAACATAACACTAGTAGTCTCTACTACATAGACAAAACCAATCAACAATAATGACCAGTAGCGACCTAAAAGAATGGAAATAGCTGCTAAGCCGGCTCCAAGTGCTAATGAACCTACATCACCCATGAAAATCTTGGCTGGTTTGTGGTTGTAAAGTAAGAAAGCTAACAAGCCACCGACTACTGAGAAACAAACGATTGCTAAGTCAATGCGATTTTGATTCAAGGAAATGATTCCGTAAGTAGCGTAAGAAATAGTTCCTAGGCCACCAAGCAAACCATCGAGTCCGTCAGTTAAATTAGTGGCGTTAGAAAATCCAACTAGCCAGAAAAGCGTGAACAGGATGAAAATCACAACTGAGTTGACTGAAAGAATCCCTGGAATTGTAAAGTTCATTGGTAATTGATCGTTGTTGTAAACATAAAGAAAAATCAATCCCACAATTACTTGTAACAAGGCTTTTTGATAAGCACGCAAGCCTAAATTACGTTTTTTGAAAACTTTGATGAAGTCATCAATAAAACCGATACAGCCGTACAACACGATCACAAAGGTCGTAATCAATAATGAATGGGTCAATTGACCTTGCCAAGCTCCAACCCAAATATTGGTAATCAGAGTAGCCAAGATAACTAAGAGTCCACCCATAGTTGGTGTACCCGATTTTTTTTCATGCCATTTCGGTCCTTCATCACGAATCGACTGGCCTTCCTTGTGCTTGATTAAATATCTAATCATGAACGGCATTAAAATTGCCACGATTAGAAACGAACTTAATATGTCGAAAACAATATGACTAGTTTCCATGAAAATCCCCTTAATTAATTATTTTTCAATGTAACTACAATTTTACCACTGCCATTTATCACCTGACCAGCCTTGACTGACTGTTCTGTAACATAACCGTCACCTTTAGTTTTGACCGTCTTACCAGTGATCTCCGCAAACTTCAAAACATCGTTTTTGGACCAACCAGATAAATCAGGCATCGTCATTGCACCGTTAGTTAACAAGACCATTCTTTGACCTGGCATAACTTTTTCGCCACTTGATGGTAATTGTTGGACAACTTTATTACCTGTACCAATGACACCGGATTGCAAATTCAAACTCTTGATCTTACTTTGGGCATCGGTTGTGGAATCATCCAACAGACTTGGAATCTTCACATACTGACTACCTGCTTCAGTCACACTAGTTGGCGACTTACCTTGATTTACTAATCTTTTAACGAGTGGATTAAAAATTTCTGAAAGAATCTTTTCAGGCGATTCCGTCATTTTCTGAGGCTGCTTCAAAGTAATGTAAACAATGTAGTTAGGATCATCATAAGGAATCATCCCCGCAACCGAGAAAATATAATTATTTGAACCAGTCAAGTAACCACCATTTGGTGAAGCAATCTGAGCCGTACCCGTCTTAACTCCAACCTTGATACCTGGAATGTTATAAGCCATACCAGTCCCATAATTCTTAGTAACAACTTGACGCATAGCCTTTTGAACCTTTTTAGCAGTTGATTTTTTAATTGGCTGTCCCACGACTGTCCGCTTAAAATTCTTGATAGTCTTTCCAGTATCAGGATTGACTGTCTTTTGAATAATTTGTGGCTTGATCATTTCACCACCATTAGCAATCGCTGAAAAAGCTTGTAACATTTGAATTGCATTGACGTTGACACTTTGACCAAAAGAAGTCATTGCTTGATCACTGACATGTTTGTAAGAAATACCGCCAGAAACTTCGCCGGGAAGCTCAATCCCAGTCTTAGTCCCAATTTTAAACCGTTGCATGTATTTCATCCAAGTTTTTGAACCCATCTTCTCTTCAAGTTTAACCATTCCGACGTTGGAAGATCTTGGAAAAGCTTCGGATAAAGGAATATAACCCCAGCCAGCGTTATTCCAATCACTGATCGTCCGACCGCCTACTTCAACAGAACCGGAGTGATACAGCTCATTAGGATCATAGTTTTCGGAATCAATTGAAGCCGAAAGTGTCAAAATTTTCATGACTGAACCAGGTTCATATTGATCTTCAACTAAGGTATCACGCCAACTATTGGACAAACCTTTACCAGTGGTGGGATTAAAAGTTGGTCGTTGAGTGGCCGCTTCAATCGCCCCTGTCTTAGCATTCATCACAATAACTTGTAAATTTTCCGGTTGATACTTCTCATCTGCTTCTTCTGCTAAAATTTCCGCATACTGTTGAATCTTACTATTTAACGTTAGATAAATATTGGTTCCATCAGCAGATTCGATTTCATTCTTTTGAGAATTCGGTAATTCATTTCCATTACCATCAACTTTAGTAATCTTTTTACCATCTTTTCCTGATAGCATTTTATTAAAGTATTTTTCGATTCCCATCACACCACTGATATTACTATTCTTATCGTTATCATTATCAGCTTTAGTAATACCAACTAAATTGGTCGCAAAAACTCCATTAGGATAAGAACGTGACGGCAAAGCTGTGAAAGTGATTCCGGGTAGATGTAAAGCATCAATCTTTCGTTTGATTTCAATTGATAAATTACGTCCTGCTTGCCCCATTTCCACTTGATATTGCTTTTTGTTACTAGGATTCAAATATTTCAAAATCTGTTTTTGTGAAAGAGCTAAATATTTACTTAATTCTCGAGCAGTTTTTTCCTTATTGACAACATATCGTGGTTTGCCACTAGCTGTTTTACTGTCGTGATCTAAAATTGCAGCGATATTATAAACGGTTGAATCTCCAGCAATCATATCACCATTAACGTCTAAAATATCACCACGTTTGGCGTTAATTTTTGAAGTTTTAACGTATTGAGCCCTTGTTTTTTCAACTAAGTTAGCACCATCATAATGTTTCTCAATTGCAATATAGGCGAACCGCTGGATAAAAAGGATAAAAGAAAAGGCAGTCGCAATCAAAATTAATATACCAACTATATAATGATTGCGTCTTGCCTTATTTTTTAATAATTTTCTGAACTTACTCATTTTGATATATTCCTTACGTTATTGTCGCTCATTTTTAAATTATGTTTTTTGGCGAAAGAAGAAAATCGATCAAAACTACTTAACTCAGAAATTTCTTGTCTTAAATTTACGGTGCTTGTATTTGTTTTTGATATTTGGGTAGTGAGACTATCTAATTCATTTTGAGAAGAAGTCATAGATACTTTCAAACTCACGACAGCAACCATTAATGCCAACGTCAAAAGAGCGAGACCAACAATTGAAACAGTCTCAAATTTTGACAAACTGACACTATGAGTTTTTACAACTGGTTGTTCAACCGGTTTTGGTTGAACTTCTTGATATTCTTGTAAGTTTCTAGCCGTACTTTCTTCTCTCATATTATTTCTCCATTATATCTTTTCAACGACACGTAATTTCGCACTATGTGCTCGATTATTTTCAGATAATTCTTCATCATTAGGCAGGATTGGTTTTCTGGTAATCTGTTTCAAAACCGGTTTGATGTCATCCGGAATCACAGGGAGCCCTCTTGGTACATCAACGTGTGAATTATTCTTAAATATATGTTTTACAATTCTGTCTTCTTTGGATTGAAAAGTTATAACACTGATTCTGCCATGTGGTGCTAGCAATTGAATTGCTTGTTCAAGTGATCTCTCAAGAGATCCTAATTCATCATTGACAGCAATTCGAATAGCTTGAAAGACACGTTTGGCAGGATGACCACCCGTTCTTCTCTTGGCAGCTGGAATAGCATTTTTAATAATATCTGCTAATTCCAATGTCGAAGTGATTCGATGATCGGCACGAGTTCTTTCGATTGCTCGTGCTATTTGTTTGGAGAATTTTTCATCACTGTATTTATAGAAAATACTGACTAAATCATTATAAGACCAATCATTGACAATTTTTTCAGCGTCAAGATCCTGTCTTTGATCCATCCTCATATCTAAACGTGCTGCTTTTTTGTAGCTAAAGCCACGTACAGCATCGTCAAATTGTGGCGAGGAAACTCCCAAATCATAAACTATCCCATCAACCTCAGTTACACCAAGTTCTAATAGACGTTCTTGCATATTCTCAAAATTATCACGTATTAACGTTAATGAATTATCACCAATTATTTCGGCATCATTTTGAATACTTTCACCGACCTCAATAGCAGCCTCGTCACGATCAAAAACATAAAGTTTACTATGATGAACTCGACTCAACAACTCCTTAGTGTGTCCTCCACGCCCAAAAGTTGCATCCACATAGACTCCTTCGTCATGTGGATTCACTTCATCAATAGTTTCCTTCAAAAGTACTGTTTTATGTTTATATTCATTAGAAGTCAAAGTCTGTCATTTTCTCCGATATTTCTTCAAAATTATCTTCAGCCTCCTGGCTAAAGTCGTTCCATCGTTGTTCATCCCAAATCTCAAATCGATCTGAAACACCAACGATGACACAATTTTTCGTTAACTTAGCGAACTTGATCAACGGAGCCGATAAATTGATTCGACCTTGTTTATCAAATTCAACTTCTGCTGCTGCAGAATAAAAGAATCTTGTGAATGCCCTAGCATCCTTTTTGGTCAATGGTAATTTATCAAGTTGACCTTCCAACTTGTCCCATTGCTCCATTGGATAACCAAATAGGCACCCATCCATTCCACGGGTGATTACAAACTCATCACCAAGCAATTTTCTAAATTTAGCAGGAATAATAATTCTGCCTTTATTATCAAGTGCGTGATGAAATTCACCCATGAACATGGAAATCACCTCGATTCTTTAACACTTCCTAATTTACCACAAATCACCACAATTAACCACACGATATTTTACAATCAGTACTAAGTCTTCAAAAAACTTGTAAAGTGTTGGTATTAAAAGAATTATAACGGTGGGGGATTTTCCCAAAATTTAAAAGAAAGCAGTTACAAATATTGCATATTTCGAGTTTGTGAAGTAACATTTCACTATATATTAATTAGGTGGTGGAAGTTTTGAGCGAAAAAAAGCCTAAAAGCACATTAACTAAAATTATTCAAATAGTTGTATGGTTAATGATTATTGTCACAATCGGCGGTGTAGTTCTTGGTTCAGTTATGAGCTTTATCTAAAACGCAAAAAAGCGGGATTGATTCGAAAATTCGAATCAATCCCGCTTTTTTTATTTAATTTCTTGGAATTACTAATTGCTTAAAAATACGGTTCAATAAAAATGCTAGAACAACTAACATGATCATGTTAGCAATAAAACTACCACCATTAACGACCAACGAATAGATCCAAGGATTCATCCCTTTTGGCGCATATGAACCCCAGTAAATACCACCGGCCAAGAAGTGGCAGAAGTATTTAGCAAAGAAACCAATTGCTGAATAAAAGATAATCAGTCCAATAGCATTCTTACCGTTTCTCACTGCTCGTTGAACGCTGACACTACCTAATCCTATCAAACCAACGACTCCAAAAGCCAATGGATATTCAACGAAACCTTGCAATGGATTTAAAACACCACCGCCAAGTCCACGCAAGAACATGTCCAAAAGTCCCCAGGCAAGACCAGCTAACAATCCAGCTTTCACACCTCGTCTTAGCGCATAAACTGACATCGGAATCAACCCATAAACTACTTGAATTGAGGAAATTCCGGTTGAATGTGGGATATATGACAATCCCATTGCCAAAGCTGCAATGATTGCACCTTCAGTTAAAACCACCAAGCTATCTTGGCTACTAACTTTATTGATCATACAAAAAAACTCCCTTCTGATTTTAGTCATCACAAGAGAGTTCGAGCATTTGCTTGAACAACACTATCCCTACGCATGTATTAACATAACAGGTTTAAAGGGTCTGAACGATTCGTTCACTCTCAGCCACTGGCTCCCCCTGTGTTGACTTTATTTAATTCAAGTAAATTCTACCATAGGTTTTATTTTTTGCCAAAAACTCGGCCCCAAAAGCCAATTTTTTTTGTCTGACTCGATAAATCTAAAGGAATATTTTCACCAAGCATCCGATGGGCGATATTTTGATAACTATGACCTGCATCGCTATCACGGTCAAAAGCAACAGTCTGCCCAGCATTCGATGCTGAAATCACCCGATCTTCATCGATCACGATGCCTAATAGTGGAATTCCTAAATGATTAACAATGTCATCGATCCGCATTGAAGTCCCATCATTGATCATGTTTTTGCGAATCCGATTGATAATTAAATGCGGTGTGATCGGCATATTCATATTTTCCAAAATACCAACCACTCGATCAGCATCACTAACTGAAGCCACTTCTGGATTTGTGACCACCAGCGCTCCGTCAGCAGAAGAAACAGCATTTTGAAAACCATATTCGATTCCCGCTGGGCAGTCGATCATCACAAAGTCAAACCGTTGTTTTAATTCATTGACGATCATGGCTAAAGATTCCTTGTCTAAGACATATTTATCCGCAAATTGTGAAGCAGCTAATAAATACAAATTGTCTTCAAATCTAGGATCTCTGACTAAAGCCTGTGAAACGACCACTCGATGCTGTGCGACATCCACGATATCGTAGACGACCCGATTGGTTAATCCCATGACTGCATCTAAATTACGCAAGCCAATATCCAAATCAACCATACAAACTTTTTTACCTAGACTTGCCAAGACAGTACTTACATTAGCGGTAGTAGTAGTTTTACCTACACCACCCTTACCTGAAGTTACAACTATTGATATCCCCATAGTTAACCTGTCCTTTTTCTTAAATCGTTCATTCTATCTTTGTAATTTTGTAAATCATCCACGCTGATAGCATGTAAGTCATCAATAAAAGCAAACTTACCATTGTCAAAATCACTCTTATTATCATCGGTCACGATTTCAACCACATCAGCAATTCTAATCTGATCAACATCTTTGAGATTACCAAAAATAATGGCATTGGTATTATCAGGGTACCCAGCTTGAATCACGCCATCGACTTGACCTAAGACGTAAATTGAACCTGTCGCACAAATTTGAGCATCGCGGTGTAATGTGCCTAGAAAAATCAAATCTCCATTGTAATCAAGTTTTTGTCCACTACGGACAATACCTGATTCAACATTAGTTTTATTTTTATCTAATAACTCCTCAACGACATTCTTTGCTTCAACATTTGATTCAATATCTTTAAGTTCCAATTGCGGATATTTTTCAAAAAATTCAGTAATCTTTTGTTTCTGCTCATCGGTCAATAAGCGATTTCCCGTTTTGATCGTAAAAGAAATAACATCATCATTTTCGTTGGTTGACTTAACGTTTTGTTGCATGATCAATTCCTTTAACTCCTTAAACGCCGAGTCATAGTTGGCTAAATCACTAAATATGACTGAAAAACCATCTTTACCACCTTTTAAAATGATGTCACTCATTTACTTATCCCTCCGATATTTCACCAACCATTCAGACAACTTAGCCAGTGGAACATACAGGAGAAAGAACACCAAAATATTCCAAAGTAAAGTTGGTCCCAAAGTGAAAGTGATGAAATCTAATGCATCTGTACTAGTTTGTTGCAATAATTTTTCTAACAAATAAATACCAGATTGTAAAAAAGTCAAAGCCAAAAAATAAATGGATAGATCATAACCCATATTATTTTTGATCAAAAGGAATCTAAAATGATCGATTCCTACCATCAAAAGTGGCAATAAAACTGTATACAATCCAATAATCCCATAGTAGTAAGAGTCGTAAATCACGCCAAAAACTACTCCATAAATAATCAATTGTCGACGATCTTCAATTCGCATTGTCAACATTACGATTGCCATCAACATTAGTTGCGGCAAAATTATGACAGTTCCACGATTCATATTATTCAAAAAGGCCCATTTCATCAAACCATCTAAGTAAAATGCTATTAAAATGAATAATACTTGTCCAAAAATCTTCCGATTTTTTATTGTCATTACTCTTCACCGTGTACAGAAGACTTGATAACTGTCACAACTGTGAAGTTTCTCAATTCAGCTGCTGGTGTAATGTAAACTGAATTTGTCATCCCGTAATTATCTTTTTTAATACCATAAACTTTACCAATGTATAGTCCACGTGGCGTTAAACCACCCAATCCAGAGGTAATAACACTTTGGCCTTTTTTAATATCTTTTGTGGAATTAACATTTTCCATAACTAAATCACCAGTGTCACTGTCATAACGACTGACAACACCAGTAATATTCTTGTTGTTACCAATGATTTCGGCAGCAAACTTATCGTTTAATTCATTGTTTGTTGAAATCAATTCAACTTTAGAACTGATCTTATCAGCTTCAACGATTCGACCAATCAATCCTTTACCAGACATGACCGGCATATTCTTTTTAATACCACTAGTTGTTCCACGATTGATCGTCAAATAATTTTGCCAACTACTTGGTGAGCGTGACAAAACAGAAGCATTGACTGTACTGTAATCCGTCAAGGTACTGTTTAACTTCAATTCTTGCTTCAATTTCTTATTTTCATCTTGAACTACCTCTAGTTTAGCCTGATTTTGAGCTAGTTCACCGATTCTTTCTTTCAAACGCTTGTTTTCAGAATAAGTGTTATATAAATCAGAGAATTCTGAGGTAGCATTTTTTACAGCATTCGTTGGATAGGCAAAGACTCCTCCGACGACACTGACGACATCATTACCGACTTGTTGGACTACTGGCGGTGTATTCTTTTTATCACGAATATTTACAGTGATCGCCAATAAACCAAAAGTCACAATAATAAGTATCATTAAAATAATTAATTTTTTATTTGAAAAAAATTTTTGCATTGCTTCCTCCTAGTAGATCAAATAAAAAAAACGGGATTAACCCGCTTATTTTTGGCGACGCATTACATCGATATTTTTAAGTGATTCTCCAGTACCGATGGCCACACAATCTAGTGGGTCTTGAGCAATGAATACAGGGACTCCAGTTGCTTCTGAAATAACTTCTGGCAAGTGATGCAATAGTGCTCCACCACCAGTTAAGACGATACCATGATCGATAACGTCGGCAGCAATTTCAGGAGAAGTTTCTTCAAGAGTTTCCTTGATTGTTTCAATGATCTCTTCGACATTTTCATGAATAGCAGTCGCAATATCTACGCCAGTTAATTGAACTGTCTTAGGCAATCCAGTAACTAAATCACGACCACGGATTTGCATTGAATCAATTTCTTTAGCCTTTTCAATTGAGGCAGAACCGATTTGGATCTTAACATCTTCGGCGGTTCTTTCACCAATTTGCAAGTTGTAATTTGACTTGATGTAAGCTGAAATTGATTCATCGAACTTATCACCAGCGACACGGATCGAACGTGATGAAACGATACCACCTAATGAAATTGTAGCAACATCAGTAGTACCACCACCAATATCAACGACCATGTTACCAGTTGGATCCATAACTGGAAGTCCTGCACCAATAGCTGCGGCGAATGGTTCTTCGATCACATAAGCTTCACGTGCTCCAGCATGTTGAGTAGCTTCGATAACAGCTCTCTTTTCGACTTCTGTAACACCACTTGGTACACAAACCATAACGGATGGTTTGGAGTTATTAGCAGTCTTTTCAATGAAGTACTTCATCATAGCTGCCGTTGTGTCGTAATCGGCAATTACACCATCACGCATTGGACGAATAGCTGAGATACTACCAGGTGTACGTCCAATCATCTCACGTGCATCTGATCCAACTGCAACTATTTCTCCTGTATTATTATTTTTTGCGACAACTGAAGGTTCGTTCAACACGATACCTTTGCCTTCAGCATAAACTAAAGTATTTGCCGTTCCTAAATCTATGCCGAGCTTCTTTGATCCAATACCAAACAATTTATTTCTCTCCTTTAAAGTACACACCACATTTTACGCTAATCAAAATTATATCATACAAAATACTGATTTAAAGTATGACGAAATCATATCCTAAATTAAATTTAAACTCTTTAAACTCGAATAAGATTTTTTTGTAATAATCAGATGATCTAACAAATTAATTCCTACTATCGAACAGCCTTCTTTTAGTCTTTGGCTGAATTCACAGTCATTTTTGGAAAACATCAAAGAACCATTCGGATGATTATGTGCAATCACGACTTGTGTCGCCGAAATCTTCAAGGCTTCGCGCAAAACATCCCGAGGATGGACTGTCGCGGAATCAACCGTTCCCATAAAAATAACCTTCTCATCAATTAAGTGATAGCTATTATTCAAGTAAACAGCAATTAATTTTTCCTGTGGAGCGTTACCTATTTTATTTATTAAGTGTTTGCCAACATCGTCGACTGAAACAACGCCTTTAGAAATCGTGTCAGACTCGACTTTTCTAGTACCCAGCTCGATTGCGGCCAAAATTTTGCATGCCTGAGCCACTCCAATACCATTAAAAGCCATAAGCTGTTCCAAATTCAAATTTAAACTACCCGAATCAACAACTATTTTTCTGGCCAAGTCTAAGACATTATTTTTCTTCGTCCCGTTACCTATTATAACGGCTAGCAATTCTTCGTTTTTTAACGTGCTAGCACCATGTAGTAAAATCTTTTCTCTTAAATTTATCATCATACATTGAAATTACGCAAAATAATTCTCTAGCTCTGAAATCAAATAAAAAGATCCGGTGATCAACAACATTTGTTGGTCAGTCAAACTTTCAATTATTTTCTGTAATTCTTGATGGTAATTTTCAACAAAAGTGACATTGTTATAACTTGCTAAATCATAATCACTCATGTCGGCCGAACGCTGCATATCAAGAGTCGTAACGTAAACGTGTTTTACCTTGGGTGTCAATTCCTCCAAGATATCACTTCGATCCTTATCCTTCATTCCAGCATACAAAACAATTATATCTTTATTTTCATAAATTGTATTCAAAGAATTTATTAAATTGTAAACGGCTGAAATATTATGTGCTCCATCCATCATAATCAAAGGCTGCTTTTGAACTATTTGTGCTCGACCTAACAGATGATTCTTATCAAGACTAGCTTTAATTAATTCAGAATCTATCGTTTGATTATGATTTCTTTTATATTGAATAAAAGCTTGAATGGCAATTGCAGCGTTCATCACGGTTGTCTTTTCAAAACCATCACAATGTATATCTTCAATTGTTACCTTATCGTCATAATATGTAAATGATATTTTCAAATTTTTTATAATTATTTTTTTGATGTCAAAATTCTGACCGAATCTTAATAATAAACTTTCATTTTGAGATGCAGCATCTTCAATAATATCACTGACTGAAGTTTGTAGAAATCCTGTGACAATCGGTTTTTGTGGTTTAATAATGCCTGCTTTTTCAAAAGCAATATCTCGCAAGGTCGGCCCAATTAATTTCTCATGATCCAAATCAATTGAAGTGATGACTGAAACTTGGGGTACGATGACATTGGTTTTATCATGTCTAGCACCGATACCCGCTTCAATTACCGCAATATCAACCCGATCACGAAAGTAATAATAGCCCAAAACGGTGACAAACTCGAATTCTGCTAGAGAAATTTCACCAATTTTAGTAATCAAATAATTAACCGTCTTCAACAGATCATCGTTGGGAATATTTTGATGATTGATTTGAATCCGTTCATTAAAAACTTTGACATACGGTGAAATGAACAATCCAACTCTTTTGCCGTCTGCTTCAAACAGATTGGCTAAAAAATTACTAGTTGTCCCCTTGCCATTCGTTCCTGTTACGTGAATCGTTTCATAACTATTTTGCGGATCACCTAATTCATGCAAGGCTTTTTTAATATTATCTAAATTATTAGTGCGATGAAATTTCGGCAATCCATGAATATAAGCGATTGCTTCTTGATAAGTATTTAACAATTCGAAAATCTCCAATTTTTATTAAAGAAAAAGGGTTGGACATCTGCCAACCCCAATATTATATACTCATTTTTTACTTATTATCTTGCAATTGTTGAATTCTTTGTTGAACTTTTGCTTGACGTGATTGATAATCAGCTAATTTTTCTTTTTGCTCATTAACAACTTTCTCAGGAGCTTTAGCAACAAAGTTTTTGTTAGACAATTTCTTGTTGATACGTTCAATCTCTTTATCTAGTTTTTGACTCTCTTCATTTTGACGAGCAATTTCATCATCAATGTTGATTAGTTCTGCTAGTGGAACGTACAATTCAGCCCCGTTTGTAACGGAAGTCATCGCAAGAGCTGGTGCTTTGATGTCAGTATCAACTTGCAAGTCCTTTGGATGCATGAAGCGGTCGATGTATTCTTTATTATTCAAGATAACATCTTTAACTTTTTCATCTTGAGGCTTGATCAAAATATCAACGGCTTTAGACATTGGTGCATTAGCTTCCAAACGAATCTTTCTGAGTGACTTGATTAAGTCGATCAAAACATCCATTTGATCCATAGCATCGGCGTTGTCTAAGTCCTTTTGATATTCAGGATACTTAGCATGCATAATAGTCTTACCATTGTGAGGCATCGTTAACCAAATCTTTTCAGTTACGAATGGCATGATTGGGTGCATCAAACGTAGAGTTTGATCAAGAACATAAGTCAAAAGCATCTTCTTTTGCTTCTTAGCAGCTTCGTCATCCCCTGTCAAAGTTGCTTTACTCATTTCAATATACCAATCACAGAAATCGTTCCAAATAAAGTTGTAAAGATTACGGCCAACTTCACCAAACTCAAAGCTATCCATCAAACGGTTAACCTCTTTAACAGTTTGATTCAACTTAGCTAAAATCCATTTATCTGATAAGTCATAACTAGTTACTTTAGAAAGGTCATCCATAGCTGGAGTATCATCGTCTAAGTTCATGATAACGTAACGTGAAGCGTTCCAAATCTTATTGATGAAGTTCCAAGCTGAATCCATCTTGTCATAACTAAATCTAGTATCTTGACCTGGAGTTGAGCCATTTAGTAAGAACCAACGAAGTGCATCGGCACCGTACTTTTTGATAACATCCATTGGATCGATTCCGTTACCTAATGACTTACTCATCTTGCGACCTTGTTCGTCACGAATCAAACCGTGAATAACTACATGATCAAAAGGCTTTTCACCAGTGAATTTCAAACTTTGGAAAATCATTCGAGAAACCCAGAAGAAGATAATATCGTAACCAGTAACTAAGGTATTAGTTGGGAAGTAACGCTTGAAGTCTGCTGAGTCAGTATCAGGCCAACCCATCGTTGAAAATGGCCACAAAGCGCTTGAGAACCATGTATCAAGCACATCTGATTCTTGATCCCAGTTTTCAATATCCTTAGGAGCTTCTTCACCAACATAAGTTTCGCCAGTCTTCTTGTTATACCAAGCAGGAATTTGATGTCCCCACCACAATTGTCTAGAGATAACCCAGTCATGAACGTTATCCATCCATTGCGTGAATGTATCTTCGAATCTATCGGGAACAAAGTTTACCTTATTGTCGCCTTGTTGATTCTTCAAAGCCATTTCAGCAAGTGGCTTCATCTTAACGAACCATTGGGTTGATAGTCTTGGTTCAACTTGAACACCGGAACGTTCTGAATGTCCAACACTGTGAACATATGGTTCGATGTTGATCATGTAGCCTTGGTCTTGTAAGTCCTTAACGATTGCCTTACGGGCGTCAAAACGATCCATGCCATTGTATTTACCAGCATTTTCGTTCATTGTTCCATCAGCATTCATTGTGTTGATTCGTTTGAGATCGTGACGATTTCCAACAGCAAAGTCGTTAGGGTCATGAGCAGGTGTGATCTTAACCATACCAGTACCAAATGACTTATCAACGTAGTGATCAGTGATGATTGGAATCTTACGATCAACTAGTGGCACAACAACTTCTTTTCCAACAATATCCTTGTAGCGTTCATCATCTGGTGCAACAGCCACAGCAACATCACCAAACATTGTTTCGGGACGAGTTGTCGCAATTTCAATGAAACCTGAACCGTCAGCGAATGGATATTTAACGTGATAGAAGGCACCTTGATCATCTTGGTGAATAACTTCAATATCTGACAAAGCTGTTTGAAGTTGTGGATCCCAGTTGATAATGTATTCGCCACGATAGATCAAACCTTCGTTGTACAACTTAACAAAGACTTTACGAACAGCTTTAGATAAACCTTCATCAAGGGTAAAACGTTCACGTGAGTAATCAAGTGATAAACCTAATTTACCCCATTGTGATTTGATAATTTTGGCGAATTCATCTTTCCAGTTCCATACTTCTTGAACAAATTTTTCACGACCAAGGTCATAACGAGTTACACCTTGTTCACGTAATTTTGCTTCAACTTTAGCCTGCGTAGCGATACCGGCATGATCCATTCCTGGAAGATAAAGTGTATCGAAACCTTGCATTCTCTTATAACGAATCAAAGTATCTTGAATCGTTGTATCCCAAGCATGTCCTAAGTGCAATTTACCAGTAACATTTGGTGGTGGGATAACGATTGAATAAGGTTTAGCTTTCTTGTCTCCAGAAGGTTTGAAATCATCGTCATCTAACCAAGTTTGGTAACGACCAGCTTCAACTTCTTGAGGGTTGTATTTTGTATCCATATCAATTTCTCTCATGTTGATTCCTCCGTGTTTGATTATATTAATTAAAAAGTATGTATGTATTTATAGATTCTTTCTTTATTTTGGATAGCGTAAGATTCCGTCTTCCGCACAAGCCCTGTGATGAGCTGGAACGCTGCCGGCACTATTTTGAGCTTTTGCAAAGTACGCAAAATCTCAAAACTAGGCCTTCTTGTAAGTGCTAAAGCACTAACAAGAATTTGGCGGCTGAGTCATCACAGGGCTTGTGCTCCAGACTAGATAACATCCCTTATTACTTAATTTTACTTAATTCAATAAGAGAGAAGTTATCCTAATGTTGAACACAATTTAAAAAATTTAAAATAAAAGTTTAAAAGATTGCAATCTAGTTGATTCCAACTAGTACGGTCTTAACTTAAAAAGAATCCTCAAAAAACCTACTATACAAAAAAGAGCCTTCATCCCAATAGGACGAAGACTCGCGGTACCACCTAAATTAAGAGTCAAATTGACTCTTCACTCAACAGATAACGGTGGCCCGATCATTTAGATAGCTCACAGGTAACAATTGATTAGCTTGATTCGGCAATTCGCAACCACATGCCTTCTCTGAAATCTGACTAATCAACCCTCCTGGTCATAGCTGATAAACTGATGATAAATCATTCTTTGTGAAACGTCAATTAATTTTTACAGTAAACTATTGATGTTTTCTTGATCACTTTCCATGAACTTGTCGCCATGTTCGATAGTTGTGATCTTAATTCCGTCCATTGCTCGTTGAATCAAGCCGTCAATATCGAGAGAACTTTCAAATTTACGAGTCTTTTCGATATTAGGACGGGTCTTTGGTGCTGGTGGGGCAAAGACGGTACAGCAATCTTCGAATGGTTGAATCGACAAATTGAAGGTATCGATTTTTTCAGCCAAACGAATGATCTCTGTCTTATCCATCGTTGCTACGGGACGCAAAATTGGTGTAGTCGTTACGTCATTGATAGCTGCCATACTCTCAAGTGTTTGAGAAGCCACTTGACCAACTGCCTCACCATTAAAGATTGCTAGACCATTTTCCTTTTCACGGATCAAATCAGTCAATCTCAACATGAAACGACGTTGAATTGTCATCAAGTAACCTTCAGGAACTCCAGCTTTGATAGTTTCTTGAATCTCGGCAAAAGGAACTTCGATAAATTTAATGTTGCCACCAAAGGCAGTCAATTTAGAAGTTAATTCCTTGGCTTTATTCAAAGCTTGTTCTGAAGTATATGGTGGACTAAAGAAGTGAACCATTTCGATGTCAACACCACGCTTCATAGCTAAGTAACCTGCAACGGGTGAATCAATTCCGCCAGATAGCATTAACATAGCTTTTCCAGCTGTACCAACTGGCAAACCGCCGGCACCCTTGATTGTCAAATAAGACAGATAAATGCCATCTTGTCTGACTTCGACCGAAATTTTGATATCGGGCTTTTTCATTTCAACATCAATACCAGGAAAGGCTTCACAAATTGCATCCCCTAGTTGTAAGTTGATTTGATTAGTATCGAATTCATAAGTGTGATCGGCACGTTTAGTTCCAACTTTGAAACTCATGCCAGGTTTGTAAGCCTCATGCATCATTTCAACGGCTTTTTTCTTCACATCTTCAAAATCACGTGACACTTTAACACTGAGTGAAAAAGTTTGAATTCCGAAAACATTCTTTAACTTTTCCATGACTGGTTTTGCATCGGTACCGTTCAATTGAATGTGTAGACGGTCACGATGTGGTTTCATTCTAAGATCTGGGTAATTCTTGAGCACTTTAGCGACGTTACCGTGTAGGCGGTCAATGAAGCTCTTACGATTCTTACCCTTAGTTGATAGTTCGCCGTAACGAACCATAATTTCAGTATATTCCATTTAAATCTCCTAATTCAAAATTTGGAAATGATCATGAATCTCATCCAAATTCTTAATAAATTCATCCATTTCACTTTCAGTATTGCTTTCGTCAAGACTGACACGTACTGCGCTAGTAGCAACTTTTTCTTGAACATTCATTGCCTTTAAAGTACCAGATTCCAAGCCTTTTTTAGAAGAACAAGCACTAGTTGTGGAAATGTAAATATCACGTTCCTCAAAAGTATGGACAATCGTTTCACCACGAACACCATCTAAAGTAAAACAAATAATGTGTGGGGCAAAATCATCGCCAATTTGTGAAAATACGTGAACGTTATCCAAAGTCTTCAAGTGGTTAACTAATTTTTCCTTTAGGTGTTCCATCTTGTCAGCTTTTTGAGCTTCATTTTCCTTCAACAACCGAATAGCTTTAGCCATTCCGGCAATTGCAGGGGTATTTTCAGTTCCACTACGAAGGTTAGATTCTTGACCACCACCTGCCATCAGTGGCTCCAATTGCTTACCTTCCTTCATGTAAATAAAACCAATTCCACGTGGTGCATGGAACTTGTGACCAGAGAAAGTATAGTAATCAACTCTTGGATCCATAAATTTATCCTGTAGATTCTTACCAATTGCTTGGACTGAATCGACGTGATAACTGATACTTGGATAATCTTTCAAAACCTTAGCAATCTCATGAATTGGTTGAATTGCCCCGATTTCATTGTTGACAGCCATAGTCGAAACTAGAATTGTATCTTTTCTGATAGCTTTCTTCAAATCATCCGCACTAATGTGACCAGTTTTATCAACTGGTAAATAAGTCACTTCAAATCCTAATTCTTCAAGCTGATGCATCGTATTAAGGACCGAAGGATGCTCAATTTCAGTAGTGATAATATGTTTACCGAATTCACGCTTCTTGAATGCTGTACCTTTGATGATCCAGTTATTCCCCTCTGTACCACCACTGGTGAAAACAACCTCATCTTGTTTAAAACCTAATTGACTCGCAATTTGTTTACGAGAAGTTTCTAACAATTCATATGCTTTCAAACCTAATTTATGCAAACTAGAAGGATTACCAAAGTATTGCTCACTAGCAGCATTGTAAGTTTTCAAAACAGAATCATTAACTTTTGTTGTTGCACTATTATCAAAATATATCATTTCTGCCTCACCAAAATAAAAAGGCCTAGAAGGCCTAAAATTTTATCTCTTATAACTTAACACAAAACTATACCATTATGCATTAATTGTTTCTTTTATTCGAGCAACTGAACCTGATTCAACTTCCTCAAGTGCTTTTGAAATCACTTCCACAGCTTCATCATAATTATAATCGGTATCAAACAGTGCTCGAGCTCTAACTAACTGATCTGTAAACTCAGGGTTCTTATTGGCGTAACGGTTAGCATATTGCAAGAGTTTCTCACAAAGTAAGACGTTATACTTCAACTTCTTAGTCTTTTCGATTAGATTGCTCAAATCTTCCTGGGTAACGATGACTTGTTTACTGATATCTTCCATATTAATCTGATCTGCATCTAATTCGTCATACAATTTGTTGATTTCATCGTAAACCATGTAGAAATAATCCAAATAGTCATCTGGCAAACCATTCAAACGCAACTGTTCGACCATTTTCTTTTGAATCTCTAAACGTTTGGCATAATCATCAACACTACCACGTGCAATTTGTTCACTTGATAACATTTGATTCAAGTCATCATTGATTGTTTTTTCACTGGCTTCAATATCATCCAAATGTTTCACAATTTCTTTGAAGTCTTCCTTAACTTCTGAAAAGATCACTTGTTTGTCAGCGATACTTTGCACATCACTATCATATTCACTGCGAACTTCATTGAGTAATTGCAAATTGTCATTAAACGTCTTAACTGTTTTGTCCGTTAAAATATAGCCTTCTTGCAATTTACGAATTCGCTTATCTAAGCGATTGTGTTGGAAAACTGCATGATTCAAATAGTCTAAAACTGGTTTTTGTTCCTTTAGAACCGACTTCTTACCATCAATTTCCAAAGTCAAAGTTTCATAAAGGTCGTCGATTCTTTGTTTAATATCTTCATTATTAGTATTGACGGCGTCAAAATTTAAATCACCTAATTTAGTATTAGATTCATCGAGTTCCGCTTGAACGTCGGCAATCAATTGATCGATATCAGCCTGAAATTGATAATATTGCTTAACCATTTTTTGATAGACAAACTTGATTTCATCGATTTGACCTGGGAAAACTTCATTGAGATCATGATACAAAGGTTCAATCACCTTTAATTGATCAGTAATTAATCCTAATTTCAACTTAACATCATCTAAATATTGACTTGCCTCAATGTGATCCCCTTTATTAGTCAATTGTTTCTCTTTGTCTAACAAATTGGCAATCTCTGACAATTCATCTTCCAAACGTTCTGTTGCCGGACCATAATTAAAGGATTGTGTTAAAACTTGTTTTCTGAGGGTTTGATATTGCTTTTGCAATTCTTCACTGTGAGTTGCATTGAGTTCATTGCTGACTAAGAGATCTTCAAATCCTTTAGAAGTTTCACTTAATTCTTTTTCAAAACTATCAACTTCAGAAGTTACCTTTTTCAATTCGTTAGCAGAGCCAAAGACTTTAAATTCAGTATTCTTATACTCAGCACTTCTGATTTCCTTTAAAATATCTGGAAAAACTTGATCGATTTGTTTTCTATAGGAAGTTTCTAGTTGGTGGAAACGATCACTACTTGCTCCGGCTAGCTTCATTTGCTCAAGTTTTTCAATTTTTTCATCTAATTTAGCTTTTTTTAATCGGTCGGTCTGATCCTTTAACTTATTCAGTGTGGCGGCATTCTTCTTCTGCAAGAACCACATATACCATAAGAAGACCAAGATGACTAAGATTATTCCAATAATAATTGCAAACACTTTTACACCCCTAATGACAATTCAGTCTTATCTTTAAGAAATTATACCAAATATTATTACTATTATTAGTGCTATCGAATTTTCATAATAAAGTTTTAAACTATTAGAAAAAAATTACCTTTGACAATTGATATCAATCACGTTACACTAGTCTTCGTGTAAAATATGCAGCAAAGGACGGCAAGAACGTCAACAGTTATCGACGATTTAGTTCAATTAGTAACCTGTGGCTGCGCACGGCGAAACTTGTAACGATAACTGCACGAATGCTAAGTCCTAGTTAATTATTTTACTCCAGACAAACATTTTGGAGGAATTTATTTTATGTCAAGATATACAGGACCTCGTTGGAAATTATCACGTCGTTTAGGAATTTCACTTTCAGGTACAGGTAAAGAAATTGCCCGTAGAAACTACGCCCCTGGTCAACATGGACCAAACGGTGGCCGTCGTAAGATTTCAGAATACGGTCAACAATTAGCTGAAAAGCAAAAGTTACGTTTCATGTATGATGTTAACGAACGTCAATTCCGTAACCTATTTAACCGTGCCGGTAAAATGGAAGGAATCCACGGTGTTAACTTAATGATCCTTCTTGAAGAAAGATTGGATAACTTAGTTTACCGTTTAGGTTTAGCAAGCTCACGTCCACAAGCTCGTCAACTTGTAAACCATGGTCACATCACTGTTGATGGCAAACGCGTTGATATTCCTTCATACGAAGTTAAAGTTGGTCAAAAGATCAGCCTTCGTGAAAAGTCAAAGGACCTTGCAATCGTTAAGGATAACCTTGAAAACGTTGTTGGTCGTCCTGGTTTCGTTACTTTCGATGACAACACATTGACTGGTTCACTTGTACGTGTTCCAGAACGTGACGAACTAGAACCAAATGTCGACGAATCATTGATCGTTGAATACTACAACCAAATTCTTTAATATTTTGGTCAAAAATACATTCACTTATTGGTGGATGTATTTTTTTTGTTGTTTTTTTTGGGGGGCGTGAAGTATGCCGTCCTCCATAGCAAAGCCGATTTTGGCTGGAACGCTGCCGGCACTATTTTGAGCTTTTGCAAAGTACGCAAAATCTCAAAACTAGGCCTTCTTGTAAGTGCTAAAGCACTAACAAGAATTTGGCGGCTGAGCCAAATCGGCTTTGCTATTCCGGACTGAATTTCACTTTTATAGTTTATTTGCTTTCCATTCCTTTAAAAATAGTAGTTCTATTCGAATTTGGAGCTTTGTATCTTAATTGTCATTATCTTCCCTATTCAAAATATACGTAACAGCAATAAAAAAGAGGATCTTACTTATGCATTTATCGCAATTCTAGTAAGACCCTCTATTATTTTTTTACTAAATTAAATCAATTAAAATTTGAAACACAATAACGTATCCAGACCATAAACCAATTTTCCATTAATTCTGAATAGAATCGAATTCACTTCAGAATTTACAGAAATACCGCAAAAATCTGAAATCCAGTCTGGAGCAACAGCTCGGGGAAATGCTCAGCCGTGAAATTCTACTTAGCGCTTCAGCGCTTACGTAGAAGGCCGAGCTTGGAAATGCCGCGCACTTTGCGGTAGTTTCAAGTCGTGCCCACAGCGTTCCAGCGTTTCCCCGAGCTGTTGCGGAAGACGGCATTTAACCACCTACAATAACAAAAGAATTACACTTTCTAAAATTTATCTATCTACTTCCTGGTTAAAAATAACTAAATACTTACTCAATTGAAGAAATTTATCTTTTAGCATCTGATCATAGTTTCCTTCTGAAACGATTGGATCATCTTTGAGTAACTCGAAACCAACCACCAAATCACTCGACTTAACTTTTTGATAATGGGCAATTACTTGCTCAAAATCAGCTGACTTTTTCAAAGTGCTGGAGGTATGATCATTTGACACTCCCCAACCTTCTGTTATGATTTTATTTTGATACTCATTTAATATTGGATAATAATTATTTCTATTACGAATATCTGCCAACAAGCTAAACGTAATGAAATATCGATCAGGCCACAAGCCAAATTCCAAGTGAGGCGTCTTCTTATAGCCCTTTTTATCTTGATTGATTGCTAACCAAGTATCGGGAGGTGGATTTTTTGTCCGACGTTGGTGCTTAGCAATCTTCATAAAAAACTGTTGCTGATATTCTGTTTCGAGTGCTTTCAATAAGTCTTGACCGAATAACTCGAATTTAGGATCAAGTTGGCTTTTGATCAAATTCAATCGTCCGTCCAAAGTATCATCATTGAAAACTTGAAAATCTTTTTTATCAAACATGTTCTCAGTCCTTTGATGTAAAATATACATATTAATTATATAGGAGGAATTATGCAAAAACCATTAGCATATCGAATGCGACCGACAAATATTGATGAAGTCGTTGGGCAACAACACTTAGTCGGTCCACATAAAATTATTCGGCGCATGGTTGAAGCCAAGATGCTTTCATCAATGATTCTTTACGGTCCTCCTGGGATTGGTAAAACTAGTATTGCTAGTGCAATTGCTGGAAGCACCAAATACGCTTTTAGAAAACTAAATGCTGCAACTGACAGCAAAAAAGATCTGCAAATCGTTGCTGAAGAAGCAAAAATGAGTGGCACGGTAGTTTTGTTGCTTGACGAAATTCACCGCCTAGACAAAACCAAACAAGATTTTCTCTTACCATTACTAGAAAGTGGTTCAATTATTTTAATCGGTGCCACTACTGAAAATCCATATATCAACATTAGCCCTGCTATTCGCTCTCGTGTGCAAATTTTCGAATTGCACCCACTTGATAGTGCTGATCTAAAAAAAGCTGTTAAACGTGCTTTAAATGACGATAAGAATGGATTAGGCAAGTACAACGTCGAATTAGATGAAAATGCCTTAGATTTGTTAGTTAATTCAACCAATGGCGACCTACGAAGCATCTTAAATGGTCTGGAATTGTCGGTTTTATCAACTAAACCCGATGAAAATGATTTGATTCACATCGACTTACAGGCAATTGAAGAATCAATCCAAAGAAAGGCTATTTCCGCTGATAAAAATGGTGACAGCCATTACGACGTTATTTCAGCCTTTCAAAAGTCAATTCGTGGCAGTGATCCAAATGCTGCTCTCTTATATTTGGCTCGTTTACTTGAGGCCGGTGAATTGACTAGTGCCATCAGACGTTTACTAGTTTGTGCTTATGAAGATGTTGGATTAGCCAATCCGCAAGCATGTACCCGAGCAGTTTCAGCCGCACAGGTTGCACAAATGGTCGGTTTGCCGGAAGCTAGGATTCCGTTAGCAGATGCTGTTATCGATTTATGTCTTTGTCCAAAATCAAATTCTGGTATGGCAGCAATCGATAGTGCGTTAGCTGACGTTCGTAGTGGTCACGCAAACTCAATTCCGGATGATTTAAAGGATGCTCATTACTCTGGTGCTAAAAAGTTAGGTCACGGGATTGACTATAAATATCCTCATAATTATCCTAATTCTTGGGTCGATCAACAATATTTACCCGATAATTTGGTTAATAAGAAATATTACCAACCAAACGCGACTGGTAAATATGAGCAGGCCTTAAACATGCGTCTGCAACAAATACAAGAATGGAAAAAGAATTCAAAACGGGGTTAGAATATTCATGATAATTAAAGTACTAATGATATTTTTTATTATTTTTCTCTTAGCATTAGCATACACATTGTGGTCTCACAGTGATAAAAAGTTTTTGATCTATTCGCCTAATGAAAATTTGACGATGAAAAATATCATGCGCTTTACTAGTGTCTTACTAGTATTAGTATCAATTTTAGGCGTTGTCGTTTTATTGATTGGAACTAAGGAAATGAATCTAATTACTTTAATCTTGGGTAGTTTGATTGCGGCAGCCTTTTCAATTTATTTGGCAAATATTCGCTGATGACTGTATTTATTGGTCTCAATCAACTAAAATGAAAGTATAAAAGCAGTAATACTACACTAACGGGGTGATACTTATGTTACAACAATATAAAAACATTCTCGTACCAATTGATGGTTCATTTGAGGCAGAATTAGCTTTCAAGAAAGCGGTCGAAGTAGCCAAAAGAAATAACGCTGCCGTCCACTTACTTCACGTTATCGATACTAGGGCCTTTCAGAACGTCTCTAGCTTCGATTCAACAATGGTTGAACAAATTACAGAAAAAGCTAAGGAAACCGTAAAAAGTTACGTTAAAACGGCTAAGGATGCCGGATTAGACGAAATTGACTATAGTATTGAATACGGTGCTCCAAAATCAATCATCGCAACTGATTTTCCAAAGAAGTTAGGCGTTGATTTGATTATGATCGGTGCTACTGGTCTCAACGCTATGGAAAGATTATTGATCGGTTCAGTTACTGAATATGTAACTAGAACAGCTGCTTGTGATGTACTAGTAGTTAGAACTGATCTTGATAACAAATCTATCAAGAAACCTAGAAAATAAATAAAAACCACCCGTAAAACGGGTGGTTTTCTCTGAGGCTATAAGCCTCTATTACCAGCCAGCGTCTCAAGGCGCTGGCTTTTGTGTTCCACTAAAGCCAAACTGCTCTTATCTCTATTGCTTACCACTTTAAGTGGTGTTCTTACTTCTTGCCACCCCTAAAGGGGTCTTCATACTCGTGAGATATCAGTTTATCTGTTACTCTATCTTTCTTTTCTTGATCACGAATATATTTCGTAATTGTTGCCTCATTTAAGCCCACGGTAGTCACGTAATATCCTTCTGCCCAGAAATGTCTATTTCCAAATTTATATTTTAAATTTGCATGTTTATCAAACATCATCAATGCACTTTTACCTTTTAAATATCCCATAAAACTCGCTACGCTTATTTTGGGTGGAATACTTAACAACAAATGTACGTGATCCGGCATCATATGACCTTCAATTATTTCTACACCTTTGTACTTACACAAAAGTCTTATATATTCTTGTAAATCTCTTCGATATTGATTGTAAATGATTTTTCTTCTATACTTTGGAATGAATACGATATGGTATTTGCACAACCATTTGGTATGCGCAAGACTATTGAGTTTATTCGCCATAATAAGCGTCTCCTTTGGTTTTTAAAATGTTTGGCTTCAGCACCTACATTTTATAACTAATGGAGGCGTTTTCGTATAACGAATTAACGCCCACCCGCACAGCAGGTGGATTTTTGTTTCGCACGCTTTGGCGCACTCAACTAGGCCTAAAGGCATATTCATACAAAAAGAGAGTTCGGGACATAACTCCCGATTCTAAAAAAACACGATAGAAATTTCCATAAAATATGGAATTCCTATCGTGTTTTTTTGGTATTCAGTTGGATATGATAATAATCTTGCCAACTTT